>NZ_JBEOYE010000009.1:0-178523 GCF_040296945.1 Streptomyces sp. NPDC001941 | reverse complement strand
CCCGTGGCTGCGGCGGGGACTGGGCGGGGGCGGGCGCCGGGTCGGCGGCGGCGTCGGGCGGGGCCGAGCCCGCGGTCCGCGGCGGCGTGGTCGTGGGCAGGACGCCCTGCTGGACGCCCGGGCCCTTCGCGTCGGCGGGCAGCACCAGGATCCAGCCGGGCGCGATGTTGGTGGCGGTGCGCATCACGCCGCCGTCCGGCTGGGGCCTGCCCTTGTTGAGGGTGAAGATCTCGTTGAACCGGTTGCCGTCGCCGAGCACCTTCTCCGCGATGGCGAAGAGGAACTCCGGCTCCCCGTTGGGGAGTTTGGTGACGACGTAGTACTTCACCGCCTTCCCGGCCGCCTCGGGGACCGCGCCGGGGGCACCGGCCCGCGCCGTCGTGCCGGAGGCCTCCAGGGCCGCTGCTCCGGGGGCCCCGGCCAGCAGCCCGGCGACCACGATCGCGGCCAGGGCGGGCCCGGGCCCCCTGACTCCGCGCCGGTCGGTAGTCATCTCGCGTCCACCTCGTGACTCTCCATCGTCCTCATCGACCTTCCCTGTGTGTGGTGCACTCCCCCGCGGCCGGACGGGTTCACGGACCGCGGCCCGTACCCCGCTCACTGGCGTACGGGCGTGACGTCCTGCGGCAGGAGCGACCTGAGGTCCGCCACCGAGGGGGCGGAGACGGTGCTGATGCGGCGGGCGTGTGCGGTGATCATGGCGTCCAGGACCTTGCGGGCGTAGCGTCCGTTGCCGGAGACCCGGCCGTCGTGCGTGGCCTGGAAGTAGGCGCGGAGCATCTCGGCGGCCTGCTCGTGGAGTTCGTAACCGCTCCTGGCCGCCTGGCTGGTGAGGATGGTGAGGAGTTCGTCGGCCGCGTAGTCGTCGAACTCGATCCACTGCGTGAAGCGGGAGGACAGGCCCGGGTTGGCGGCGATGAAGGACTTCATCTCGTCGGTGTATCCGGCGGCGATGACGACGACCTCGTCCCGGTGGTCCTCCATCAGCTTCACCAGCGTGTCGATGGCCTCCCTGCCGAAGTCGGTGCCGCCGCCCCCGGGCGGCAGCAGGGCGTACGCCTCGTCGATGAAGAGCAGTCCGCCGCGGGCGCGGTCGAAGGAGTCCTTGGTGCGCTGCGCGGTGTGTCCGACGTACTCGCCGACCAGGTCGGCGCGGCCCACTTCGACCAGCTGTCCGCGCTGGAGGATGCCGAGCGAGGTCAGCAGCTTGGCGTACAGGCGGGCGACGGTGGTCTTGCCGGTGCCGGGGTTCCCGGAGAAGACCAGGTGGCGGCTGACCGAGGGCGCGGGCAGCCCGGCCGCCCTGCGCTGCTGCACGGAGCCGAGGAGGTTGACCAGGTCGGTGACCTCGCGCTTGACGGAGGCGAGGCCGACCATGGAGGAGAGTTCGGCGAGGACCTCGGCCGAGCCCTGGGCGTCGCGCTTGCCGGAGCCCGCGCCGATCCCGGCGCCGGGCACCTCGGGGACGTCGGCGGCGTGCAGCCGGGTGAGGGCGTCGGCGTCGATGTCGGCCTGTTCGGCGAGGCGGTGGGCCTGGCGGTCCACCATCTCCTCGAACACCTTGCGGGCGGTGCGGCCGTTGCCGAAGTCGTCGCCGCGCGGGATGGCCCCGAAGTAGGAGGCGAGTGCGTCGTGCCCCTCGGTTTCGAGCCGGAAGCTGTGCGAGGCGCAGAACTGCTCGACGATGGTGACCATTTCGGCGGGCTCGTAGTTCTCGAACTCGACGGTGCGGGTGAAGCGGGACGCGAGACCGGGGTTGGCGTCCATGAACTTGCGCATGTCGTGGGTGTATCCGGCGGCGATGACGACGACCTCGTCCCGGTGGTCCTCCATCAGCTTGACCAGCGTGTCGATGGCTTCCTTGCCGAAGTCGGGCCCGCCGCCCGCGCCGGCGCCGCTGACGAGGGTGTACGCCTCGTCGACGAAGAGGACGCCGCCCTTGGCCTCGTTGAACTTCTCGGTGGTCTTGATGGCGGTGCCGCCGATGATCTGGGCCACCAGGTCGGCCCGGGCGACCTCGACCACGTGGCCGCTGCTGAGCGCGCCGAGCCCGGCGAGGATGCCCGCGTAGAGCCGGGCGACCGTGGTCTTCCCGGTGCCGGGCGGGCCGGAGAAGACCAGGTGGCGGCCCATGGGCAGCCCGGGCAGCCCGGCTTCGGCGCGGCGCTTGGCGAGCCGGGTGAGGTTGACCAGCGTGGCGACCTCCTTCTTGACCGCGGCCAGTCCGACCAGGCCCTCCAGCTTCTCCAGGAGCCCGTCGACGGAACCGGACGCGGTGGCGGGCGCGGAGGGGTGCGCGGCGGCCGGGGACGGCCCGGTCGCGGGCGGCTCGCCCGCCGGCGTCCGCGGGGGCTCCCCCGCACCGGGTTCCGGCTGCGGCTCGCGGCGTTCACCGACCGCCTCCGCCGTGCCGAAGGAGTCGGCCTGCGCGTTGCCCTCGCTCTCCAGGTCCTCCACGCTCAGCCGGGGCCCCGGCACGGTCTGGCGCACGCCGGAGCGGCCGTTGTCGCGCGTCACGCAGTCACGGACCACGATCGGCTCGGTGCTGGCCACGAGGACGCCGTCGCCCGCGTTGCCGGTGATCTCGCACGACATGAGGGAGCCCCGGGCGCCTTCGGCGAGGCGTACGCCGTTGCCCTTGCAGTCCCGGACGCGGCTGCGGCTGACGGTGACGTCGCCGTCCTTCTCGACGGTGAGGCCGTCGACGCCGGCGGATTCGATGTCGCAGTCGCGCAGCGCGCCCTGTCCGCCGGCCCCGATGAGCACGCCGACGTCCGGGCCGCCCGTGACGCGGGTGCCGCTGACGTACGGGTGGCCGCCGTCGGCCGTGCGCAGGGCCGCGTAGCGCGTCTCGGATACCGTGCAGTCCTCGATGCGCCCCCGGCCGCCCGCGATGACGACGATGCCGTGGCCCGAGCAGTCGGTGACGGTGGAGGAGCGCACCAGCGGGTTGGCGCCGTCCCGGATGACGATGCCGTGCTCTTGTACGTGACGTACCGTCAACTTGCTCATGGTCGCCGTCGATTCGTCGGCGAGCGTGACTCCGGTACCGCTGCAGTCGCGCACCAGGAGGGTGTCGAGCACGGGGTCGCTCTGGCCGCCCACCCACAGGGCGGTGGCTCCGGCGTCCTCGATCTCGCACTCCTCGTACCGGCCCTGGGCGCGCGAACCGATGTGCAGGCCGCTGCCGCGCGACCGGGTCACGCGGGTGCGCCGCACGTGCGGCGCGGCGCCGTTCGCCACCTGGAGGCCGTGTCCGCCGGTGTCGCTGACGCGGCAGTCCTCGACCTCGGTCTCTCCGGTGCCGGTGAGGTAGATGCCGACGTCCTTGGTGTCGTGGACGTGGGAGTCGGCGATGCGTACGGCACTGTCCTTCTGCACGACCACGGCGGGCTGTTCGGTGCCGGAGACGTCGCAGCGCTCGACGACGCCGCGGGCCCGGTCGGTGGCGACCAGGCCGTTGCCCCGCGCGCCCGCGACCGTGGAGTCCAGGAGTTCCAGGGAGGCGTCCTCGCCCGCGTACACGGCGGAGGCGCCGATCCGCTCGATCGCGGTCCGCTCGACGACGGCGCGTGCGGTGCCGGTGGCGACGATGCCGGAGCCCGCCGGGTTCTCCACCCGGCAGCCGCGCAGCGAGACCCCCGCGTCGCGGCGGGCCAGCACCGCCGCCCAGGCGCTGCCGTGCACCTCGCAGTCGTCCAGGTGCAGCCGGCCCGCGGGGACGTCCACCACGGCGCTGTCGTCGTCCCCGCCGCGCAGGATCACCCCGCTGAGCGTGGCGCGCGCGGCCTTCATGACGACGGCGCTGCCCGCGGCGGGCTCCACCACGACGGTGCCGCGCCCGCCCTCGGCGGTGATGGTGACGGGCGCGGTCAGCACGACGTTCTCCGCGTACTGGCCCGGCCAGACGTTGATGATGGTGTCCGTCCGCGCGAGGGCCAGCGCCTCGGTGATGCTGCGGTGGTACCGGGGGTGACTGGGCGAGACGTGGAGCACGTGCCGGACCATGCGGGTTCCTCACCGGTCTGCGGGACAGCGACTCATCCGGGCACGGCCGCGGGGCCCCGCCGGTTCAGGCCCCGGACGCGTCCGTGCCGCTCGCCCGTTCACCGACCGCGTACGCGACCTCCGCCGGTTGGCGGATATCCGGGCCGCGGGCCGCGCGTGATGCTGGACCGGCACAGCACGCGCCGTTCCACGTCCGTGGGCGAGGTCCACCCCGAGGAGGTCAGCGATGGCGCTGGAGAGGCCGCCCCTGCCGGAGAGACCGGCGGAGCAGCGGGTGGCGGCGCCCGATGTCCGCGAGGCCCTGCGGGGGCTGACCCGGGAGCAGCGCACGGTGCTGATCCACGTCTACTTCCGCGGGATGTCGGTGCGGACGGCGGCGGAGCACCTGGGGCTCACGCAGCAGACGGTGCTGGCGGCGACGTACCAGGCGCTGCGCACCCTGAAGGCGGCACTGCCCGCCGGCCACTCCCTGCCCGGATGACACGAACCCCCGAGTTTTCAGGAGGAGTTGAGGTATCCGGCGGCTTCCCTGGCGACTTCCGCGCGCGAGCGCACGCCGAGCTTGCCCAGGATGTGGGAGACGTGCGTCTGCACCGTGCGCGGCGAGAGGTAGAGCTCCCCGGCGATCTGCGGGTTGGAACGGCCCCGCGCGACCAGGAGCGCCACCTTCAGCTCGGCGGGGGTGAGCGCGCCCCATCCGGTGCGCTGCTGGCCCGCGGCGCCCCCGCGCACGACGGCGGGGCGCACCCCGAGGGCCTTCAGCCGGGCGTGGGCGCGGGTGACGGCCCACTCGGCCCGCGCCCGCCGGTAGCACTCGACGGCTTCGCCGAGCCTGCGCCTGGCCTCCTTGGCGTCGCCGAGGGAGGCCAGGACGGCCGCGGTGTCCTCCAGGGCCTGGCCCGTCTGGAACGTCCGCCCGGCCTGCCGGTAGTGCTCGGCGGCCGTCGCGGTCAGGCGGGCGTCCCGCTCGACGAGGCCGCGGCAGCGCAGTGCCGAGGCGGTACGCCCCCGGTGGGCGCCGCCGTCCGCTTCGGCGACCGCGACGGCCGTGGCGGCGCGGGCCGTTCCCCCGTCGCCCGTCTGCAGGGCGAGGCGCACCACGTCGGGCAGCCACTGGTAGCGCTGGTCGAGTTCGCGCGCGTACTCGGGGCTCAGGGTGGGCAGCAGCACGGCCAGCGCTTCCCGGGGCCGGTCGGCACGCTCCGCCGCGAGCGCGCCGGCCATGATGCGGTACGAGGAGTGGGCCCGCTGGATGCCTTCGGGGTCCGGCAGGTCGCGCAGGTGCGCGCCGTGGGCGCGGGCCTCCTCCCCGTTCCCCCGGTAGCCGTGCACGAGCGCGCTGATGCCGTGCAGCAGGACGGGCAGCCAGGCGACGCCGGACACCACGTCGAGGGTGTCCAGGTCGGACAGCGCCTCGTCCCAGTCGCCCGTCCAGAAGTTCAGTACGGCGCTGCTGATGGCGATGTTGCCGAGCTGGGCCTCGGCGCCCTCGGCGAGGGCGATCTCGCGGGCCTCCCGGAGCGTGCCGACGGCCTCGTCCAGGCGGTCCAGGGTGCCGAGGGCGAGGGCGCGGTAGATGAGCATGCTGGTCAGCACGTCCAGGTACTGGTGCTCGCCCGGGGCGGTGCGGGCGAGTTCGCGGCCGATCTCGATGCCCCGGTCCCATTCGGCCACGGCCTCCTCGGTGCGGCGCCTGCGCTGGAGCAGCTGGCCGGTGGCGTGCCTGGCGTACGCCTCCGCCCCGGGGTCGCGCACCCGGTCGGGCAGCACGAACACCCGGGCCGCGGCCTCCGCGGTCAGCTCGTGGCGGCCCGCGCCCTGGAGGGCCAGGGCGCGCAGGGCCTGGAAGCGCTGGCCCCAGGCGGAGTGCCGGTCGCCCACGCGGCGCTCCTCCTCGTCCAGTACCGCCAGCGCCTCGTCCCAGGTGCCCTCCCAGAACATCCCTCCGACCAGCCAGGCGGCGCACCGGGACCTGCGCTCCGCGTCCGTGGTGCGGGCGAGCAGTCCGCGCAGGATGCGGTGGCTCTCGGGGCGGCGCAGCATGTAGGCGACGGCGGCGAGCCGGTCCTCCAGACCGGGGCAGCGGCTGTCGTCGGACGGGACCTGGTCGATGGCGCGCCGCAGGAGTTCGACGCAGACGTCGGCGGAGCGGTAGCCGAGGCGTTCGCCGTGCACGGCCAGCCAGTCGACGACCCAGTCGTCCAACTCGCCGCCGGTCAGCATGAGTTGCTCGGCCACCCGCTCGAGTGCCGCGTCGGCCGCGTACAGGGCGCGCGCCGCCTCGCGGTGCAGGGTGGTGCGCTCGGCCTCCGGCGTGCCGTCGTACAGCGTGGCGCGGAACAGGGCGTGCCCGAAGCGCAGCAGTTCCCCGGTGTCCACGAGCACCCCCGCGGTGATCGCGTCCTCCACGGCGCCGAGCAGGGCGAACACGCTGCGCCCGGTGACCGCCGCGAGGTCGGTGGCGGTGAACTCGGTGCCCAGCAGGGCCGCCCGGCGCAGCACCTCGACGGTGTCGGGGCGCAGCGCGCCGAAGCGGTGGGCGACGGCGCGCAGGGGCGGGCGGGCGCCGTCGCCGCGCGCCTCGTCCGTGAGCCGGGCCCGTTCCCGCGCGACGAAGATGCCGCCGCTGCGCCACAGCGCGTCGAGCATCTCGCGCACGTACAGCGGATTGCCCTCGGCGGCGTCCAGGCGTTCGCTCAGCTCCCGCGCGGGCTCGGCGCCCGACTCGGCGGCGACGAGGGCGGCCACGTCCTCGGTGGTCAGCGGCGGCAGGACGAGGACGGTGGCGCCGCGGTCGGTGAGCGCGTGGCGCACGCCGTCCGCGGCGCCGGTGCGCACGGAGGCGATCAGGAGCACGGGGAGGCGCGCCGTGGTGCGGGTGAGCCGGTGCCAGAGCAGCAGGGTGGCGTCGTCCGCCCAGTGCACGTCGTCCAGGAGGACGGCGACCGGTCCTTGTGCGGCGGCGCCGCCGATCGCGCCGATGATCTGCTCGACGATCAGCAGGGGTGAGCGCTCCGCGCCCGCGGTCGCGGCCTGCGCACCCGGCGCGGCGGGGAGGCTCAACGAGCCGCGGTCGAGCGCCTCCCGCACCGAACGCAGGGGGAAACGCTGACCGATTTCCGTCGCGGCCATGCGGATCAGGCGGCAGCCACGGGCGGCGGCGCGGGCCGCGGCCCAGGACAGCAGCGCCGACTTGCCCATTCCCTGGCCGCCTTCGACGAGGACGGATCCGCCCTTGCCCGCGGCCAGTTCGTCCAGGAGTCCGGCGATCCGGTCCGTCTGGGCCGTACGTCCCACCAGCGTGCCGATCGCGGGGGTCTGCATCGTCTCACCCGTTCCTCGTCGTCATCGGCATCCCGCGCACGTCCCGGAAGAACCTGGATCCACGGCTCGTGTGGCAGTCGTCAGAAAGGTATACATCAGGGCCGCGCGGGGTGCCGAACCACGGGAATCGGGTCTGGCCACACCGGAAACACGGGCCAACCGGCCCTGACGGGTGGGGAATCGGCCGCCCGTCAGGCGCGCGGGTCCCCGCACCGTCGCACCGCGCCGACGACGAGGCCGACGCCCGTCGCGGGCAGCCTGACGGGCGTCCTCGTGAGTGCCTCCACCGGGGGCGTGAGCATCTTCACAGGCATGGGGAAGAGTTCCTCTCGGATGTCGTTGCCTGCGGACACGGGGTTCCGGACTGGCCGGTTCACCACCCCGTGGGCGCCGGTTCGCGACGCCCCGGCCCGGCTCCTCCGCAGGTGCGCGCGGGCGGGCGCCGTCCTCTCGGGCCCTGAACCGCGGCCGTCCCCGGCGCGTGCCACCGGCACGTCAGCCCACGTCGGACCCAAGGCCCCGGGAGCGCGCCGTGCACCTCACCTCGACCGGGCGGGGAGTCACCCCGCTCGACATCACGATCCTGGCCGGCCTCGCGCGGGGGCACCCGCACCAGCGGATCGGCTGCGACCTGCACCTCACGGAGCAGGAGTTCGGGCGGCGGATCCGGCTGCTGTTCGTGCGGCTCGGTGCCCGTTCGGGCGCCCACGCCGTGGCACTCGCGTACCGCTCGGGCTGGATGGGCGGGCTGCGGCGCGAGGCCCGGCCCGCGGTCGTCCTCTCGGACCGGCAGCGGGCCCTGCTCGGGTGCCTGGCCGAGGGCCGGGCCGTCGCCGCGTCCGCGTCCGTCGTGGGGCTCGCGCCCAAGTCGCTCGGCCCGCTGCTGTACGAGCTGCGCACCCGCCTGGGCGCGCGCACCGACGCCCACGCCGTGGCGCTGGCGGTCCAGCACGGCTACCTGGGCGGTCCGGTCGGCAGCTCCTCGGCCGGGTCGACGGCCCGCTGATCCGTCGCTCCTCCGCGCACGGCGGGGTCACGCACGCCCGACGGCGTGCGGGACCCCGCCGTGCGCGCGGGTCTCAGAAGGCCGACGTCAGGCAGGCCAGGCGGTTGCCCGCGGTGCCCGCCATGCCCGGCATGGTGGAGGTGTGCGCGGCGTGGAGCACCACGGCGTTCGCCTCGCCGGGGCGGAAGGACCAGTCGACGGTGGCGGTCGCGGTGCCCGCTCCGGACGCGTCGGTGGTGAGGTCGAGCCAGATCTCGTTGCGGCTGTTGGCGAAGGCCGGGTCCACCGACGGCGTGACCGGGTCCTTGGTGTGCTGGTAGTGCGGCCCGGCGTCGGCGGGCCGGGCGCCGCACGGCTTGGTGTGGACGTGGGCGCCGTAGGCGTGGCCGGGCAGCAGGCCCGTCACGGACAGGGTCACCACGGTCCCGGTGGCGGTCCGCTTCCGGGACGCGGAGATGCCGCCGCCCAGGGGCGCGGACGCCGGGTCGTAGCTGACGGCCTCGGGCTGGTTCCCGTACGTGTGGGGCGCCTTCAGCACCGAGGCGGACCCCTCGGGTCCGGGCGCCCGGCTCACGCCCCCGGACGTCGGCCCGGGCGTCGCGGCGGCGCCGGGCCCGTCGGGCGTGTCACCGCCGATCGAGCAGCCTGCGACGGCACCGAGGGCCAGCAGGGCCCCGCACACACCGCTCACTGTCTTGCGCATGGTCGTCCTCCACGGGATCCCCGGCGGCCGGTGCCGACCGGGTTCTCGCCGGGATCACGGGGACGGCACGGGGGCGGTTCACCGGCTTCCGGCCGTACGAGGACCCCGCACGGACCGACCACGCACCCCTAGGTCGTGGCGTCAGAATGCCTGCGCCGCGGCCCGTGCGTCACCGCCGTGCGCCGACGTCCTTGCCCGCCGCCTCGCGGGCGATCTCGACGCGCGAGCGGACGCCCAGCTTGCCGAAGATGTGCGCCACATGGGTCTGCACCGTGCGCGGCGACAGGATCAGCTCCCCCGCGATCTCGGGGTTGGAACGCCCTTCGGCGACGAGCCGCGCGACCTTGAGCTCGGTCGGCGTCAGGGCCTCCCAGCCGGACTTGGGCCGCCCTCCGGTGCCGGCCCGGCCGCGCCGCACGCCCAGGGCGCGCAGCCGGGCGTCGGCCCTGGCCAGGTACCAGTCGGCGCCGAGCGAGGCGTACACGGCCGCGGCGGCGTTGAGCTGCACGCGCGCCTCGTCGTTGCGCCCGTGCCGGGCCAGCACGACGGCGAGGTCCTCCAGGGTCGCGCCGACGGCGGGCGGGCTGTCGGTGCCGGCCAGGTCGTCCAGCGCGGCGCGCAGCAGACCGGGGTCCTCCTCGATCAGGCCGCGGCAGCGCCGCGCGGCCGCCAGGGACGCGGCCGACTCGTCGAGTTGGCCGGCCTCCCGCTCGCAGGCCGCGAGCGCGGCCCGTGCGAGGTCCGGGTCGCCGGTGGCGAGGCCGAGCCGGACGACGTCGGGCATCCACAGGTGGCAGGAGTGCAGCTCCCGCGCCCAGTCGCCGTCCAGGGTGGGGCGCAGGGCGGCCAGGGCCCGCTCCGGATCGCCCTCGCGCTCGGCCAGCATCGCGGTCGCCATCGAGGCGTACGGGACGTGGGTCTGCGGGATGCCGGTGTTCAGGGGCAGGTGCGCGATCGCGTCCAGGCTGCGCCGTGCCTCTTCCCTGCGGCCCCGCGCCCCCTGGATGAAGGCGGCGATGCCGTGCAGCGCGACGGGCAGCCACTGGTCGTCGGGCTGCGGTCCGGACAGCGCGGCGCGCAGGGCGGTGAGCGCGTCGGTCCAGCGCCCGGTGCGACAGGTGAAGGTGGCCATGCAGTAGTGGGCCCAGGGCAGGAAGCCCGGCGCGTCCCCGGCGAGCGCGAGGGCCTCGCCCAGGAGGGCGCGCGAGCGGTCGTCGTCCCTGCCGTGGTGGGCCAGGACGTGGGCGGCGAGCTGGGTGGAGAGGGTGAGCACGTCACGGGTCTCCTCCGCGTCCCCGGCGACGCGCCGCGCCGCCTCGGCGGCTTCCAGGCACCGGTGGTGGCGCCGGCGGGTCAGGGCGACGAGGCCGCGGGCGTAGTACGCGTACGACTCCGCGAGCGGGCCGAGCGGCCCGGCCGACCCGCTCAGGACCCGGTCGGCGAGGGCGTCCGCCTCGTCCAGCCTGCTCGCGGACCACAGCAGGAACGCGCGGATGCCGTGGAAGGCCACCGCGGCCTCGGGCTCGGGCCGCTCCGCCAGGGCGCGGTCGACGGCGTCGAGGGCCTCGGCGAACCGCCCCTCGCCGGCGAGGCCGAGGAGCAGCATCAGGTGCAGCTCCTGCCGCCGCGCCGGGGCCGTGGTCCGGTCGAGGAGGTCGCTGACCTGGTCGGCCGCGCCCGGGCGGCGCAGCCGGGCGGCTCCGGTGGCCTGGACGTCCCGCAGCCTGGCGCCCTCGGCGCTGTCCCGGGGGACGCGCACGGCGGCGCGCTCGGCCAGTTCGACGGCGACGCCCGGTGTGGAGCGGACGAGCCCGTCGGCGTGGGCGGCGATCCAGGTGACGCTCCAGTCGTCGAGGGGGCCCGCCACCCGGAGCAGCTGGCCGGCGACGGCGCGCGGGGCCGAGCCCGCCTCGTCCAGGGCGCGGGCCGTGTGCAGGTGCATCGCGGGGAGCAGTGCCCTGGGCATCCGCTCGTACAGTGCCTCGCGGATCGCCTCGTGACGGAAGCTGAGGAGCCCCTCGGCGTCCTCCAGGACGCCGTTTCCGGCGAGTCCGTCGACGACGCGTGCCGCGACCGCCGCCTCCGCGCCGGTCAGGGCGGCGAGTTCGGGGACGCGGAAACCGGGCCCCAGGAGGCTGGCGGCGCGCAGGACGTCGGTCTCCTCGGCCGAGAGGGGCTCCAGGCGGGCGGCGACCGATCGCGCGGACAGCCCCGGGACGTCGAAGTCGGTTTCGGTGTCGGCGAGTTCGGCCTGGCCGTCGAGGACCTCGACGACGCCCGCCGCGCGGAGGGCGTCGAGCATCTCGCGCACGTAGCGGAGGTTGCCGCCCGCCCCGGCGAGCCGCTCGCACAGCAGCGGGCCCGGCGGTGCGCCGAGCAGCGCGGCGACCAGGTCGGCGGTCTGTTCCGGGGTGAGCGGCGCGAGCGCGACCACCACTCCGAGCGAGGCGAACTCCTCGCGGAGCACGGTGAGGGTCGCGCGGTCCGGGCCCGGCCGGATCGCGGCGACGACGAGGAGGGGCAGGGCGGGCGCGGCCTCCGCGAGGGCGCGCCACACGCGCAGGCTCCCGGAGTCCGCCGACTGCGCGTTGTCCAGGACCAGCAGGACGGGGCTCTCCCGGCAGCGGTCGGTGACCCAGCCGACCATCGCGTCGACGACGGGGGCGATCGGGTCGTCGTCGTGGTCGCCGAGCAGTTCCAGGAACCGCGCCCGCCTTGCGGCGCCCTCCGCTTCGCCGCGGCCGAGGCAGTCGAGGACCGCCGCCAGCGGGAAGCGCCTGCCCAGTTCGTCGGCCGTCCCGTGCAGCACGTGGTAGCCGGAGCGGTGCGCGTCGCCGCGCAGCCGCGCCAGGAGCGCCGACTTGCCCGCGCCCGGCTCCCCTTCCACGAGGACGGCCCCGCCGCTGCCGCTTGCGGCGGCGCGCAGCAGGGCGTCCAGACGGCGCCCCTCCTCGTCCCGCCCGGACCAGAGTCCCTCGTCCACGCGCCCCCTCCTCCACGACGGCCTCGCGCCGCCGGACGCCGGTGGCCGGTTCACGGGGTGCGATCCGTCGGGATCACCCGTACGTGAGCAGTGGCACACGCGGCGTCATGGGACTGATGTACCACACCGTTCTGCCGGGGCTCCAGAGCGTGACACCCAAGTGTCGCCACGGGACCCGGAGTTCACACCGGTTGCGTACCGCCACCCTGGGCCGCCCCCTCCTGGGGCCGTACCAGCCCCGCCTCGGTGAGCCACCTGACGACGAGTGCGTCCCGCAGCGCCCGCGAACCCTCTTCGGCCGGAAGCACCTCGGACGCCACGGCCCGCACGGCCTCGCCGTCCAGCGGGCCCCACACGAGCGCGAACTGCCGCCCCCGCCGCACCACTTCGTCCTTCACCTCCGTGTACGGGAACGGCCTGCCCGCCTCCCTGAGGAGCCCGACCGTCGTCGCCCAGGCCCGGAACCTGCTGCCCTGGGCGGCGACCTGCCACTCGGGGAGCACGGTGCGGGCGCTGTCCAGGGGGTCCGCCGACGGGTGCGCCAGCATGTGGTCGATCACGGCGAGCATCTGGACGTACGTGACGTCCGCGCTCCCGGTGGCCGGGCCCAGGTCGCCCGCGGCCTCCAGGATCCCGACGACCTCCGCCGTGAGCACGGAGGGCGGTTCGAGTCCCGGGTCCAGGCCGTGCAGGTGCGCCGTGAAGTGCTCGAACGTCCAGGACGCGGCGGCGCCCGAGAGGGAGAGGGTGAGGGCCACCAGGGCCTCGTCCGCGTCCAGGACGCGGAGGTGCGCGGCCGCGAGCCAGGACTCCACCAGGGCCGTCTCCCGGTCACCGTGGTCCGGTCCGTAGACGCTCTCCGCGATCCACCGGGGGTCCGCGCCGAACCCCTGGGCGACCTGCTGGAGGGCGAGCGAGAGCGCCAGGGGCCGGGCCTGCGCGTCGGACGGCGCGGGAGCGGGCACCGGCGCGGGCAGCCGCACGTCCGGGCCCGCCAGGCCGAGGGCGTCCAGGATCACGGCGACTTCGGCGGGGCCCGGCACCTTCGGCCACCGCTGCCACTCCAGGAAGGCCACGAGGGTGCCGGGGTCCACGGAACCCCTGGTCAGCCGGAGGTGCGTGGCCACGCGCGCGATCTCCCGCACCAGCGTCCAGTGCGGTCCCTGATCGCGTTCGAGGAGCCGCTCCGCGCCCAGCCAGACGGTCACGAGGTCCAGGCCGTGCCGCATGCCGGCCGGTTCGAAGAGCCGGCGGGCGAGCTGCTCGCGGTCGACCTTGCCGGTGGCCGCGATCTGTTCCCGGGCGAGGTGCACCGCCCAGCGCCGCAGCACCTCGGCCGCGAGCGGCGAGAGCCGCGGTCCCGCCCCCTGCAGGGGGCGGGGGCCGCCGCGCAGCGCGGCCTCGACGCTCCTGCGTCCCAGTCCGGGCGGCCGGGAGCCGTCCCCGAGCGAGGCCCGCAGCGCCTCGACCATGGCCTGGACGTCCTCAGACCCGCGTGGGTGCGCCGGGTTGAGCATCCGGCCGAGTCTCGGGTAGGTCAGGTCCACTCCACCGGGCACGAGCACGAGGGACGTCAGCAACTCCGCGTAGAGCTGCTGCGACTGCGGGGACTCGGCCCAGTCCGCTCCCCCGTTCCGGGCCACGGCGAGCAGGCGCGCGAGGTGGTCGGCGTACGCCTGGTGCGACTTGGAGGTGGTGCCCAGCGCCGTCATCAGCCGTGCGGTGGTGGCGCGCAGCCCCGTCGCGGCGTCGCCGCGGTGTGCCCACGGGCCGGTGGACGGCATCCACAGCGGGTTGGCGGCGGTGAGCTCTTCCACCCGGAACCAGGACAGTCCGCCCGCTTCGGCGAGCTCGGTCCACAGCGGCGGTTCGGTGGGCACGGGGACGGACGTCTCCAGGGGGTGGGAGGTGGGGGCGTACGCGGTATCCGTGGGCTGGGGGGTGGGGGCGTACGAGCTACCCGTGAGCTGGGAGGTGTGCTCGTACGGCGTGTGCGTGGCGGCCGACGTGCTCGCGACGGCCTGGGATCCCGCGCCCTCCGGCATGGTGGGCACGACCGGCGGGTCTTCGCGCAACAAGCGCGCCCACTCCCACAGGACGACGCCGAGCAGGGAACCCTCGGACGCGCTCAGGCGGTCCCGGGCCAGCACGGACAGCTCGGCGAGGCCGGTGCCCGAGCCACTGGCCACGACGAGGTCCCGCACGGCCCGTGCCAGCACGTCCCGCGTCCCGCCAGGCGGGACCGTGCTGTCGCCCAGGCCGAAGGCCAGCAGGATGCCCTTCACCACCGGGTACATCGCGGGCGTTGACAGCACGTCGAGCCCATCCTCGACCAGCACCGTGAGGCTGGCCGACCCCTTCCGGTGCACGACGTCGAGGAGCTTGGCGAAGCTGTCGGGCGTGAACGAGTCCCGCGCGTGGGCGCGCTTGACACCGAGCCCCATCAGGAGTCCCCGCGCCTTGCGTTCCGTCTGTGTCAGGGGCTCGCCGGGCCAGATCTTCCCGGCCAGCTGCTGTGCGGTGAAGGGACGTCCCGGCACCTTGCCGCTGCCGCGCTGGAGGTGCTCGTACAGGTAGTAGTCGATCCGCTCGCCCTCGGAGGCGCCGGGCCCCGGAACCGGCGGCCGGTGGTCCGGGATCAGGGCCATCAGGGCGGCCGCAACCTGCCTGACCTCAGCGGTGGCGGCCCCCGCGGTCCCCGGCGCCTTGGCCTTCTGCTGCTGCGCAGGAGCCGGTGTCACCTGCGCGGAGGTCTGGGCGAGAGGGTCCACCACGCCTCCGCCCGCCTCCGACACCCAGGAGAACGCCAGTCCCACCGAGGAGAGCCAGTACCGCAGCAACTCGTCCTGAACGCGCTGGCGTTCGGGCGACGTCCTGGGCCCCAGAAGCTCCGCCCCCAGGGTCGCCAGGTCCAACGGGCTCCCCGGGGAGGCCTGGAGACGGGCAACGGCCGACGCCACGGCCGTCTCCTTGTGCGTGGTGTAGACGCTCGACCCGTCTGGAAGGCCGTCGAGGAACACGGTCGTCCCCCACCAGGTGAGGGCCAGCGTGCGCTCCTTGACACGCGCCGGCCCCGGCATGAGGGCGTCGAGGACGTCGCGGGGGCTGCCCTGCCCCGCTGCCACGCGCTTCTCCAGGTCCGCCACGGCGCGCAGCATGTCCAGGGTCCGTTCGCTGCTCCGCTCGGCGATCTCGTCGTGCAGCCCTGCCGCCAGGAGGACCGCCTTGGTGACGGCCTTCTGCTGCGGGGTGATGTCCTTCACCCCGAACGCCAGCCGGGTGATTCCCGTCAGGCTGACGGGCTGGTCGCCCAGCGAACCCGTGCCGGTCACCACGGACAGCACCTTGGCGACGCGGACCTCGTCCGCGTCGAGGACGCGCAGGCCCGCCTCCGCCAGCCACCGGTCGAGGAGCGCCGCGTCGTCGTCGGTGAAGCCGGGGTCGAAGGTGCGCCGCGCCAGCGCCCGCGCGTCCACCCCCTTGAGCCGCGCCGCTTCCTCCCGCGCCTCCCCCAGGGCGAAATCCTTCAGGGCGGACACCGCTTCGGGCCGGAGCACCCCGTTCACCCGGACCGCCGCCGGCCGGCGCGAGTCGAGAAGGGCTCCTTCCGCGGTGGCCTGGCCCCGCACATCCTCTTCCAGCACCGGGGAGTTGACGGGATCGACGAGCAGTCCCCGCCCCTCCAGAAGCTTCAGCAGCGAGTGGTGCTTCGCCAGCCCGGTCTCCTTGTCGTCGGCGACCGCGAAGGCGGTGCGGGCGACGTGGTCGACGTCCACGGGAATCCCGCCCCGCACCGCCCACTCCGCCAGGGTGAGGCCCAGCTGCCTGTCCTGCGCGTTGTACACCGGCTTCTCCGGCACCAGCACCCCCGCCGCCACCAGCCACTCCCTCACCAGCTCCAGGCCACGAGCCCGGTACGGCGCCTCGAACAGCCGCTGGACCACGTCCCGGAGCGTGCCGGGGCCGGGGTTCCCGCTCTGCTGCCAGAGCTCCAGCGCCCAGCCGCGCAGGGCGAGCACCCCGAACGCGGTGAGCATCCCGTTGTCCAGCCGGGTCCGCACGCCGGCCGCCCGCATGGCGGTCTCGACCGCCACCCCCTCGGCCGTCCCCGGGGGAAGGGCACGCGGACCGGTGGTCACCCCGATCCGCGCCAGCTCGTTCCGCACGAAGCCGGGGTCCACGGGGGCGTACGGATTGAGCAGCAGCCCGATCTCCTCGGCGGGGCGGTCGAGGGCGTCCGGCGCCAGGGACCAGAACTCCAGCGCGCCCCGGTACAGCTGCCCCGCTTCGGTCGACTCGGCCCAGCCGTCCCCCAGGCTCAGCGCCAGGTGGTCGAGGCCGTTGAGGTAGGCGGTGTAGGCGGGTTCGGCCTCCAGCTTCGTGAAACGGTCAGGGGTCTCTTCGCCGGAGCGGTCGGGGACCTCCTCGGTGGAGAGGTCGAGGGCCTCCTCCCGCTCCTGGTCCGTCTCCGGTACGTGATCCGGTTCGGGCGCGCCCGTCCCGTACGTCGACTGGCCGCCGCCCTCGTCCTCGTACCCCTCCGGCACCCGCACCGCCGAGCGCGAACCCTCGCCCCTGGTCGCCAGGAGCTCGTCGGGCCGCATGCCGCCCGGCTCGAACGGCCGTCCCGTGACGCCGCGTTCGCGTCCGGCCCGCAGCGCCAGGGCGACGGCGGCGTCCTCGCGTCGCGGGGTGTCCCGGTCGAGGTGCAGGGCGTACATCACGCGCTGCCTGATCTCGTACTGTGCGGGGTCGCGCTCCTTGAGCGGGCGCGGGTCGATCACCAGGTCGTACGGGTTGTGGCGGTACATGATCCTGGACATGGCGCCGGCCAGCTCCCTGATCCGCTCCTGGGGCAGCGCCTGCAGGACTCCTTCGATCACGGCCAGGTCCGCCGTCTCGGCGGGGTGCGCCGGGGGCGCCTCGGCCGCGTCCTCCTCGTCCTCCTCCCACCCGTCGTAGCCGTCGTCCTGGTCGCCGTCGAACGGGACCTCCTCCTGGAGCGCGCCCTCCGGCTCCGCCCCGTACCAGTGCTCCTGCGACAAGTGCAGGACCACGGGCGGGAGTTCGGGCGCGCCGAAGGTCTGGTACCCCAGGTCGTCGCGCACGACGGTGAGGCGCACGCCGAACGCCTGCGCGGCCAGCGGGGCCAGCAGGTCCGCCGCGGTGTGCCGCCATCCGGTCCGGTCGGGTGCGGTGCCCTCGCGGCGCAGCATCGCGGCCATCAGGGCGCGCCGCAGGAACGGCCGTGCGCCCAGGAGTTGGGCGGCGCCGGACGGCAGCGTGCCGAGCGCGGCGAACTCCCTGCGGTGCGGCTCGCTCATCATCACGAGGGCGTCGTCGAGCTCCTGCTGTGTCAGCGGCTCGCCCGCCTCCAGGGCGGTGATCTCGTCCACGGTCGGCGAGTCGGGCACGGACGGGTCGATGACCTGGGCGGTCTCCAGCGTGCGGGCGAGCACCTCGCGCAGCGCGGCGAGGGCTTCGGGCCCCTCGCCCTCGGGGATGCCGTGGCGGGCGCGCCAGCCGCCCGGGAGGACGCGGTCGAGCTGGCGGGCCAGGCTGCGGTGGAACGAGGAGCCATCGGTCCCGGGCAGCGCGTCCACGATCCGCAGGCGCTGCCCGTCGGGCGTGACCAGGGCGAGCGGCTTGCCGACCTCCGGCTCCAAGCCGCCTTGCTCCACGCCTCCTTCCTCGACGGCCTCTTCCGTCTCGCGGGTGAAGCGGTCCGGTCCCGCCGGGTCCTCGGCGTCCTGCCCGGTGCGCGCCGGCGGCAGCCAGAACCGTGGCGCGGGCCCGGTGCGCGCGTCCGGGTGCGTGGTGTACCAGGCGGCCGACGCGGCGGTGTGCGCGCGGACGGCTTCGAGGCGGCGCAGCGCCTCGACCGCGCCGTCCCGGGCGGCGGTCGCCTCCTCCGGGTCGCCGTCCGCCGCCGCCAGATGGGCCCGGTCGGCGGCGGTCCAGGCCTCGGCGTACGCCTGGAGCAGCCGGGCGCCGTGGGTGAGGGACGCCCGCTGGCCCTCGTCCAGCCACGGCATGCCGTCGGCGGGGACGGGGGCGAGCAGGGCGTCGACGTCCTGCTGGAGCCGGGCGAGGGCCTCGGGGTCCCGGGGGCCGGTCCCGTACAGCGCGTCCTCCCGTTCCGAGGCGGGCACGGGCGGGTCGGCGGGGAGGCCGGTCTCCTCGTCCGGGTCGTAGGGGGCGGGCAGTTCCTCGAAGCGGTCCTCCTCGGGGAGCTGGTGCCAGCGGGTGAGCGCGTCGGCGGCGGTACGGGCCCGGTGCATCCGGTGCGCGGCCTCGTGACCCGCCCGGATGCGGTCGGCGTACTGCTGGTGCAGGTCCAGGAGCCTGTCGGTGCGTGCCGCCAGCCGCCCCTGGGAGGCGGCGTGTTCGGTACGGGCCTCGGCCTCGGCCAGCGCGGCGTCGGCGAAGGCGGCCCTGGCGCGGCCGGTGGCGGTCCGGGCCGCGGCGACCGCGGCTTCGGCCTCGGTGCGGGCCGTCTCGGCGGCGGCCAGCTTCTGCCACGAGGCCTGTTCGGCCGCCCGCGCCTCCTGGAGCGCGGTGCTGCGCGTGCCGTGGTCCCGGGCGGCCTGTTCCAGGGCTGCCTCGGCGTCCTCCGCGTCCGTGGAGAGCCGCGACAGTTCGGCGCCCGCGTCCCGGTGGCGCCGCTCCTCCCGCTCGGCCTGCTCCCTGAGCTCCGGGGCGAGCGGGGAGTCGGTGTTCTCCTCGGCGTTCCTGCGGGCCGCGGCGAGGTCCTCGGCGCTCCGGTCGTGCGCGCGCCGGCCCTCGTCGAGGGCGCGCCGGGCGGATTCGGCGTCCCGACGGGCGCGGGTGAATGCCTTCTCGGCGGCCCGCGCGGGCTCCAGGAGCGTGCCGACCGTGAACGCGTCGCGTTTCGCCTCCGTCCGCAGCCGCCCCGCCTCCTCGTTCTTGCGGGTGGCGTCCTCCTCGGCGGCTGCCTGGGCGTCCTCGGCCTCGGTGACGGCCGTGCGCGCGGCGTCGGCCGCGGTGCGCGCGGCGGTCCACGCCTCCTGGGCCTCGGCCGTCTCGTGGCGGGCGGACTCCCACTGCTCCATCGCGGCGCCGAGGGCGGCGCGCGTCTTCCAGTAGCCGGAGACGGCCGTGTTCCAGGCGGTGTTGGCCGTCTTGACGGCGTCCCAGGCCTCCTGCACCACCTTGGGGTAGCTGGCGTCGTCGAGGAGCCCGAAGGCGAGCGCGGTGTCCTCGCGCACCCAGGCGTAGACGCCGTCGGGCACCGTGGTCTCCACGACCCCGGGCGGGAGCGGGGACGGCGGTTCCAGGCCGACGAAGGACACGGCCTTGGTCACCAGCGCGCTGTCCTTGATCCTGCGGTCGACCTGGGCGATCTGCAGCCAGCTGACGGGGAACCTGAACAGGAACGCCCGGCCGGCGGGGAGCTTCAGCTTGGCGGTGGAGAGGTGCAGGGCGTTGGGGTCGTGCCCGCTGGCGCCGGTGGCGGTGCCGGCCGGCATCAGCGCCGAGGTGCCGACGCGGTTGAACAGCGGGTCCTCGGTGACGAAGGCCGGCCCGCCGGTGATGTTGGGCTGGCGGGAGTCGGACGCGGTGTCGGACCGGGAGACGCTGTGCGCGGCCCGGAACTTCTCGGAGAGGTCGGTGGTGGTCTCGACCGCGAGCAGCTTCGCGCCCCGCGTGTGGACGCGCGGGTGCAAGTCGAGCTGCGCGTCGACGCCGCCGATCAGGGCGTTGCCGTGGAGGGTGACGGACAGGCCGTGCTCCATCGCATCGTGGAAGAACGCCTCCAGGGTGGTGGCGCTGACGACGTTGCCGATCACTTCGTGCACCGGGGTGCCCGGCTTGACCAGGGACGCGAGGGTGCCGTCTGCCGCTCCGGCGGCCGCGCTGACGGAGAGCAGGGCGCCCTGGAGGATCTCGGCGACGCTGCCGACCATCTGGACGCCGACGTTGCGCGAGCCGAGGCCGAACAGCCGGTACCCGGTCTCCTCGGACAGCTTCCAGGCGATCACGGCGTCGCGCCGGCCGCCCGAGGGTTCCTTCAGGTGGGGCACGACGGGCGGTGGGGGCAGCAGGGCCGTGGGCGCCTCCCCGTGGTCCGGGCTGAGCAGGCTGAGCGGCAGGTGTTCGCGCAGTTCACCGATGTCCTCCTGGACCCGGAACTGTTCCCTGCCTTCGACGACCACGCTGACGGTCATCGTGTAGGGGGTCTCGTACACGGCGTGCGGTCCGCTGTTCTCCGTGTCGGAGCTGCGGGCCGCGGAGCGGCCGGCCGACGACGTCTGGTCGTAGCCGGTGCCGACCTTGTCCGCGAGGCCGGCGGAGGTGGTGGTGCCGCCGGTGACCGTGCTGGCGCTGAGGGTGGGGCTGACGGACCAGGAGTACCCGGCGGACTCCCCGGTGGTGACGGACAGGGCCGCCGAGCGCGAGTTGGTCAGCGACAGCCCGCCGCGCAGCGAGGACAGCCGGGGGGTGCCGCGGGTCAGGCGGAACTCGATGGTGCCCTCGCGGGACTGGCGGAGCCTGGGCTGGAAGACGCGCAGCGTGTATCCGTTGCGGACCATCTCGTGGGCCAGCCCGCGCAGGCCGTCCGGGGACAGGACCACGCTCAGGCGGGTGAGCTTGCCGGTGCGGTCGTCGAGCAGGTTCTCGGGCAGCACCAGCGCCTTCGCCGAGGTCATCGCGTTGACCGCCGCCTGGAAGGAGGCGAGCAGGGCCGACAGGTCGAAGACGCCGGTGTGCACGGCGAACAGCGGTGCCCCGGTGGCCCAGGCGGGCGCCTTCCAGCCCGGTTCGGTCCAGCGGGGCACCTGGCCGAGGTGGTCGTCGAGGAGGCCCAGTTCCAGGGCGTCCTGCTCCGCCATCCAGAGCAGCACGCCGGCCGTGGTGGTGACGTGGACGGCCGTGTGGCGGGCGGAGAGGTTCGCCGGTGCGGACAGGACCCCCTTGGTGCGGGAGGAGGCGGCGACCACCCATTCGACGTCGCCGACGAGGAGCACGGCCCGCCCGGTGCGTTCCATGGTGCGGGTCGTCCCGGCGCTGAGCTGGAGGGCCTTCGTGGACGATCCGGTCCAGCCGTACGGTTCGACGTCGAGCCCTGCGTTCCCGGTGGCGTCGATCGTGCCGCCCCTGCCGACCTTGACGGTGCGGCCGATGCCCGCGCCGACGCCGACGGAGGCGGAGTCGGTCCGCCCGGTCTGGGAACCGCCCGTCACCTGGGTGTCGTACGAGTACTCCAGGCTCTGCTCGCCGCCCGTGACCATCAGGGGGCGCAGTCCGCGCACCTTGGCGCGGACGACGACGGAGGCCTCGCGGTCCTTCACCGCGCCCATGCCGAACAGGCCGCCGAGGTGCCAGCCGAACGCGGAGGTGGCGAGGGTGAAGTTGGCCTCGCCCTGGCCCGGTGAGAGGCCCTCGACGAGGGAGTCGTGGGCGGGCGTGCCGTACAGCGAGAAGAACCAGGAGTTGTCCGACACCTCGGCGAGGGCGTGCTTGGCGGCGCGCAGGACGTGCCGGGGGAAGGGCACCGAGGCGATCGCGTAGGGGCGCTGCTGCCACGGCTCGGGCCGGTACCGGGGCAGCGGGAGCCCGCTGGCGAGGCGCTTGGCGGCGCGCGGGTCGGGCTCGATCCGCTGGACCGGCAGCTCGCGCGGCACCCGGCCGAGGAACGGGTTGCCCGAGCCGTCCAGGTGCGGGTCGACGGTCGGTGCGAGGGCGGACGGCAGGTACAGGGAGACGACCCCCTTGACCTGTTCCGCCCGGCCGCCGGGGCCGACCAGGGTCGTCTTCGCGGAGCGCTTCACGAACCACTCGGCGGCGACCACGTTGAAGGTGGCCACGCGGTTCCTCACCCGGGGGCGCTGGTAGGAGAGCACGGTGGCGGAGAGCGAGAGGTCGTACGCCCACACGTGCGAGCGGCTCTTGAAGGCCGACACGCCCTCGGCCGTACTGCCGGTCCCCGCGGTGGAGCGGAACTTGAACTGCCGGGAGCGGTTCGCGGACAGCGCCGCGCTGCCGGCGAGCACACCGGTGAGGTCCTTGACGGTGGCCTTGAACGCCAGGCTGGTGGCCAGCGACTGGGACAGCGTGGTGGAGCGCTTGGCGGGCTGTGCGGAGGCGTTGCCGGTCCGCAGGCCGACGTCGTGCCGGAAGCCCTCGAAGCGCCGTCCCGTCAGCTCGGCCCGCAGGGTGACGGTGACGTACTCCTCGTGCCCCGGGCCCATCCGTTCGAGCCGGATGGGCAGTCCGGTGGTCATCATCCGTTCGATGCCCGACTCGGTGCGGGCCTCGCTGATGGTCTGGCGCAGCTTGATCGTGTTGGCGAGGGCGTTGCGGTAGTCCTGGTCGCTGCCGGGCCAGCCGTTCTCCCGCACGCGCGCCCAGGTGCGGGGGTCGGCCAGCCGCTTCCAGCCCCACTCGTCGCGGTCGTGCGGGCGCGGGGGCAGCAGCAGTTTGGGGTGCTGTGCGTACAGGCTGGTGTACACCCGGTCGTA
This sequence comes from Streptomyces sp. NPDC001941, assembly GCF_040296945.1. NCBI lineage: Bacteria > Bacillati > Actinomycetota > Actinomycetes > Kitasatosporales > Streptomycetaceae > Streptomyces > Streptomyces sp. NPDC001941. The sequence continues at coordinate 156,015 of NZ_JBEOYE010000009.1, read as the reverse complement.
GAACTCCTCGACCACGCCCTTCTGCGGGAGCACGGCCCCTTCCTCCGGGACGGGCCAGGTCAGGGACTTGACCTTGGTTCCGGCGAGGGTCGGCGGGCGGTCCCCGGTGAGGAAGGCGGGGGCGAACGGCTCGGGCACTCCCGGCGGCAGCCGCGAGCCGTCGTCCCAGCCCGCCAGGCGGCGCGCCTCGTTGCGCGGGATGCGCAGTTCGGCGGAGACGTGGAACGTCTGCCACTCCTCGCCGATCTTGCGGACCATCAGCTTCAGCGGCATCTTGTACGTGCCGCCGTGGTCCACGATCGACAGGGTCGCGTTGGTGGAGGCGGTGCTGCCGTGTCCGCCGGACTCCGTCCTGGCGTAGGAGAGCGTGCCGGTGAGGCCGAGCTGGACGCGTGCCCTCTTGGGGCCGAAGGCGGGGCCCATGGTGACGCCGAGGCTGAGGCCCTTGGTCAGCGACCGGTTGCGTTCCGCGGTGAGCTTGACGGAGTTCTGGCTGCGGATCTCCGACGTCGCGGAGTACGGCCGGAGCAGCTGCGCCTTGGCGCCCTCGCGGGTGTCGGGTTCGACGATCACCTCGAAGGCGCCGAGCACGGTCCGCTCGATGTCCTCCTCGTAGAGGGGCTCGGTGGACACCGCGGAGCGGAACGCCTGGTCGAGCAGGGACCGGAAGGTCTCGGAGGAGAAGAAGCGCCGCAGCACGTCGTGGGCGGGGGTCGTCAGCGTCGCCTTCGGCATCCGCGTCCTGGCCCACTGGTAGACCTGGTCGAGGGCGCCCACGTCCTCGGTGAAGAACACCTCGGGGACCGACTCGCGGGTGAGGGGGAACTCCTGGGGCAGGTACTCGGCCTCGTCCGGCCTGGTCGTGGAGTCGGAGACGGTCCACATCAGCCCCGAGCGCATCGCGAAGCCCGAGACCCGCGGCTCCGTCAGGACCCGGACGGGCGCGCGGTGCCCGGTCCGGCCGCGGACCGCGTCGAGCGGCGCGAGGCCGTGGAAGAGGTCCAGGGGCGAGGTGCGCGGCGGCTTGTTCTCGGTGACGTCCCTCAGCTCGATCCAGAGGTCGTCGACGTGCGTGTGGGTGTGGTCCTTGCCGCGCAGCTGGGTGGTGACCTGGGTGACGTCGCCGGTGGCGAAGCCGTACGTGGGCTCGTTGATCCGGTACACGAAACGGAGGCTGCCGAACGGGCTCACCAGGCCGCTGCCGGGGCCGAGGGGCGCGTTCACGGTCAGGGTCGACGCGTGGTTGACGGCCTGGTTCTCCCCGACGGCGGTGCGCCGCTGGGTGTCCTTGTCCAGTTTGGTGGGGTCGTGCTCGGCGTCGTGGTAGCGGTTCCAGTCGCCGTAGTTGCGCAGGCTGACCACGACCTCGTGGGGCTTGCCGTCCGGGCCCCGGTAGGTGAGCGGGTAGCCGTCGCCGAAGAACCGCTCGGGCTGGTCGACGAGCGCGAAGCGCAGCCGCTCCAGCGCCTCGTCGGGCAGCGAAAGACGCCGCCGGACCTCGCCCGCGATGGCGTTCACGCCGCGGATGGCGAGCGTGCTCTGCCCGAGGCTGCGCAGGTGGACCGGCACCTTGGCCTCGTCCTCGAAGACGACGAACTCCTCGTCGGTGCGGGTGGGCGGCGCGTCGGCCTCGACGTCGAGGACGGGGACCTGTTGGACGGCGAGGTCGCCGAGCGGGCGGACGGGCCGGATGCCGTCGGCGTCCTCGTCGCGCTCGCCCGTGTCGTCGCCGCCGCCCTCCGCGCCCTCGCGCCGGTGGCCCACGTGCAGCGCCTCGCGTTCCAGGCGTACGAGCCGCTTCCAGGCCTCCTGGCGGGCCCGGGCGCGTATCCGGTTGACGCGCTCCGCCGGTGACAGCGCCTCGGGCTCCTCGTCGAGCCCGACGTCCACCCACTGGGCGTCCGCCACCGCCTGCTTGATCTGTTCGTTCACCCACGCCTGGGCCTCCGCGTCGGTGAGGGAGCGCAGCCAGGGGTCGTCGGACCGCCGGCTGCCGGGCATCCTCGCGCTCGGCGTCATCTGCGAGGAGTCGGTGCGCCGTGCGATCTCCTCCTCCAGACGCTGTACGACGCGCACGGCCCGCGCCGCGATCGGCACAGGACCGGTGCTCCCGTCGAGCGCCGTGGCGCCCAGGAGGCCCATCAGCGAACGCTGGGTGGTGAGGGCGCCCGAGGAGTTGCGGGTGGAGAACTGCGGCCGTCGCAGGGGCAGCGTGCGCGACCTGGTCGGCGGACGCCTCACCAGGTGGGACTCGGAGAGGCTGCGCCCCAGGACGGTGGGCCGCTCGTTGGCCGACTGGCTGGTGCTGCCCTCGCCGTACGTCTCCGCGCCCTCGAAGCCGCCCTGGGCGTAGGGGCGGGGGCCGACGCCCAGCGAGCGGCCGAGGTCCTTGGCTGCCTGCGCGGCCTGCGCGGGTGTCGCCCCGTCGCGCAGCAACTGGGCCAGCCGGTAGAGCTGTTGCTCCCTCAGCTCCCGCATCCCGGCGCGCTTCGAGCTGCTCCAGCCCGGTTCGGGCACCGGCAGCGGCGACCACTGGTTCAGCAGGCCGGACGCCTGGTACCAGGCGTCGTCCAGCCGGTCCTCGGCGTGCTTCCCGCGGCTGGTGCGGGCCTGCCGCTCGGCGGCCAGGCGTTCGCTCCAGTGGGCGGCCACGCTCGCGTGCAGCCCGCTCGCGAGCGCGTGCGCCGCCAGCGCCCCGGCCCGGACCGGCTGTTCCGGGCCGTCCTCCGTCCCGTACAGCAGGGTCCGCGCGTCCCGGTAGGCGGTGCGGTACGGCTCCGAGTGCTCGACGAGACGGGCGTGGACGCGCTCGGGCCCGGCCCAGGAGTCGCCGGGCCAGAGGGTGGCCGCCACCTCCTCCAGGGGCGTCCCGTCGAGGACGAGGCGCTCGGCCCGGTCCGCCTCGTCCGCGCGCCGGACGGCCTCGGGGGCGGGCTGCCGGCCGCTGACCCGCTCGACGACCTTGACCGGGCGGGGCGGGGCGGTGGTGTCCTGCGGCAGGGGGGCGGCCGTCGTGGGGGTGGCTGTCGTGGGGGTGGCTGTCGTGGGGGTGGCTGTCGTGGGGGTGGTCGTCGTGAGGTTGGTCGTCTCGGCAGGGGCTGTCGCGGTGGGTGCGGGCGCGGGCAGCCACAGGGCCCCGATGCTCGGGTGCATGCCGCGGCTCACCAGGAAGGAGAACAACTCCCCTTCCGCCACGTCTGGTCGCAAGGTCTCGTCGTCGAAGAGCTGGCGGGTGAACTCGTAGTCGATCGCGTACTGCTCCTCGTGTTCGAGGAGTTGGCGGTGCATCCGGAGGGCGGACTCGTAGTTCCCCACCGGGGGCGACCCGTGGTAGACGTCCCGTCCGACAGCCGTGTCGAAGACGGTTCCGCGCGGGAGCGGCCCGCCGAAGGCCCGGACGTCGACGACCGTCTGGCTGGGGGAAGGAACCGGCATCCCCTGGGGGTTCGTCCGCGCCCGCTCGAAGGCCCGGAGGAGCTCGTCGGCCAGGTCCCCGGCCTCCTGGGCGCGCGAGGGGTCCCGCGGGGCGTCCTCCAGGAGCGAGGCGACGGCCAGACCGGTCCAGTAGGCGTCGGGCCGGACCGCCTTCAGATCCGCGCCCAGCCGGAGCAGGGCGGCCGGGTCGAGCCCGGCGCGCCCCCCGACCACGCTCGCCGCCGCCACGAGGGCCGCTCGCAGCGCGGTGTCGACGGGGCCCTCGAAGACGCGCCGCTCGAAATCCTGGAGGGCCGCCGTGTCCACGAGGAGTGCGATCGGGCGCAGGACGGCGTCGGTCCCGTCCTCGTAGGAGGGCACGGGGTCCTGGAGCACCTCCTCGTACGGGGGGCGCCCGAGGGCGAGGTCGAGCGCGGGCAGGGGCCACAGCGGGCCGATGAACGGGTCCTCGGACTCCCCGGACACGGGGGCGGGCCGCGCTTCCTCGCGCGCGTGCGCCCAGAAGCTCTGCCGGACGCCCTCCGCCCAGTAGCGCATGACGTCGAGGTGCAGGCCCCGGGCGCGCGCGAAGGACGCCAGCTCCCGCTCGATGGTCCCCGGGTCGAGGTCGCTCCCGGTCAGGGCCATCACCCTCGCGTAGTCCGCCTGGTAGACGCGGGAGGACTCCATGAGCCGGCCGTGCAGGGCGTCGGTCTCCGCCAGGTCCTCGCCCAGCGGAGCGCCGCCGTAGAAGACCCGCTCGTCCGCGGTGAGGGCGACGCTCCGGTCGATGGGGGCCGAGAAGGCGCGCAGGGCCGCGACCTCCGGGACGGCCGAGTCCCGCCGCAACGGGGCCAGCGCCTCGCGCATGCCGGGGCGGGCCAGGAGGCCCCGCCAGAAAGCCCCTACGGTCGGGCTGATGTGACGATCATTCAGGTGCGCAAGCGCTTCGGCCGTCGCACCCGATGCGATGAGGTCCGCGAACGTCACCAGGTCCCAGGCGTAGGCGGGCGACTCCACGAAGAGGCGTTCGTGCACGCTGTCCGGAGAGACGAACATGTCGCCGAACAGGGGCACTTGCGCGTACAGGGCCATGACGAGCGCATCGAGCGACACCTCGGAGACGCGGAGCCTGGGTTCCTCGGGGATCGTGGGCAGCTGGGGCATGACCCGCTCTTCGCGCGGGAGCTGTTGCCCCCTCTGGCTCGCGCTCCCGTTCTCCGTCCGAAGCCCGGTCGTAGCGGTCGGACGCGTCGCATTGCGGGAACGGACCTGCTCCGGGGAACGCGCGGGCCGATGGCTCGGCGGCGGCATTACGAAAGGGAGCGGCGGTACGACCGGCGGCGGGGGCGTCGCCTCGCTCCGGGACTGCTCCCTGACGTCCTGCCGCTCGCGCGGTTCACGCGGCTTACGGGGTTCACTCAGTTCGCGCGGTTCGCTCAGCTCGCGTGGCGACTCCCCCGGTGTGAAGGGGTGTTCCGGGATGACCGGGCCGGAGTCGTGGGCCTGCTCGATCTGCTCCAGGTAGCGCCGCGGCAGCACCGGCCGGTCGGGGTCCGGCAGGTCGAGGCCGGCGGACATCAGGCCGTACGCGTCGACCTGCCCGGGCTTCCTGCGGAACAGTGCCTCGTCGTCGAGGTACCGGTCGCGGACCCCGGTGTAGTGCAGCAGCTCGTGGAGGAGCTGCGCGTCGTCCTTCTCCCGCTCCAGCGGGTCGGAGTGCAGGGTGAACGACGTCTGGTCGAACCCGGCCGGGGCGTCGGAGACGCTGATTTCCACGGCCTCCGGGTGGGCGGGCTCCTCGGTGAGCCGCACGTCGAAGTGCACCTGGTGTCCTGAACGCGGCAGCGTGAAGCCGACGTTGAGGTGCCGGTCCAGGAGTCCCTGCGCGCGTTCCTGGAGCGCGGCGCGGTCCGCGTCACGGAAGCCCTCGCCGTACTTCACCGGGAGGTCGACCAGGACGCGGCGGATCCAGGTCCCGTCGTCGGCCTGCACGCTCTGCACCGAGCTGCGTATCAGCGTGTCCAGTCCGCCCAGGCCCTCGGTGCGGCCCTGGCCCGGGAGGATCTTGCCGTTCTCGATGCGGAGCGCGTCGACGGCGGGGTCGAACGACTCCAGCAGCACGCGGGCGGGCGGCGGGGCGTCACCGAGCCGGTGACGCCACTGCTCCGGGCGTACGGGGGTGGCGCTCGGGGAGACCAGGGAGTCGGGGGCCGGCGTTTCGGGCTTCCGCTCCGGGGTCGCCTCAGGGTGGCCCTCCGAGACCCTCTCAGGGTGGTCATCCGGGAGGGTCTCGGGCTTCCCGTCCGGGGGCGCCTCGTCCCGCGGTGTCTCGGGCCGCGCCTCGGTCTTTCCTGCCGGAGGCGTCTCGTCCCGCGGCGTCTCGGGCCGCGCCTCCTTCGCGTCGACGCGTACGGGCTCCCGCACGGGTTCCCGCACGAGCGGGCGCAGCGCCTCCAGCGCCTGCTCCGCCTCGCCCAGGCGGCCGTGAGTCCCGGCCTGGCGGACCTTTTCCGCAAGCGAGTTGACCTGCTCCAGGTCCCTGCCCCCCGTGCGTACGGCCTCCTGCACCAGTGCGTCCGCCTCGGCCGACGCGTCGGTGAGCAGCTCCCTGAGCCGGTTCGGGGCCATGCCCTGCCGCTCGGCCGCCTTGTGGAACTCGGTCGGCGAGGGGTCTTGGCCTCCGGTGAACCGCTTGAGGGCGTCGGCGGCGGTGACCCGCGGCTCGACCGACTCCTGGGGCGTGGACGACGACTTCGACTCCTCCAGCGCGTCGGCGCCCCGCGGCCGCCCCTGCGGTGCGAGCTGTTGCAGCTGCTCGCCCGGGACCGGCGCTTCCTGCTCCGAGGGCTTCGGGGCCTTCCGGTCCGCGCCGGGGGTGTGGGAGGGCAGGGCGGGCAGGTCGGCGAGGAGGTCCGGAGCAGTGGTGGTCTTCGGGGGGCGAGGGGAGGGCGTGGAGTCGGGCGGGTGCGTGGCATCCGTGTCCCGTGCCCGCCGCGCGGCCTTCTGCTCGATCCTCGCCTCGAACGCGTCCTGCAGCGCCACCGCCTTGTGCTGCTCGCCGCTCTTCATCAGCTGGTCCATGGCCATCCGGTGCGCATCGACCTCGTACGGCGTCAGGCCCAGCTCGATCAGTTCCGCACGGCGTTCGGCGGCGAACTCCGCCAGGCGCGCGTCGGACTCCTTGCGCCCGATGTACTCCCCCTCCAGCAACGAGCGCAGCTCCGCGCGCACTTCGGGCGCCTGGTCGGAGGCCTCCAGGCGCAACTGCCACACCTCGGCGTCCAGCGCGGACATGCCCAGGGACTTGGCGCGCTCGACGAGGTCACCGTCGAGGGCGAGAACCCTGCCCGCGAGGTCCCCGTCGTCGCCGTCCTTCCCGTCACGGCCGAACAGGGACTCGTCCAGCGCGAGCAGGGGATCGTCCAGTGGGTTCTCGAAGCGCGGCTTCATCGTGTCCGGCTTGCGCTCCTCGAACAGGTTCCACAGCTCCGTCTCGGAGACGAGGTCGCCCTCGCGGTTGCGCCACTCCGGGCGGACCGCCCGGTCGGACATCTCCGGACCGTCGCCCCCCGCCCCCAGGTTCCGCAGGCGCAGCGCCATCGCCTCGTCATGGACGCCCTCCAGGAGTTCGAGGCGCGCCGCGCGCTCGCCCACCACGCGCGCCACTTCCTTGAGGTCGCCGCGTCCACTCGCCTCCTCGATGCGCGAGGCGAAGACGTCCCATTCGAGGTCCGTCATGCCGACGCGGTCCGCGCGGTCCTTCAGCGACCCGCCGACCTCGCGCGTCAGCGCGTCGAACTCCCCGTCCCGGCGGGCGGACGCGAGCTCCTGCTGCCACTGCTCCTTGACGGCCGTGTACCCGGCCACGTCCTCCAGGCGCAGGGCGTGCCGCATCAGATCGGCCATGAACTCGCTGTCCGACGCGGGGAGTCCTGCTTCGGCGGACTCGGCCACGAGGGCGTCCAGCACCTGGAACTGCTCGATGCGGAACAGCCAGTCGCCGCTCACCTCAAGGAGCTTCTCGCGACCGCCGCCCGACTCCTGCGCCTCCTTCAACCGGTCCTGCCAGTGGGTGATTTCGCGCTCCGACATGCCGCGCACCCCGCCGTGCTCGGCCATCGACTCCGTCAGCTCACGGACCCACACCGCGTCGAACGCGGGTACCTGCGGCAGCGCCTCCAGCTCGGTGAGGAGCGACGCGTCCACCGGCTCGTCCCCGTCGCGCTTGCGCGGCTGGACCTGCGCCTCGACCAGCGCCGCCACCTCGTGCGCCAGGGCCTGGTCCGGCAGGTCGGTCACGTCACGGGCGAGCAGTTCGCCGAGGGCCTCGGTGAACAGCGACCGCCTCGCCTCCGCCACCAGCACCTGGTGCAGCTCGCCCAACCGGCCCCGCAGACCGGCCGGTTCCCCCTCAAGGGCCGCGTTCAGCCGCTCGCGCACCGACGCGTCCAGCGCCTCCTGCCCACGGTGCCGGGCCAGGAACTCCGCGAACGGGATCCCCTCGACCTCGGCCCAGCGGCGCATCAGCCGGGCCTCCTCGATCCGCACCCGGTCGGCGTTCGACCGCTCCAACCGCTCCCAGAAGGCGTCCACCCGCGCGGACGCCTCCTCGGAACGGCCCTCGGCCCAGGCCCTTCGGATCTCCTCGAGGCGCACCACGTGCTCCGACACCGGCAGCCCGGCCTCCTCGGAGGCCCGGGCCAGGGCCTCCAGCGCCGTCTCCGGGCCGGAGCGCCCGGAGGCGAACAGGTCGTCGAGGGACGTCCCGGTGCCCGCGAGCGCCTCCAGCTCCTGGTGCCAGGCCAGGCTCTCCTCGCGGAAGCCCGCGCGCCCCTCGGCCCCGCCCCGCCCGTACGCCTCGGCCAGCCGGTCCGTCCACGACGTGATCCCGGCCTCGTCCACACCCGCGGTGCGGGCACGGGCGACCAGGGCCTCGATCACCTCGGCGGCGTCCACCGAGGGCAGTGCGGAGGGGCCCTCATCCGGGCCACCGCCGCGCAGGGCGTCCAGCCGGGCCCTGAGGGACGCGTCGTCGAGCGCCAGGGCGTCCGGCTCGCCTCCCTCCCGTACCTTCGTCACCCCGGTCAGCTCGGCCACCCGCGCGTCGCGCTCGGCGACGATCAGTCCCGCCGCCTCGCCGTCGCCCTTCGCCAGGGCCTGGTCGACGCGCCACTCGTACAGCGACCACTCCCGCGCGGACATGCCCGCCGCGAGGGCCTCGCCCTGCCCCACCGCCCTCCCCGGGGGCTCGGGCGACGGGCGCAGGGCGTCCAGGCGCGCCCGCAGGTCCGCGTCCCGGGGAAGGGCCGAGGACTCCGGCGCGTCGCCGCCGTCCGAACGCAAGGCCTTCAAGCGGGCGGCCAGCTCCGCGTCACCGGGGTCGGTGAGCGAAACCGGTTCATCGGTACGGGCCGGCTCGGGCCGCAGGGCCTCAAGGCGCGAGCGCAGAGCCGCGTCGCCGTACGGGTCGGGTGCCGGCTCCTTGGTGGGAACCGGTTCGTAGACCGGCCCGGCCAGATCACCGATCGTCTTCTCCGCCAGGACCTTGGCGAAGGTCCCGGACTCCAGCAGCTCGGAGCCGGTGAACCCGGACTTCCCCACCCCGTTCTCATCCAACAGCCTGGTGAACTGCACCTTCTGAGAGTCCGTCAGTACGTCGAGCAGCTCGGGCGCGGAACGGCCCGCGGCCTTCTCCCCCAGGTTCCCGGGCCCCAGTTCCGCCAGCGCCTCCCGCACCGACCACTCCACGTCCGACACCAACTTCTGCCGGGCCGCCTGCACTTCGGGTGCGGTCGAGTACGCGTCCTCGCCCTGGGTCAGCTCCCAGCGCGCCCGGTCCTTCGCCGCCTCGAAGAACTCCAGCATCACCTCCGCCGCGCCCCGCGCGTCACCGGCGCCCTTCAGCTGCTCGGCACGCGACTCGTACGCGGCGCGCCGAGGCATCGGTACGGCCTCGGCCGCACCCGTCGGCGTGCCACCGCCCTTGCCACCCGGCTCCGACAGCGGAACCGAGGGCAGCGACGACAGCAGGTCGCCCACACTCGTGCCCGCTGCCTTCGGACGGGCCGCGGAAGTGCCGGTGGAGACCGAAGCCACGGTCTCGGCGGGCGGGCTCGACGCCTTCGCATCCGCCACCGCCTTCACCTCGGTCACCGGCTTCACCTCGGTCACCGGGAGGCTCGACTGCGGCCGGATCACCGAATCCACGGCAGGAACACCGCTCTTGCCGGTGACGACCGTCTCCGGCCGGGCGGACGTCGGGGCGGAGGCGGAGGGCGAGTTGGTGGATGGAGTGGTGGACGGGGTGGCAGACGGCTGGGACGGTGCGGGGCTCGGGGTGGTAGGGGGCGCGGTGGGGCTCGGGGTGGTGGGGCCCGTGGTGGGGCTCGGGGTCGGCACCTCACCCGTACGTACCGGACCCGGGGTGTGGCTGGTCGGTAGCGGCGCACTGCTCGGCTGAGAGGTGTCACTCGGCGACAGCGGTGTGCTGCCGGAGAGCACCGAGTCGATCGAGGGAGCAGGCGTCTGCTGCGAGCCCGAGGAGTGTGAGGTGCTGCCGCCCAGCGCCGTGGACTCCACCGGTGTCTGCGTCGAGGTGCTCGACGCGAGCGTGAGGTCGGTCTCCGGGACCGAAGTCGAGGGCGACGAGGACGAAGCCGAGGCCGTCGCGGTCTGCGGCGTCTCGGGCGGCGTGGGCGTGGGAGTCGGCGTCTCGGGCGCGAGGACGTCCTGGGACGCGACGGGCCGTACGACGCTCGGCTCCGGCAGCACCTCCTTCGGCGCGGGGCCGGACGTCTCACCACCCTGGACGACGGTCTGGAGGCCGCCACCGCCCGACGGCCCGTCCCCGCCGGACGTCGAGGGCGCGGACGAGGACGAGGAGAGCCCGGAATCCGCGGAGAAGATCGAGTCCGTGGAGAACTTCGAGAACTTCGAGAACGCCGAGTCGGCGGAATCCGTGGACGCGAGGGAAAACGCGTCCGAGTCCCGCCCTCGGAACAACGACGCCTTGTCCGCCGTAAACCCGCCTCCACCACCAGGACCACCACCGGGGCCGTCGAAGAACGACTTCAGCTTCCCCAGACCGGTGTTGATCGACTTCGGGATCGACGCCGGGTCGATCTTCACCGCTTTCGCCTTCTGCCCGGCCCAGCCGGCCGCACCGAACGCCGCACCCGACGTCGCCGTCTCCCACGTCAAATGAACCCCAGGCTCCCCACCCGTCATCCACGCCGACACATAACCCATCGGCACCGCAGACACCACATTGTTGACCGCACCCCCCACCACCGACGACGCGAACGACCCCACCCACTTCTGCCCGAACACCTTCCCCACACCAAAATCGAACGCCTTGCCCACACCGAAACCGACCACACCGCCCACCGCGCCCAGCGCCACATTCGTACCCAGCTCGCTCCAGTTCTCCGCACCCCACTCGCCCTGGCGCGTCCCCTTCGCGAACCCCACCATCTGCGCCACCGCGTTGATCACACCCATCATCAACGCACCCTGCAACACCGCCGCCACCAACTGACGGATCAACGCCGGCACCGCCGCACGAATCGCCGCCCACACCGCCGCCGTGAAAGCGAACCCCCACCCACCCGTCAACACCGTGAACGCCGCCATCGCCAACTGACCCAGCAACCACGTCACCATCCCCAAAATGGTGACCTTCGCCGTCTCCACCTGAACCGCCAGCTTCCGCAGATTCGCCGCGACCTGACGGTAAAGACCCTCGACCGCATCGAAAACCGGCTTCTCCGCCCCCTCCGGCACCCCCGACAAGAACTTGTACACCGAATCAAGAAGCGCCTGAGCCCCCGCACCCTCCATCGAACGCCCCGCACCCACCGCCGACTTCTCGAACTCCCCCCGCATGCCCTTCACCACATCAGCCATCGCCTCGAACCTCAGCGACCGCTCCACCAACAACGACTCACTCAACTGCGGCCACGGCTGACCACCCAACGCACCCAGAACCGGCTCCGCCCACTCCGGAACAGTGATGTCACCCATGGTTCACCGTCCGCGCGGAGGCGAAGGCGACAGAATTCGGAAACGGCATGCCGGAGCCCCCATGGAGCGCTGGAGAGTGGTGACACAGGAGAGCGACGGCGCGCAGGGAACACGTCGCCGCCGCCTGGCCTGTCGATGGGATGGGGTGGGGGGATGAGGTGCGGGGACGGGGTCGGGGACGGCCCTGAACCTAATCGGAGGGCAGGTTCCCGTGGAGCGCGGTCACGGTGTCCTGTGCCTCGTTCTCGGCGTCGTCCGCCGTCTTCGCCATCATGGCGATCGCCTGCCCGAAGTCGGCGACGCCCCCGACCAGGTTCATCGTCGACTCCACCAGGCTCCGTTCCGCATCCGGCAGCCAGGAGTCGAGCGCCTTGGTCATCTCGTCACCGCCGTCCCCGAGGGGTCCCTGGATGGAGTTCTCGAGGTCGTACACCTTCTCGTAGTTCTCACTGGCGAGTTGGTCAAGATCCACGGCGTACGGCTTGATCACGGACGGGGTCACCGTGATCGTCGTACCGTCCTTGTTGGTGTACGTGACGGGGTCGTTCGGTCCGCGAGGACCGTCCGCCTGCGTCCCGCCGGGGTCCGGCTTCGACGTCGAGGGCACCTTGACCCCGTCGTCCAGTCCTTCCGGAGGGGCTTGGGGCGCCGTGGGGATCATCGTCGGCGTGGGCGGGACGATCGGGGGCGGTGCCTCGGGCGTCGCTACGGGGTGGGCGGAGGCCGTGGTGGACGTCGTGGGCTTCGCCGATGGAGCGGCCATGGTGGTGTTCCCTCTCTCCTTGCACGAGTTGCAAAGGGTCCTGCACGGGGTCCTGCGCGAGGACCCGCGCGGGTCCCGGCCCGCCGGGCGGCCGGTGTTCCGGTCACGCCTCGTCGTCGTCCAGGGCCGAGGCACCGCGCTTGGGCGCGGCGGCCCTGGTCGTACGGGACTTGGCGCCGGCGGCCGGCTTGCTCGCCGGTCCGGCGCTCGGCGCCTGCTTGGCCGTCGCGGGGCCCGTCACCTCGGCGAGGTTCTCGGTCATCTTCCGCATGACGTCCTCCAGGCCGCCGCCGATCATCCGCATCAGGTCGCCGTTGGCGCCCTCGGTGCCGCCGAGGAGGTCGAACGGGTTGACCCCGCCCGGGGCGAACCCGGCCGTCTCGGCGAGCATCGGCTGCATCGTTGCCATGGCCTCCTGCTGGAGCTGGAGCATCGCCTGGCCGACCGTCTGCAGGACGATCCTGCCGAGTTCCTTCGGGGACATCTGCTTGTACTTGGTGTTGTGGAAGGTGACGTCGGTGATGCCGCCGCCCGCCGAGAAGGTGACGCTCATCGACTTGTCGGGCGAGCGGACCGTCTTGGTGGCCTGTGCGAGGTCGGCCTGCAGGGCGAGTACGGAGTCTCGCTGCTTCTCGAAGCCGTTCAGGATCTCTTCGAGTCGGGCCTCGTTCGCGGGGTCCAGCATGTCTGCCTCCGTTGCTCCGGGCGGGTCATGGAATCGCACGGTGTGCGTGCGGCGGCGGTTCAGCCCGTACGCCGCGCTTCGCGCCGGTTCCGTCACCCGCTCGTGGAGTTCGGACACGGAGTTCAGGCACTCAGGTCGGGCGCGGGCCCCGCGGGCTTCCCGCCCGCCGGACCAGTTCCGCCACCACGGCGACCTGGAGGGCCGTGGGGTGCGCGTCTCCCGTGGCGTAGAGCCTCCGGGCCAGCGCGACCGCGTCCGGCTCCCGGCCCAGCTCCCGTGCCTCGGCGACGTGTTCGGCGACCGTGCGGGCCAGCAGGTCCCGGATGCCGCCGGGCTCGGGGTCGTCCGGGTCGCCGAGGACGGCGAGCGCGGCCCGGGCCTCGCGGGGGCGCGCGGGGGGCCGGTCGGAGCCGCCGTCGGTGGTCCGGCCGGTGTCGCCGAGGAGCCGGGTGAGGTGCGCGGCGGCGGCGTCCGGGTCCGTACCGGCGGGGGTGAGTCCGGCACCGGTGAGGATGCCGTCGACTTCCGCCCGGTCGTCCTCGTCGCGTACCGGGTGGCCGAGCAACAGGGAGTGGTCCTCTACGGGGAAGTCGCCGAACTCCGAGGCGTTGAGCGCCCAGTGGACGGCGTAGTCCAGGCGTTGCGCCCGGGTGTGCCGCGCGTCGGGCTCCGGCAGCAGCCTGCCGAGGCTCCGCCGGAGCAGCGCCCTGGCGGTGCCGGGCGGTTCCTCGGGCCGCTCCTGCGGCGGGCTGATCACCAGGAGCGGCACCTCGCGCACCTCGTGGGCGTCCCGCGTGACGAGGGGTGCCGGCCTGGGCAGGAAGGTCACCCACGGCGTCCACACCTCGTGCGGGCCGGTCTCCGGGGGCGGTTCGACCAGCAGGACGTCCTCGCCGCCTTCCTCCTCCGGGCCCTGGTGGACGGTGCCCCAGGCCGCGATGACGGGGCGGCCCAGCGCATCGGCGAGCAGCTGCCCGGGGGCGTCGCCGCGCACCGGTTCCCGCCCGCGCTCGTGCGCCACGACGGGTCCCACCGCGCCGCTCGGCACCAGGTAGACCACGGCCGCGTCGTCCGGCAGGGGGTCGGTGAAGTCCTCGCCGTCCAGGGTGCCTTCGAGCAGGTCGTGGGCGAGCGCGGCCATGGTCAGGGGGACGTGGCGCTCGCGGCCCCGGTCGTCGGGCACGTACGCGTCGAGGCGCTCGCCCCTGCGCCGCCCGTCGACCAGGTGCACTTCCGCGACGTCGGGTCGCTGCCGTACGGCGTCGATCGCGCGGGCCAGCGCCCGCGAGGGCACGACCCGGGTGCGCAGTGGCGCGTCGTCGGTGGAGCGGAAGGTGCGGGCGCCGTCGAAGGCCGCCGGGTCCCAGGTGATCTCCGCGTGGTCGGCCGGGCCCGCCCGGTGACTCTCCCACACCTCCTGGCCGGGCGGGGCGTCCGCCCGGACGTGCCCGTGCTCGTCGAGGGTGACCGGCACGAGCGGGGCGTGCACCACGATGTTCGAGTGGCCCAGTTCGCGGGCGAGCGCTCGCGTGTCCGTGCCACCGTCGCGGGCGAGGACGACGACGTTGAGGGTCCGTCCGGTCTGCTCGGCGAAGGTGGCCATGTCGATGAACTGCTCCGAGGACCAGACGAGTTGGGCCAGGTGCGCGGCGGTCGTGGGGACGGCGACGTCCTCGTCGGGCACGAGCTGTCCGGCCGTGCCCCCGTCCGGTGGCGTCGTGACGCCGCTGTCCAGCACCAGGTAGAGGGTGGGCTGTCCGGCCCAGGGCAGGCTGCCCGTCCGCGGCGCCTCCGTGTCGTCCGCGCCGTCCGAGTACCGGAACCGGGCCGCGCCGTGGGGGACGTGGGCGGACCAGCGCTCCTCGGCCTCGGTCACGTACTCCTCGCCGGGCGGCAGGAAGGCCAGCACCTGCGCCTGGCTGAAGCCGGTGCCGGTGAAGTGGTGGGAGAACTGTTCGAGGCCCGCGGAGCCCCTGGGCCGGTTCCGCGCGTCGCGGACGTGGCCAGTGGTGGCGTCCGGCCCCTCCATGTGGAGCATCGTGGCGATCTCCAGGATCCGGGCCCGCCGCGCCTCCTCGGGCAGCGCCGTCCAGCCGGGGTCGTGGGCGTCCAGGACCTCCTCGGCCCGGGCGAGCTGCTCCGCCATCTCCCGCGGCGCCAGTTCCTCGGTGAGGAAGGCGGAGAGCAGCAGGGCGCGCGCGGTGTGCAGGGCCGGTCCGGGGCCCTTGTGCCAGAGGGTGTCGGCCGTGATCCACCGCATGGCTTCGAGGGCCTCGGGCGACAGGTCGTGCTCCTCGAACAGCGCGGTGGCCGCGGCCAGCAGGTCCTGTTCCAGGACGTCCCGCGTGAGGGCCGGGCCGGGGTCGCGCCCGGCGGGACCGGCGTCCTCCCATGCAGCGCGCTCGCGGGCGATCGCCGTCTCCAGCCGGAGGCGGGCCTCGTGGGCCAGTGTCCGCAGCTCGTGCGGCACGGTCGTGATCACGTTGCCGAGGAGCTTCCTGACCACCTCGTCACCGGCCTCCTCGTCGGAGTCCGGGTCGGCGTCCTCGTCACTCGCGCGGTCCGGCGGGAGCAGCGGCGCGTACTCGTCGGCGGCTTCCCCGTCCTCGCCTTCCCCGTCCCCGTACTCCTCTCCGCCCGACTCGGTGTCGGCCTCCTGGAGGGAGAAGTAGCCGTCGCCGTCGTACGCGACCGTGGAGGTGTGCAGGGGCGAGAACCTGAGCAGCGGGTCACCGTTCTGCTGGTGCGCGTCGACGATGGTACGGAAGATCTGCCGGCCGAACTCGTCGGACGGGTTCCAGTACTTGTGGGCGCCGTGCATCACCCCCATGTCGGCGTCCTTCATCTCCTCGATGATCGCCTCGTACTGGTCGGGCGAGACCGGTTCGCCGTCCTCCCGCCGCATGTCGAAGATGTCGTGGTCCCCGGTGAGGTGGCGGAACACCCCCTGCTTGTCCCGGGCCATGACCAGGCCGTCCCGGACCGTCAGTTCGCCCGTCCCGCACAGTTCGGCCATGTCCGGGGCCAGCGTCCGGTACTCGCGCCGCCGCTGCTCGTACCGCTTGGCGATCATCGCCTCCAGGGCCGGGTCGGCGGGGGGCGCGGCGGGCATGCGCGGGTCGAAGTACCCCACGAGGCCCCGCGTCGCGGGATCGGCTCCCAGGTGGGTGTCGATCTCGTTGATGGTCTTGGCCTTGATGGACTGCGGCTTGGGCAGGGCCCCCTCGCGGAGCCAGCGGACGGCCTCCGCGTTGGTGCCCCGCACGTCGATGACCACCCGGTGGCGGTCCGACATGCTCTGGAACCGCAGCTGGTTGGCCAGTGGCATGCCCCATCCCCGCTCGGCCGCCTCGGGGGGCACGGTCGCTGAGCTGGGCGTGGCGGGCTTCGCCTTGCCGACCCTCGGGTGGTGGACGACGCTGTGGACGGAGAGCCGGTCCATCTCCGAGTTGAGCACCTCCCCGGAGGACCGGCCGGTCCGCGGCGTCATCGCCGGACTCGGGACCTCGCCGGTCCCGGGCGTGCGCGGTGCGGTGAGGGAGCGCGGTGTGGCGTACGGGGAGAGGTACGCGGAGTCCTGGTGGCCCACCGGGGTGGCGCGCCCCTCGACGTGCCCCGGCTCGGAAGTGTCGGGCAGGAAGAGGGGGATGTGCAGGCGGGGCAGGCTCGCGATGCGCCGCCTCTCCCGTACGGTCGGCGCGATCCGCTGCGCGGACGACGAGGCAGAGCCCCCCGGCGGCGTCAGCATCGCGTCCCACAGCCGCGCGGTGTCCTGCGGGAGCCCGAGGGCCGACGCCGTCTCGGCGAGCTGCAGCTCCGCGTCGGCTCCGGCCGCGAGCGCGTCGTGGTACGCGTCCCGGTAGCGGGCGAAGTCCTGCGCGTACCACGGGACGAGGGCGAGGGCCTCCTCGTGCCACGCGCGGGCGGCCTTCGCGTCGGGCTCCGGCAGGGGCCGCGTGCCCTCGGCCGTGGCCCGGGCGAGTGCCTGGCCGTCGGCCCACTGGGCGCCGGTCATGCCGTACGGGGGCCGGCTTCCGCCCCAGTCCTGGAAGCGCTCCAGGTAGCGGCTCCACTGCGCCCGGCCCGGGGCCGTGCCGTCGTGCGGGCCTCCGGCCAGGATGCGCTGCGCGTACTCGGACCTTCCGAGGTCCAGGGCGGCCCTGATCCGTGCGGCGAGGTCGCCCGCCCGCCCTTGCCGGGACGTGTCGCGCGGGAGGTCGCCGAGTTCCTGTTCGACGGCCAGCGACGTCCAGTACTGGAGCGGGTCCCTCTCGATGAGTCCGCCGCCGTTGGGACTGGCGGTCAGCGGGAACGCGATGGTGGACCCCACGATCCGCCGGGCCGCCAGTCGCGCCACCGCGTCGACGGGCCCGGACCGCGACACCAGGGACGCCTTCAGGGCGGTCACGTCCAGGACGGCGGCGAGCCGCTCCAGGGGCTCGACCGCGGCCCAGAGCCACAGGTCCCGCAGCATCGCGAGGGCCGGTGAGGCCAGGGCTTCGTCCGGGGTCACCGGTGGCCGCGACCCCTGGGCCCGCGCCTCCCGCTCGACGGCGTCGAGGAAGGGCCGCCACTGCGCCTCCCGCTCCGGCGGGTACGCCGTGCGGAACGCGTGATGCTCGGCCAGTACCTCCAGCCACGTCCGTCCGGTCGAGGCGTGCAGGCCGAGCTCGTTCGCCACGGCCAGGACGGGACCCTCCTCGAACCCCCGGGGTCCGCGGGTGCCCAACGCCCTGGTGAACGCCTCCCGGTACCGGGCGTCCTCGCGCACGAGCAGCCAGTGGGTGGTCACGGCCCTGCGCCCGGCACGAGGAGGGAGGTACTGCCCGGCCAGCTCCTCCAGGGTGCGCGGGGGCGACTGCGCCGTCCCGAAGAGGGAGGGGGCCGAGCGCCCCGCGCGGTCGCGCGCCGCCAGCCGCCCGGCCCGCTCCCGCTCCGTCTGGCGCAGGAGTTCGCCGGCCACCATGACCTGGACCTCGTTGGGCGCGTCGGCGAAGACGAACAGCCGGTCGGCCACGCTGTGGGCGTTGACGCTCGCGAGCGGATCGCGCCGCAGCTCCTCGGCGATCTCGTCCACGGCGCGCAGCAGCACGTCGTGCGCACCCGTCTCCGCCCGGGGACGGCCGTCAATGCCCAGCGCCCGCAGCACTCCCCTGACGTACTGCTCGGCGTGCTCGGTGAGCACCGGGTCCGTCACCGCGTCCAGGATGGCGTCGAGGTAGGCCGGGTGGTTCCCCACCGTCTCGACGATCCGGGTCAGCTGCGGGACCGTCGGGAACTTCCGGAAGTGGGGCGGGGGCGCGCCGATCTTGACCCCGGCTCCGGTGAACAGGCCGGCGATGTACGCCTCCTGCCGTGAGGACGGCGTGTCGGTGCCGGAGGCCTCCGTGAAGAGGCTGAGGTCGTACGGGACGGTGGTGCGGGACAGGGCGATGCCCAGGTGGATCATGCGGTCGAGCAGGTCGCTCTCGTCGGCCGCGTCCCGCAGGCGGCCCGGCGGCCGCAGGCGCAGCTCGTCGAGCTCCGCCCGCGCGCTACCGGCCGGATGGCTCGCCACGAGGAGGTCCTCCTCGCGCAGCCAGGCCCTGACCAGGGCGACCAGCCCCTTGCCCACCTTGCCGTGCCGTTCGACGAAGAGCGGGCGGACGAACGTCTCGCCCACGATCAGCTGGCCCTGTTCGTCCAGCTGCTGCAGGGCCTCGGCGACCACCTTGCCCTTGGCGTCGTCCAGGAGGCTCGGCCGTCCGGTGACGCGGAGGAGCGCCAGGGTCTCCGTAAGCCCCTCGACGAAGCCGTCGCCGGTGAGCGACTCGGCGCGGCCTACCCGGCCGCGCGCCAGCTGCCCGGGGGCCGTGCGGAGCCGTACCGCGTGCGTGCGCGTGATGAAGTCGGCCGCCTCCAGCGTGCGGGCGTAGGAGGAGACCAGGGGCGGCTCGCCCTTGGGGAAGTCCACCGCCAGGGCGCGCAGGACGCCCTTCACGAAGCGCAGGCCGTAGTGGGCGTCCGCGCCCGACGGGACCTGGTCCTCGATCAGGGCGGCCAGTCCGTCCAGCTGCTCCTGGCTCTCGATGGTTCCCAGCTGCCGTGCGCGGTGGACGACCCGGGCGAGCGCGTACTGGTGGGCCGAGAGGACGTGGGACCCGGACCGCCCGACGTGGTCGTTGACCTGACGGATCTGGTCGTCGCTCAAGACGTGCACGCCGATGCCGCGGCCGATGCCGGTCAGGGTGACTCCGAGTTCACCCGTCTCGGCCAGCTGTCTCCACACCTCGCGCTCCAGCGCCCGGTCCATGACCGTCTCGGGCGCCTCCGGCAGGATCCCCACTTCGGTGAACCACCGTCGCACCGTGCCCAGTTCGAAGTCGGTGAGCGTCTCGGGCGGCCTGCCGAGGAGGCCGGCGGCGAGCGGCCGCAGGTCGATCAGCCCCGTGGCGCGCAGGCTCGCCCGCCCCTGGGACAGGGCGTGGTCGCGCAGGCCGTCGTGGAGGTTCCGCTGCCCGCCGGCCCTCAGGTGCCGCAGTGCGTACGCCCCTCCACGCAGGTGGTCCACGGCCTCGTCGGAGGCTCCCGTGCCGAGCACCTGCCGCGCGAGCCGCGTGAGGTCCGGCGCGCGGCCCACCTCCAGCATGAGGGCGAACTCGGCGGTGCTCAGGGCCAGGTGGGGGTACGGCTCACCGCGGGTCCGGCCCGGGGGCAGCCCGGCCATGTCGAGCAGCCCGTCCACGAAGGCCGGGGACTCCTCGGCGAAGAGCGCGCGGAAGGCCCGGACCGTGTCCTGGACCGCGGTGCCGTCCCCGCTGTCCACCGCGCTCCTGATCTTGCGGTACGCCTCCGCCAGTTCCGCGTCCCCGAGCCCGGCCACGGACGCCGCTCCGCGCCGCCGCGCGCGGTCGGCCTGCTGGTCCGGGCTCTCGCCGGTGACGACCAGGTCGAGCCGGACGAGCAGGTCGATGGTCGTCGCGAGTCCGGCCGCGCCGTCGGTGAAGAGCCGTGCGGCGAGCGGGCCCGGGTCGATGACCGCGTCCCGCTCCGCCCGCTCCTCGGTCCAGCGTTGCAGCACCTCCATCATGACGACCTCGGCGTATCCGGCGAGGGCGCCGGTCCCGTCCCACACCGTGATGCCCTTGTCCGTGAGCGCCCGCTCCACCGGCACGCCGTCGCCCTGGGCGTCACCGGAGCCGGGTGCCCGCGGCCCGGCCAGCTGGTCGACCAGCGCCTCCCGGACCTGTTGCGGCGTCCGGTCGCCCACCGGCCCGGCGTCCGGACGCGGCTCGGGGTCGAACGGGACGCCCGCACCGGTCAGGTAGTCGGCGACCACCACGACCTGGGTCGCCTCGACCGTGGTCGTGCCGTACAGCAGCTCGGCGACGCTCCGGGCGGTGACGGGGGTGCCGGGGTCGTCGGCGCGCAGCTGTCGTGCGAACTCGGCGGCGGCGCGCGCCAGCACGTCGCGTACGCCTCCCGCCCGGAACGGCGTCCCGTCGAGGCCGAGGGCCCCGGCCACGGCGCGGAACCGCGCCTTCAGCAGGGAGGCCGTCCTGTTCTGGGCCTTGATGAAGACCCCGGGGAGCAGTTTGCTCACGGAGTACGTCGTCCCCTTGCGGCGGCGGGCCTGTCCGACGGCCAGCTCGAACTCCGCCAGGTGGTCGTGCCACCACGCGTGCTTCCGCCACACTCGCGCGCCCGACGCCTTGAGGACTTCGAGCGAGACGACCAGTTCCTCGTGGCCCGGTGCGCCCGGGACGACGAGGACGTCGTGGAGTTCGGCCTGCGTGTGGATGCCGTGGCGCCCGAACCAGACGGCCAGGTGGGCCGCGTACTCGTACCTCTCCTCGGCCGTGGCGTCGGCCGGCGGCGCCACGGGCGGCCGGACGCGCAGCCGCTCCAGGTCCGCGCGGGCGCTGCCCGGCGGGTAGCCGGTGTCGACGAGGCCGGCCTCCAGCAGCCAGCGGGTGACCATCGCGAGTTCGGCCGGGGTGGGCGTCCCGGCGCCCAGCACGTCCTGGGCGATCGCCCCGGCGTCCACCCGGCCCGTCAGCGCCAGCTGGTTCCCCGCCAGTGCCGCGGCCCGCTCCTTCGCCTCGTCCAGGAAGGTCCGCCCGCCCGCGCGGGCCAGCAGCCAGTAGCCGTGCGTCCACCCTTCGAACACGTCCTCCTGCACGCTGCCGAACCCGCCTTCGTACAGCACGCCCTGCTGGAGTTTGGGCCCGGGGACCGACCCGGGCCTCACCCTGCGCGTGTGCTCGAAGGCGTCGGCGGCGAAGAGCATCTGCCGCCGCAGGAGGACCGCATCGTCCGCCACCTTGCGGTTGTTGACCAGCCTCGGTTCGAGTTCGTACTGCGGGACGGCCATCTGGACGACGCCGCGGGCGAACCTCTTGAACTCCTGCGTCACCTTGTTGCCGGCGCTCGCCGCCTGTCTGATCTCGAACCACGGCGTGGTGCCGGCCCCCTGCCGCGCCCCCACCACCAACAAGGCCGCCTGATACGCCCGTTCGGAGAGGACGGGGATGCCGTGCGCCTCCAGGAACCGCTCCGCCTGTGCCACTTCGACGTGGTGACCGGCAGCCAGGAGATGCTTGACCAACTCGTCGCTCCGCACGCCGAGGTCCTGCGTCTTCCGCATCTCGTCGGCGACGTGGTACGCCGCCACGTCCTCCACCTGGGCCGTCCACCCCGCGTCCCCGAGCACGGGCGCCGTGGCATCGACCAGGAACAACACGTCGCCCCGGTGTCCGGCTTGGCGCGCCAACTCGCGTACCAGGAGGCGCTGTTCCGGCAGGGGATCGGTGACGTCGAACAGCTGCCGCGCGACCTCCAGGTCGGTCACCGGGCCGCTCCCGCTCCCCGTCCGCAGCGCCGCGACGATCTCCCCCGCGGCCTCGACCATGACCCGCCGCACGCCCTCGGCGGGGATGGGCGTGCCCCCGAGCCCCAGTACGCCCAGGTGGGCCTGGAGCATGAAGTCGGCCTGGGCCTCGGAGAGACCGGGACCGTAGACGGACAGGGTCGTCGCGGCGTCGTCGGCCCAGCTCTCCGAAGCCGTCACCTTGCCGATGGCCCGCTCCAGTTGGTCGTACGTCACCGGAGGGCGCTCGCCCGCGTCGTGCGGCAGGATGCCGACCCCCGCGCCGTGGAGCACCGCGTACGCCCGCGCGGTGTCGGACATGCCGAGCAGGGCCAGGGCCTCCGCGTCACCGAGGACGATCCGCCGCCCCGCCAGCCACAGTCCGAGCCGCGCCGCGTGATCGAGGCGCTCCGCCTCGGTGGCACCGTCCGCGAGCGGTGCGGGCGGCTGCGCCCGGAGCACCTCCAGGCGGGCCAGCGCGCTTCCCCCGTGGTGCGGGGACAGGGTGATTCCCGCTTCGCGCAGCCAGCCGCGGACGAGGGCGACGTCCTGGTCCCTCGGCGACCCGCCCAGGCCGAGGACGGTCCGGGTGATCACGTGCGGATCGACCGCCCGGTTCTCCCGCAGGCTCGTCCGCGCCAGCTCGACCGCCCGCACCTTCGCCTGGTCGAGCACGGTGGGCTCCCCAAGGGCGGAGAGGAGGTCGTACGCCCGCGTCAGGCCGAGCGGGAAGCCCCCGCCCCCGTACAGCTGCCCCGGGACCGGCCCGCCCGCCGCCTCGGCGAGCCGGTGGAAGGGCACCCGCGACCCGGCACGCAGCGCGCGCTCATGGGTGTCGAGCAGGTGCAGTGCCCGGGCCAGCTCCCTGATCCCGGCGCCCGTGCGGACCGTGTCGCGCAACCCGGCCCCGGTGACGACTCCCCGCACGAACGCCGACGCCGTACCGTCCTGCGGCGCCTCCTCCTCAGGGTCGAGCAGGTCCTCCAGCTCGGTGACGTCGACGGGGCTCCCCTGGAGGCGCTGGCGCTCCCCCGCCGCGAGGAGCACCGCGGCCTTGTCCTCGGAGGGTCCGAGCACCCGGTACCCGTGCTCCCGGAGCCACGTCCCCGCCGCGGCCGACGGATCCGGCTCGTCCGGGAAGAACGGGGCGAGGTCCCCCGCGTCGACCCCGTACAGGTGCCTGGCGAGCAGCGACTTCCCGGCCGCGTCGTGCAGCTTCCGGGCGCGTGCCGCCACCACGTCCTCGGTGTCCGCCGCCGACGGGGTGCGGTCGGCCAGCAGCCGCGCCGCCCAGGCGATGCCCGTCGCCCGGGGCAACCCGGCGGCGACGGCGAGGTCCTTGATCCGCAGCGCGGCCGTCGCCCAGTGGGCACCGGCCCCGCGCGCGATCTCCTTCGCGGCCTCGGACGGCTCGGGGAGCGCGAGGCCGTCCGCCCACGCTCCGTGGCCGGGGAGGGCGTGGATCCGTGCCTTCTTCCGGACGGGCGGTGCGTCGCGTACTTCCGGTACGGGGCCGGGCGGCGCGCCCTGGACGTCCGGGAGCGAAGGACCGGCGTCCGGCACCGGGACCGGGACCGAAGGATCGACGACCGTGACCGTGGCGTCCGGGACCGGTGCGACCACTTTGCGCGGACGGCCCCGCTTGCGCTTCTCCTGTGTGCTCGTGCTCGTACTCTGCCGCGGCGCGGTGTCCCGCTCGGGCGGCGCCACCTTCCGCTTGTGCCCCGACCCCGCCCTCCCGTCCGTGTACGCCGCCGCGCCGGCCTTCCCGCCGGCCCCGTCCTTCCGCGCTTGCGCGTGCGCCTCGCGCCGCATCAGGCCGTGCGCGACGGCCACGTGGTAGTCGTCCGGCTTCGCCGTGCCGAAGATGAGGGCGGCGACCGCTTCCGGCGGGACGGACGCCCGGTCCGTCTTGCCCTTCTTCGCCAGGTGTTCGGTGACGCGGCGCGTGGCGTTGGCCACCTGCCGGCCGAAGGTCTTCGGCCCGAATTCCCGGCCGTCGAGGCCCAGGACCACCAGCGCGCCGCGCAGTTCGTCGGAGAGGCCGGCGGGCAGGCCGGGTTCCGTCAGGGTGCGGTCGATGGCGTCGCGCAGCTCCTGGGCCGTGAAGGGCGGCTGCCCACGGCCCGTCGAGGCGTCCGGCCACAGCAGGGCGCCCCTCGCCCACTTCGCCAGGGGGGTGAGGCCCTCGGCCATCAGCAGAGACACGTAGTGATCCGCTTGGGGGACACCGGTCGACGCGTGGTGGAACGCCACCCGGAGGGCATTGTCCATCGCCGTCGCCCGCATCAGGTTCCTGGCCAGGGACAGCGGGGCCGGCCGGCTCCGCTCCGCGACGAGCGGGTCGAGCCCCTTGCCGAGCGCCGTCGGCGGCTTGACCACTCCGTGGACGTCCAGCCAGTGCTCCACCATCGACACGACGGACGGGGCCGGGGAAGCGGTGCCCAGGACCTCGGAGGCGACGAACACGGGAACGACGGACCCGCTCTCCTCCACGTGGCGGCGCGCCGTGTCGAGCACGGTGGCGACGAGGCGCGCGCGGACCGTGGGCCGCCCCGACGACTCCAGGAGGTTCGCCGCCGTGACCCACGCGTCGGCCTTGGCCAGGGCTCGGTCGAGGCCCGGCCCCGTGCCGAGCCCGCGCACGTGGTGCTCGACCTCCTCCCGGGAGAGCCTCTGCGGGCTCCGTGCGACGAGGTGGGCCAGCAGGGCCATGTCGGCCTGGGACAGGCCCGCTTCGAGGTCGGTGGTGAAGGGGACGTGGTCCGCCATCTCCAGGACGTCCCGGACCTTCGCCGCGTCGACGCCGTCCCCCACGGCCTCGCGCACGCGTGCCACCAGGTCCTCCGGTGCGGGCGGCGGCCCTCCCTCCGAGAGGATCCCGTCCACCGCCGCCAGGACCAGCGCGGCGTCCGCGTGGCGGTGGTCGTAGGAGTCGATGTCCATCTCGCCGAGCCAGCGGTCGGCCACGTCGGGCCGGACCGGGAAGCCCTTGGCGTCCAACTGCTCCAGCAGGACGTCCCTGTTGATCCCGAAGGGGGCGACCTTGGCCAGACGGCGAGCGGCGTCGATGGCTTCCGAGCGGGCCTGCGCGGTGTGGACGTAGGGCGGCGGAGCACTGCTCGCGGTCGGCGGCGCCCCAGGGGCCGGTGCGTCCGCCACGCCGGTGACGGGGGTCGGCACCGGCGCCGCGACGGGGGACGGTGCGATGCCGGTGACCTCCCCGGCCACGGCGCCCTGGACCGTATTCCCTCCTCCCGCACCCTCTCTTCCGCCCGTGCCCCCTCCTTCTCCCGTGACCCCTTCGGTCGTGATCCCCTCGTCCGTCGACTCCTCGGTGTCGCTGTCGATGACCATAGGCTCCTCGACCGCCGGTGCGGAGACCTCTGTCCCCTCGTAGAAGACCCGGTCGCGGATCACCGCAGAGCCGACCAGCGGCTCCACCCAGGACAGCACCGCCCTGCCGACCGGACCCACCTGGCGCTGCCGGTCGACCAGCCGGTCGAGCCACGGCGTCAGCCGTACGCCGTCGAGTTCCGCCCCCTCGCTCCTGGCCAGCGCCACCCACCGTTCGACCCAGCGCCGCATCACCCACGCGGCCACCGGCGTCGGGACGCTCCCGGAGCCGGGGACGAACGGCGTGAGCCCCGCCGCCTCCATGGCCCCGGCCACCGTGTCCACCTGGATGCCCTCGGCGTCACTCCCCGGCGGGAAGAACCTTGCGCCCAGGGTGAGTTCACCACCCAGGAGCCCCGTCACGGTCTCTTCGTCCAGCGGCTCGTCGGGATTGAGCACCCGGCCCAGTTCCGCCGCCGAGCGGTCGAGCCCGTCGGGCAGGAACGACAGCACCTTCAGCAGGTCGCGGTACGCGGCCGTGGCGGCCCCCGAGCGCGCCCAGGCCGGGTCCCCATCGCCGCGCACCCGGTCGAGGCGCGCCAGGTGCGCGGCGTACGGCTGCCCGCCGCCGACCAGCCCGGTGGCCTTCGCGCGCGCCTCCACCCGCACCTTCTCCCGGGCCTCGGCGGCCTCGCGGTCGGCCCGCTCCCGCCGCGTCTCCACGCGCGACACCAGACCGACCTGCGCGACGGTCGAACGCCAGTTGCGGATCGCGGCGTCCGACACCTTCCACACCGGCTTCGGAACGGCCTTCGGGGCTGGCGGGATGGTCGGGGCAGTCGGGGCCTTCTCGGCCGGGGAGCGGGGCTCCCGGGGCGAGGACGGGGGCAAGGACAGGGGTGCGAGCGGAGACGTGGGCAGGGGCGACGCGAGGGCGGAGGAGCTCTCCGCGCCTGCCGCCTCGGAGCTTTCCGTATCTCCCGCCTCGGAGGTCTCGGTGTCCCCCGCCTCGGAGGTCTCGGTGTCCCCCGCCTCGGAGCTCTCCGTATCTCCCCCCTCGGAGCTCTCCGTGTCCCCTGCCTCGGAGCCCTCCGCGTCCCCCGCCTCCTGGAAGACCCGCTCCCAGTGACTCAACTGCGGCTCGTCCAGGCCGAAGTGAACACCCATCGCCATCAGCGCCTCAGTAGCCGCGTCCGGGCCCTCCCCCAGCGCGGTCTGGTACGCCCTGCGCGTGTCGCGGAACTCCCGCCGATAGGGCGCGGAGCTGCGCAACAGGTCGTCGTGCAGGGTGGCGACGTCCTCCACCTCCACGTCCACGTACTCGGCGATCTCGACGAGCTCGGTCAGCTTCGCGTACAGGGCCAGTTCCTCGGCCGACAGGTCGTCCTTGTCGGCCAGGTCCCTCCGGTAGCGCTGCCACGGCGCCCCCGCCGTCTCCTCGCCGTCGGACAGCTCGGGGTTGGACCGCTCGTCCATCAGATCGGTGCCGGACCGCTCGTCCATCGCGTCGGCCTCCGAGGACGACGGGGGCTCGCTCACCGGGTCGGCCGTCATCAGAGTGCGCCAGTACGCGACCACGGCGGGCGTCAGGCCCAGCTCGTCGGCCGATACCTCCAGGACGTCGCCGATGTCCTCGCCGGAGTCCGACTCCGCCTCGGCCTCCGCGTACGCGGCCTCGAACGCACGGAAGTCCTCCGCGTACGCGGGGACCGCGTCCAGCAGCATCCGGTGGAAGTCGGCGACTTCGTTCTCAGGGGCGTCGAAGGCACCGTCGCGGCTGGACGGTTCGTCGCGCAGGAGCAGGTCGACCATCATCCAGTCCAGCCCGGACCGGACGGCTGGGGAGACCACCGCGGCGTGGAACGACCGGTGGTAGCGGTCCCATGCCTCCTCTTCCGGCACGTACTCCGGTGACATTGACGCGGAAGGACGGCCCTCGTCCTCCCACTCGCCCTCCCACTCGTCCTGCCGCTCCGAGTCGCTCGTCGCCATGGACTCCGGCGACGACGCACGGTACGGGTTCCCGCCGCGCAGGCCCGGCGACGGAGCCGGCAGGTCCAGGGCGCTCCGGATCCCCTCCGCGGCGTCCCGCGCGGCCGCGAACGACTGCGGGGACAGCGCGGACGCCGCCGCGGTGCTCATGGCCTGGGCGACGGCCACGCCCGTCCAGTACTGGAGCGGCGCGCGCTCCTTGAGCCCTTCGCCGTGGTCGGCGATCGTGAGGGGGAAGCCGATGGTGGTCCCGACGACGCGAGCGGCCACGGAGCGCTCGAAGAGCCCGAGTTCACGGTAGGCGCCCGCCTCGAAGACCTGGAGCGACTCGACGTCCAGGGCCCTGGAGAGGTCACGCAGCGCCTCCCCGCTGGTGAGCGGACGGGCGGGCGGCTTCCCCTTCGTGAGAGGTACCTCCTCGCTCGTGAGCGGCGCCTCCGCGCTGCTGACCGGGAGGGCGGGCGGCTCCCCGGTCGTGATCGACAGAGCGTACGGTTCCTGGTGGACCGACAGAGCGGACCCGGCGCCCTCCTCGTCCGTCGCCAGGACGGACTCGACCTCCCCCCGCAGCGCCTCCGCCTCGGCGCGGACCCGGGCGGCCCGCTGCTCCAGCAGGGTGGGGCCCGTGCCCTGCCGCCCGGCCGCCTCGTGATCCTGCCGGTCCGCACGCGGCCGTTCGGTCAACTGACCATCGGGGAGGCCTGTTTCAGGTCGCCGTACCTCGTCGCTCCCGCGCCGGGCGGGAGCGGGATCGGCCGAGGGCGGTGGTACGGGACGGTCCGGCGCCTCCAGGGCCCCGGACGCCGTACCGCTGGACCGCTCCCTGCCCGACGGCGGCTCGCGCCGTGCCGCCTCGGCCGCCTCGGCCGCGTCCTTCCCCGCCCTCCTCTGCTCCACCTTCGCCTCGAAGGCCTCCTGAAGACGCTGTGCGGGGCCGGGCTCCCCGCGCTTCATCAGCTGGTCCATCGCCAGCCGGTGCGCGTCGATCTCGTAGGCCGTCAGGCCCAGTTCGACGAGCTCGGCGCGCCGCCCGTCCTCGAACTCCCGCATCCGCGCGTCGACGTCCCGCCGCCCCTCGTACTGTTCGTCCAGCAGGTCGCGCAACTGCCCGCGCACCTCGGGCGCGTCGCCGGACGCCTCCAGCCGCAGCCGCCACACCTCGGCTTCGGCCTCGTCCATCCCGAGCCCGCGGGCCCGCTCCACGAGGTCGCCCTGAAGGTCGCGCAACCGGCCTTCGAGGTCGCCGCCCCCGCCCTCCCCAGTGTCGTCGCCGGGCCGGAACAGCGTCCCGTCCAGCGCGCGCAGCGGGTCGTCGAGGGGGTCGTCGAAACGCGGCTTGAGGGCGTCGGGCCTGCGCTCCTCGAAGAGGTTCCAGAGGGCGTCCTCGGCGACCAGGCCGCCCTCCCGGTTGCGCCACTCCCCCGTGGTCGCGCGCGCGAACAGCTCGGGGCCGTCGTGCGCGGAGGGCCCGCCACCCGCGCGCAGGTTCTCCACCCGCAACGCCGCGGCCCGCTCGAACGCCGCCTCCAGCACCTCGATGCGGGCGGCCCGTTCCCGTACCACTCGTACGACGTCCGCGAGGTCGCCGCGGCCCGAGGCGTCCTCGATCCTCCCCTCGAACGCGGACCACTCCGCCTCCCGCATGCCGGAGCGGTCCGCGCGGTCCTTCAGCGCCCCGCTGCCCTCCGCGGCCAGCGCGTCGAAGTCGCGCTCCGCCCGGGCCGCCTCGACCTCCTCGCGCCAGCGCGCCTCGACGCGCGAGAAACCGCCCGCGTCCTCAAGCCTGAGCGCATCCCGCATCCGCCCGGCGAAGAACTCCGCGTCCACCTCCGGCAGGCCCGTCGCGACGGACTCGGCGACCAGCGCGTCCAGGGTCTCGAACCGCTCGATGCGCGAGAACCAGTCCGCGCCCACGTCCCTCAGCGCCTCAGGGCCGCCTCCGGTGTCCAGCACGTCCTCCAACCGGTCCTGCCAGTAGGCGACTTCCCCCTCCGGCATCCCGCGGAGTTCACCGTGCTCGCCCATCGACTCCAGAAGGCGCCGCGCCCACACCTCGTCGAGCACGGGAACGCCCGGCAGCTCCTCCAACTGCCCCTGGACCGAGGGGTCGACGTCCTCCCTGACCCGCGGGGCCAGGTCGTCCGCGTCCACGCCTTCGGACCACCTGCGGGCCGCGAGGAACTCCCCGAGCGGGACCCCCTCCAACTCCGCCCATCTGCGCATCAGTTGCAGATCCCGCACTTCGCCCCGACGAGACGATGACTCGTGTACGCGATCCCAGAACGCGTCCACCAGCCGTGCCGCCTCGTCGCCCCGGCCCTCCGCCCAGGCCCGACGGATCTCCTCCAGGCGCACCACGTGCTCCGACAGCGGCACGCCCGCCTCCTCCACCTCCCGCGCCAGGGCCTCCAGCGCCGTGTCCGGACCCGAACGCGCCCTCGCGAGGAGTTCCTCCGGCGAGAGCCCCTCACCGGCCAGATCCTGGAGCCTGCGGTGCCACTCCTTGCCCACCTCACGGAAGGAGTGGCCCGCTTCGCCCTCGCCCCGGCCGTGCGCCTCGACGAGCCGGTCCGTCCACGCGGTGATCCGGGCCTCGTCCATGCCCGCCGTACGGGCGCGGGCCACCAGGGACTCCACCAGTCGTACGTCCGCGCCGCCCATCGGCCCCGGCGGTTCCTCCCGGCCCGTCGCACCGCCGTGACGCAGGGCGTCCAGACGGGCCGCGAGGTCCGCGTCGTCGGGCACGGACCCGGGGACCTCCAGCCCCTCCAGGACCAGCACGGTCGCCGCCTCGGCCTCCAGGTCGGCGAGCATCCGGTTGCGGTCCCTGATCACCGCCTGGGCGTCGCCCAGCCGCCCGTCGCGCACGGCTTCGCCGATGAGCGTCTCGTACCCCTCCCAGGCCCCGCGCGTCAGCCCGGCCGACTCCGCGCGTACCCGTGCGGCCGACACCACGTCCGCCGGCCCCTCCCCCGTGAACCCCGCTTCCCCGAGGTCGACTTGGCCGTCGTACCCACCGGAGAGCCGGAACACCAACTCGTCCCGGGCCAGCGACAACTCCTCGAAGTGGGCCGCCCGGTCGGCTTCGATCAGCACGGCGCCCTCCAGGTCGCCCTTCGCGAAGGCCCGCTCGACGCGCCACTCGTACCCGCTCCACTCCGCCGGGGACATCCCGGCGGCCATCGCCTCCGCCTCGCCGACCCGGGGCGTCCCGGCCACCAGCCCCTCGACCGCCTCGCCGGACACGGCCGTGGCCCCGGGCTCCTCGCCCACGGCCAGGAGGCCTTCGGACGGCTCCGCCCGCAGTGCCGCGAGGCGCGCCGCGAGCTGGGCGTCGGACGCCTCGTCCCCGTACCTCCCCTCGGACCGCGCCCCAGCCCCCTCCCCGGAAGCTCCGCCGAGCAGCTCGCCGATGGTCCCGGCCTGCCCCGCCACCGTCTGCTCCAGGGAAGCGGCGTCGACCCGTTGCCCGTGCGGCGCCAGTTCCGAGGCCCGGCTTTCGACCACGATGCGCTGCGACGGCGTCAGGGCGTCCCACAACTGGCTCACAGGTCGGGCCAGCGCCTCCTCGCCCAGACCGGGAAGGCGCGCCAGGGACTCCCTCAGGGCGTCGAGGGCGGCCGGCTTCGCCTTCTGCGGAAGGGCGTCCGGCACCACCGCGTACTCCGGGCCCAGCAGATCACCGATCGTGGCCGCTTCCACGTCCGAACTGATCTTCTGGCGGGCGGCCACGACGTCCGGCTGGTCCGAGAACGCCTCGTCACCCCTCGTGAGCTCCCAGCGGGCCCGGTCGCGCACCGCGTCGTGGTAGTCGAGCATCACCTGAGCCGCACCGCGCCGGTCGCCCTTGTCCCTCAACTCGGCTGATCTGGCGGCGAACTCCTCCCGCACCGGCGGACGCCCGGGGGCCTCGGCGGAACCGGGCCGTACCCCGCCGGGCACGCTGGCCTGCGGCCGTACCGCGGAACCGTCCAGGGGCGCGCTCTTGCCGGTGACCACGGTCTCGACCTTGGGCACCGTCGAGGGCCTCCCGCCCGACAGCACCGAGTCGATGGACGCGGAAGGGGACGAAGAGGAAGTGACGGCCATCGAGTCCGTGGATGTCATGGAGAACGCATCGGAATTGCGCGACCCGAGCAACGACGCCTTGTCCGCCGTAAACCCGCCTCCACCACCAGAGCCGCCGTCGAAGGACGACTTCAGCTTCCCCAACCCCGTATTGGCCACCTTCGGAATCGACGCCGGATCGATCCTCACCTCCTTCGCCTTCTGACCCGCCCAGCCCGCCGCACCGAACGCCGCACCCGACGTCGCCGTCTCCCACGTCAGATGAACCCCAGGCTCCCCACCCGTCATCCACGCCGACACGTATCCCATCGGCACCGCCGACACCACATTGTTGACCGCACCCCCCACCACCGACGACGCAAACGACCCCACCCACTTCTGCCCGAACACCTTCCCCACACCGAAGTCGAACGCCTTGCCCACACCGAAACCGACCACACCGCCCACCGCGCCCAGCGCCACATTCGTACCCAGCTCGCTCCAGTTCTCCGCACCCCACTCCCCCTGGCGCGTCCCCTTCGCGAACCCCACCACCTGCGCCACCGCGTTGATCACACCCATCATCAACGCGCCCTGCAACACCGCCGCCACCAACTGACGGATCAACGCCGGCACCGCCGCACGAATCGCCGCCCACACCGCCGCCGTAAACGCGAACCCCCACCCACCCGTCAACACCGTGAACGCCGCCATCGCCAACTGACCCAGCAACCACGTCACCATCCCCAAAATGGTGACCTTCGCCGTCTCCACCTGAATCGCCAGCTTCCGCAGATTCGCCGCGACCTGACGGTAAAGACCCTCGATCGCATCGAAAACCGGCTTCTCCGCCCCCTCCGGAACCCCCGACAGGAACTTGTACACCGAATCAAGGAGTGCCTGCGCCCCCGCACCCTCCATCGAACGCCCCGCACCCACCGCCGACTTCTCGAACTCCCCCCGCAACCCCTTCACCACATCAGCCATCGCCTCGAACCTCAACGACCGCTCCACCAACAACGACTCACTCAACTGCGGCCACGGCTGACCACCCAACGCACCCAGAACCGGCTCCGCCCACTCCGGAACAGTGATGTCACCCATGGATCGTCATCTCCGTGGAGTCAGGGACGAGCGGTGTCTCACGGCATCTCAAGGCATACGGCGATGGCCGACCCCGTGCGTACGGGGTCGGCCTCGCATCGTGGCGCGCGGTACGGGACGTGACCGCCACGGCGCAGCCCGGGGGGCCGCGCCGGGCGCACGGTCGACGCGCGGTCAGTGGCGACCGAGCGTGCCCTGGCAGTTCTGCTGGTCCCCTCCCCAGACCGACTCCTCCTCCTGGAGCCAGTCCTTGGCGGACGACTGTTCTTCCTGCTGTCCCTGCTGCTGCCCCTGGGGTCCGCCCTGCATGGGCATCATCGGCGACATCGGCATCCCCATCCCGGGCTGCGCGGCGCCGGCGGGCGTGCCGCCGGTCAGTGCCGTGCCCTTCGGGCCGACGACGCCGCCGCTCAGCGGGGTGCTGTCCAGCGTGGTGGGCGAGTTCAGGGAAGGGGTTCCGCCGGGGCGCGGGGACGTACCGCCGGTGGGGACGAGCCCGCCGCCCCCCGGTACTCCGCCCCCCGGCCCGCCCACGCTCACGGTTCCGCCCGGTCCGCCCGCGGGTCCGCCGGGAGCGCCCGGCAGGCCGGTGGACAGAGCGCCCTTGGTGAGGGCGCCGGGCGCTCCCGGTGTGCCGATGGAGTAGCTGGGGAAGCCGGGGAGGCCGACGCTGTTGGAAGGCGGGCCGGTGACCCCCTGACCGGCGGCGAAGGTTCCCTGGGCGAGGCCGGGGACAGAGAGGCCGCTCGGGGGGACGCCGGGCAGGCCGAAGGGGATGCCGTCGGCGCCGGGCACCGAGGACGTACCGGGCGGGCGGAAGCTGTTGAGGGAGGTCGACGGGTTGTAGCCGGGGTATCCGCCCACGGAGTCGAGGTCCGGCGCCTTCGCACCGGGAACCGGTACCTTCCCGTCGAGGTCCGGTGTCTTCGCGTCCAGGTCCGGCGCCTTCGGAATGCCGTCCTTCGCCGTCGCGACGAGCATCTTCTGCTCCTCCTCGGACGGCGCGTCCTGGATCTCGGAAACGGCTTCGGACTGCGGGATCTCCTTGGACGCCCGCAACAGGGGCGTGACCTCGGCCGTGGCGACACCGTCGGTCTCTCCCGGCAGCGTCCTCGCCAGCAGCCTGCCGCCTTCCGGCGACCGCGGGTCGCCCAGCACCGGCGGGGGGTAGCCCTGGGTGCCCGCGTTGCTGAGGTCGGCCCCGTGCAGTCGGTAGGAGTCGCCGAGGTCCTCGATGATCGTGCCGATCTCCTCGGCTGCGGCGACCGCCTGTTGGGGTGTCAGTTGTCTCTCGGGTATCGCGGGCATGGCACGGCCCTCTCTTGGCGTGCTGAACTGTCGGTCGGGGGACGTCAGATGATGCCGGGGACGTCGGGGGGGGCGTCGAGGCCCGGCGCGTCCTAGGCGGACAGCGTCTGGACGTTGAGGGCGCTGTCCTTCGGGTCGGTCTCCGGGGTCTTGCGCGTGGTCGGCGCGGGCGGCGGCGGGGTCGTGTCGGGCGGGGCGGCGGAGTGCTTGGCCAGGACCGCGTCGACGGCGTACCAGGTCTGCTGGAGCTGGGTGCCCGCCTCGCGCACCGGCGGCGGCCACTTGGTGACCTGCTGAAGGAGGATGCCCAGGTAGTCGTTGAACTGTCCGACGATCCTGGAGCAGACCTGGGCGCCCTCCCCCTGCCAGCCCTCACCCGGGGTGTCCCCGACGAACATCTTCATCGACCGCTCGGTGATGCCCCGGTTCAGTTCGCCGAGCATGGCGGCCACCTTCTCGAAGGCGTCGGCGGAGGTGTAGAAGGTCGCCGGGTCGGACGCCCCGATGGCGGCGACGACCTTCTGGAGGGCGAGCATCGCCTCGCCCGCGGCGCCGGGGAGCAGGGTGGACGGCCGCTCCTCGGGGGTGCGGTCGGTGGTGGTCCCGGACGAGGCGGGCGGCACGGGCTGCGGTTGCGGAGGCGGCGGCTTCGTCGAGGGCATCGCGGACTTCCTCTCGGAGATCGGGTGGGCGGGTGCCGGGCGGGCGGGGGCGGAGCGTCCGGGTTACTCGGGCGGCTTGCCGTACGGCTTGACGGGCCGCATGACCGACTGCCCGGCGGCGGGGTCCGGGGCCAGGTCGGCCACGCTCGCCAGCGTCCCGCCGGAGGACTTCATGAAGTCACCGCTCGTGGCGATGAGTTGACCCAGGTCCTTCGCTTCGGCCTCGGCCAGTTCCTCGGCATTGGCGTAGCCCTGTGCGATCTGTTCGAGGTCGGCGCCGATCTGACCGATGCACTGGGAGAAGTACGAGAGGGCGTCCGCGAGGAGGACGATCACGCGGTTGAACCTCTCCACGAGGTCGCCCGCCCGCGGGATGACGCTCGGGTCCCCCGGGTTGAGGTGCAGCGGCTGGAGCACGTCGATGACGGCGGCGACTCCCGGCACCTCCGCGGAGCCGTCGCCCGCGCAGTCCTGCAGGAACCTGCCGAACTCCGCGACGTCGCGCGGCTGTACGGCGATGGTGGTGGAGCCGGTCTTCTGGCCGGCTTCGGGATCGGACACGGAGGTTCAGCCCTTCTGGGTCGCCCGCGCTCCGCGGCCCCGGCCGGCGGCCGGGGCCGCGGAGCGTTCCGGGGTGGCCGACGGACGCTTCAGCCGCCGAAGTTGGCGGCGGAGGTCTGGTCCTGCTGGTGGTAGATGTCGGCGACGTTCTCGACGCCGTTCGCGGCCTTTCCGAGAAAGACCTGGAGTTCCTTGGCGAGGCGGTCCCAGTTGGCCTGGCACTCGGCGTAGACGTCCTTGGACTCGCCCTCCCATCCGCTGATCGTCGTGGCGAGGTTCGATTCCAGGGAGTCGAGCGCCTGGCCGAACTGGTTGCCGGCCTGGATCATCGCCTGGACTATCTGGCGCATCTGCTCGGGATTGCCGCGGAAGCCGTCGACGGCCATGTCATTCTCCTTCTGGTTCTGGCGGGTCGTGCGGAAGTGGTGTGCCCGGGGGCGGAGTCGTCGCGCGGCGGCGGGTGCCGTACCGCCGTCAGCTCACGCCCCCGCCGTCGACCACGCCGTCCATCAGGCGCTGCAGCTCGCTCATGCTGGTCTGCGCCGCCTCCTCGGTCTGCACCTGGAGTCCGAGGGTCTCCTGCACCTTGTTCTGCAGGGTGTCGAGCTGGCCGCGGATGGCGGTGCAGCGCTCGCTGAAGTTCTCCATGACGCCCCGGAAGAGGCGCTGGGAGTCGGCCTCCCAGTGCGAGATGAGGTCCTCGACCTGCTGCTCGGTCGTCGACTGGACGTGGCGGCAGGCGGTCAGCGTC
This sequence comes from Streptomyces sp. NPDC001941, assembly GCF_040296945.1. Classification (NCBI taxonomy): domain Bacteria; kingdom Bacillati; phylum Actinomycetota; class Actinomycetes; order Kitasatosporales; family Streptomycetaceae; genus Streptomyces; species Streptomyces sp. NPDC001941. The sequence goes on along the minus strand of NZ_JBEOYE010000009.1, from coordinate 120,519 downwards.
TGGGAGATCATGTCCAGCGCCTGGTTCATCTGGGCGACGTTCGAGGCGGTGACGTTCGAGGGCATTTCTTCTCCTCGTTGCGGTCTTCTGTCAGGTGACGGCTCGTTCGCCGTTCATTCCTGGTCACGGTCCGCCACCGGATCGGGTTCAGCCTTTCCCGACCGCTTCCCGGCTCGAATTCGACGCGAATGGGCGCGGGAATTCAGGGACGTCCCAGGACCCCGGACGGCGGCCCTCCCCCGCCCCCGTCGCGGGCCGCGCGGAGCCCGCGCCGCGGGCGCGCCTCGCCGCCCGTGGCCAGCGTGTTGCCGCCCTTGCGGTCATCGGGTTCAGGGGTGTCCGGGAGCGCGCCCCACACCTCGGGCTCGGCACGGCCGAGGATCCCGGTGGAGGGGCCGTTGCCCGACCGGCCGGGGCCGTGCGCCCCCATCGCGCCGCCCATGCCCATTCCTCCGTAACCCGCGCCGACCCCGCTGGTGACGCCGGCGACTCCGACGGTGGGCCCGCCCGGCAGGCCGAAGGGCTGGTTGGAGGGCTGCTGCCCGGGCGCGAGGACCGCGCCCTGCTGGAGGTCGGCGGTGGTGACGTTGGCCTGGCCGACGCTGTTGAGGGTGGTGGCCTGGTCGCGGCCGAGGACCCCGGGCGGCGGGCCGCCGTCCTTGGCCGTCCTGACCAGGGCCGTACCGTCGTCCGCGGGGCGGGGCGGGGCCGTACCCCCGGCGGGGCGGTCGTCGGTGAGGAAGCGGCTGGTGTCGCGGTTCTCCTCGACCTCGCGCCGGTGCGCGGCGGCCGCCGCCTCGTGGTTGCCGGTGAGCTGGAAGTGCTGGTAGCTCAGGCGGCGGCCGAGCGAGCTGACGACGTCGGACACCAGCGGGGTCACCCGCTGGGCCTGCTGGGGCGTCAGGACGATGTCGGGTGGCCGGTTGGCGTACGCGGTCATGGCCGCCGCCTCCTTGGGCTCGGGGCTGGGATCGGGATGGGAGCGGGGGTGGGCGAGGGGTGGGCGCGCGTGGGACCGAAGTGGGCGGGGCGGCGCCCTCAGGCCTGGGCAACGCCCCCAGACCTGGGCCGGGCCCTCAGGCCCGGGGGCGGCGCCCTCAGGCCTGGGTGGCGCTCTTCAGCAGGCCGTTGACCTCGTGCCAGGCGTTGTTGACCGCCTCGCCCGCGGTGTCCGCCTCGGCCGCCCAGGGACGGATGAGCGGGGCCAGCTTGCGCAGCCGTGCGGTGAGTCCGGTGGCGAGCGCCTCGGTGGTGTCGGCCGCGCCGCCCTGCCAGGACTCGCCGCCGTTGGCGCGGAACAGCCGCTCGTTGCGGTCCTGTACGAGGTCGGCCAGGCGCTCGATCCGTTCGGCGGCCTCGGTGAGGGCGGTGGCCGCGTCGAAGTACGCCTGCGGGTCCGCCTCGGCCAGGGCCCTGAGCAGCTCCTGGAGCCGGGCCGTGCCGGCGAGCGCGCCCGGTGGCACGGCGTTCGCGACGGTGGTGCCCGTGCTGTCAGACATCGGCGCTCATCTCCCCGGCGGGCTGGTCGGTGGGTGCCTGGGGCCGGGGCGCGGCGAGCGGCGACGCGTCCGGCGGCGGGAGCCGCGGGAGCTTGCTGCCCAGGGCCTTCGCCCCGGCCTCGCGCACGCCCTCGGCGTCGCGGGTGGTGGTGCCGATGTGCTCGACGGCCCGGCCGAGGTCGCGGTAGCCGGTGGCGGTCTCGCGCAGTACGGCGAGGAGCCGGGCGACGTTGTCGCCGAGGCCCCTGGCGAACTGGGCGCCACCGGGCAGGACCCGCTCGTCGGGCACCGGGAGGGCGATCCCCGCGACCAGCTCGATCACGGCGTCGAGGCCGTTGTCGCCGGAGGGGCCGCCCTGCGCCGCGGCGTGCAGGAACCTGCCGTAGTCGACCAGGTCGTCGGGGCGGGCGGCGAGGGTCCGTGGGGTCATCTGGTGTCTCCCGGGTGCGGGGCGGACGGGTCTGTCTGGACGTCGGGGCCGACGCGGCGGAGCCCCGCACCGGAGCGGTGCGGGGCACCGCCGTGCGGCCCGGTCCTAGAAGTTCTTCAGCATGGCGGCGTGGCTGCTGTCCGTCTCCTGGGCGTCGCTGGCGGCGTCGCGCAGGTACTGGCCGGCGTCGCGGATCCACTCGAGGATCACCTCGAGGTTCTGGGCGATGACAGCCAGGGTCTGGCGGAAGCCCTCGCGGCTCTCGCCCGTCCAGCCGTCGGTCATCTTGGTGTCGACGTTGGCCTGGAGACTCTTGACGCGCGCGGACATCGCCTCGTGGCCCTGGAGCATGACCCCGACGCCTTCCTCGATCTCCTCGGGGTTGTACGAGTAGTCACCGACGCCCTGGAGGTCCCCGGGCTGGAAGCCGTCGGAGGTGACGGGGGTCCCCTGGACGGGGCGTGCGTACTGGATCGGCCGCTGGACTGGCGTGGCCATGATGTGCTCCTTCTGTCTCTGTGGGCTGTGGGCTGTGGGCTGTCGGGTAGCGGCGATCAGGCGGTCGGCGGGGCGTCGATGGTTATCTGGGCGACCTCGGTCTTGCGCCCTTCCTCGCTCTCCAGGCCGTCGTTGACGATGCTCTCGGTCATGTCCGCGAATTCGGTCAGCCGGTTCATTTCGGCGACCATGCCCGCCACCCAGTCCGCCAGGACCACGTCGAAAGCCTTGCGTGCCGGACCCGAGAACTGCAGGTTCATGACCCGGTTCACGATCTGGTTGCGCATGATGTCCCACTCGCCGGCCTCGTCCCGCATGAACTTCACGCCGTCGAGGGTCGCGCTGGTCTGTGCGACGGTACCTGTTCCGACGAACCCCTCTGCCATTTTCCACTCCTTGGTCGAAATTTGGTTGCCTGCCTAGGAATACGCATCACCAGCGCGCCCAGTTCACCCGTGACCGCGTTTTCTCCGGCCCACGAGAATTCCCCTTCGGGGATGCGGACATGGACGTGCCCCGCACGCACAGCGCACGGGGCACAGTCAGCACACGCCCAGAATCGTCGGGAGCTCCTACATGTTGGCGAGCTTGTTCGCGTGCTCCTTGTCCTTCTCCTCGACCTGCTGGATCAGGCGCAGGACCCCGTCGCGCTGCTTCTCCAGCCATCCGCCGATCGCAACGAGGTGAGCCGTCGTCTCGCCCAGGACACGGTTGAACTCCTCCTTGCTGTTTCCCGCCCAGTTCTCGAAGTTGAGCTCGGCGTTCTGGTGGATGACAGTGACGGAGTTCTTGATCTCCTCCGTTCCCTTCGCCAGCCGGTCCACTCCACCCTGGATCGCCTCGACCGAATACTTGTAGCCCTCGGGTGCCGTCGTCATCGGATTCTCCTCTTCTCTCTTTCGCGGCGGTTAAGCGTAGGACTTCTTGAATTCGAGCTGCTGGGCCTTCTGTTCGCGGTCGCCTTCCTTCTGGACCTGGTCGTCGAGGATCTTCTTCAGCGTCTCGTCGAGGTCCTTCAGACGGTCGTTGGCGATGCCCATGATCCGCTCCCACTCCTTCTCCAGGGTGTGCCACGCCTCGGCCGTGGGACCCGACCAGTTGTCGAAGATCGCGTCGGCTTCCTGCGCGGCGGTCTTGATCTGGACGTCGATGCCTTCCCACCCGTTGATGACTGCGGCGATTCCGGCACGCATGCCGTCGAAATTGGTCTTGACCTCTGACATGGGGGAGCCCCTGCCTTTCCTCTGGGTTACGGGGACGGGAGTCCCCGGGATCGTGGGCTTACGGGTTGGTCGTCAGCGGCGTCTTCGCCGCGGCCTCGTCCAGGACGGGCCCGCTGGGGACGAGCCCCAGGACACTGGTGGGCACGGGGACGGCCTTGGTGGTGTCGTAGCCGAGGAGCTTGGCCGTCTGGTCGGAGGCCAGGCGGTACTTGACGCCCAGCTCGGTCACCAGCCAGATGCGCGGCGCGGCCTCGGCGGCCGTGGTCTCCTCGCGTACGAGCATGCCGCTGCCGGGCGCGACCACCACGCGGTCGGCGATGAGCGCGGCGTCCGCACCCGTCGGCCTCGGGACGCCCGCGGCGGGCTTGACCATGTTCGCCGGGGTGTTGGTGCGGAAGGCGGCCTCCACCTTGCTGCCGCCCGAGTCGGCCGGGCCGACCCGGTAACAGGGCACCCGGGTCCCGACGTTGCCCGTGCCGATCGCCTGCGGCGGGGTGACGGGCAGGCCCGTCGCCTTCAGCGGGCGCTGCGAGCGCGGCGCGGAGGAGACGGCCGCGGTGCCGATGTCGATCGGCAGGACGGTGGTGCCGCGGTACGCGGCGGCCGTGCCCGGGTCCGCGAGCACCAGCGCCGTCTCGGTCTGGGTGAGCGGGGTGAGCCCGTCCTGGAGCAGCAGGTAGGACGCACCGGTGGGGTCCCGGTAGACCTGCCCGATCACGGAGGGGCGCCCGCCGACGGGCGGGCCCGGCCGCCCGCGCCCGGGGGCCTGCGGGGGCGTCAGGTCCGTACCGGACGGCAGGGAGTTGAGCCACGCGTCCTTGACGTCGAAGGAGACCACGTCGGCGTATCCGAGGCCGGTGAGGGTGGACTCGGCGGGCACCTTCAGCTTGCGGTCCATCCAGGCGAGGAACGCCCCGCCGGCCTCTCCGCGCACGACCATCGTCTGGTTCTCGTCGAGCACCGTGATGCCCGCGCCCGCGCCGCCGAGGTAGGCGGTCACGAGCTTGCTGGTGGTGCCGTCGGCCTCCTTGCGGGTGGCCGAGCAGATGTTCCAGGGACGCCGGTCGAGGTTCTTGGCGTCGGGCAGGTCGTCGGGGGCGCCGACGATGCCGAGCGGCAGGCCCTTGGGCGTGTCCTTGAGGGACTTGGCGCCGACGGTGACTGGTCCGCCGGAAGTGCTGGAGAAGCGTGACGTACGGGTGTTGGTCTTCTTGCCGCCGGTGATCAGCAGCGCGGACGTCTCGTTGAGGACGGGGTGCAGGGCCCCGGAGAGGAACACGTACCGGGTGCCCGTCTCCTTCTCGATGACCAGCGTGCCCTCCTTCTTGAAGGAGTTGGTCACGCCGGGCGAGATGAAGCCGAAGGCGACGAGACCGCCGAGGGCGACCGCGCCGAGCGCGGTCCCGGCGACGGCGCCGAGGGTGAACCGGCGCATCGGGGTCTCCCGGGCGTCGGGTTCGGCCCGGATGAGTCCGGCGGTGACCCTGCTCAGGGTGAAGAGGTGGGCCTGGACCTGGTCCCGGCGGGTATGCATCGGAGCCTTCCTCCAGTCGGGGTGCGGGGCCGTCAGGCCATGAAGTTGCGGGCCCAGCCGTAGGCGTCGAGCACGGCCAGGACCAGCGGGACCATCGAGACGCCGACCAGCAGCTCGGCGATCTCCGCGGCGCGCCCCCAGTACGGCAGCAGGCGCCGGCCGGGCAGCAGGCGCGCGCCCAGGACGCACAGCCCGGCGAGGACCGCCAGGCCGCCCGCCATCAGGGCCAGCCGCGGGGCGAGCGGCAGGTCGCCGGAGAGCTTGAGCAGGACGATGACCAGCCCTACGGTGCCGGGGACGAGCAGGGCCATGCGCTGGCCCGCGCTGAGGACGACCCGGCTGCGCAGGACGAGCGCGGCGCACGCGGCGACCGACAGCGTCTCGGGGGCCCAGCCGTCGGCGGTGGCCAGGACCAGGAGCGCGGCGGTGCACACCACACCGACGGCCGTGAACAGGGCGGTCATGCCGTGGTCGGCGACGACGGCCCGGTCCATCAGGCGCTGGGCCCGGAACGGCTCGACCTCCTCCTGGAGCTCGTCCGCGTCGGCCGGGAGCGCGGGCATGCGCAGGTCGGCCATGCGGAACGCGGTCATGGGGACGGTGACGTTGAAGACGAGCGCGGCCACCAGGACCACGGCCGCGGCCTCGTACCAGCGCGCGTCGGCGAGCGCCGAGAGCAGGCCGCCCAGGGCGAGCGCTCCGGCGCCGACCAGGGCCGCCGCGAAGGCGGGCATGGTGACGGAGATGGCGACGAGGGCGAGGACCACGGCCAGCAGGGCCGCGCCGCCCGCGGCGAGCACCTGCTGGGCGAGGATCGCGTCCTCGCCCTCCACGGCCGCCGCGAGGTAGCCGGCCAGGCCCGCGAAGGGCCCGGCGGCCAGGCCGAGCATGGCGCCCGCCGCCTGGTCGTCGCCGGCCCGGGCTACCAGGGCGCCGCCGACGAGCAGCGCGAGGGCGATGACGGCGGCGACGGCGGCCCTGGCGGGTGCGGAGCCGCCCTGGAGGAGGACGAGGAACCCGGTCAGCAGCGCGGCGGCGGCCAGGCCGACGAACAGGCGGTGGGTCATCGCGTCCCGCCACCGGTCGGGGCGCTTGCGGGTCCCCTCGGCGACCCCGGTGATCAGGTCGTCGAAGTCGAGCGCGGGCAGTTCCGCGCTGCGCGGACGCAGGTGGACGGTCTCCCCGTCACGCAGGGAGAGCGCGGCGAGCGTGCGTTCCTCGTCGAGCGGGGGCTCGCCGAGCCGCTGGAGCACCCAGCCGTCGTGTTCCACCCCGACGTCCGCGAGGTCCGGCCCCGCGTAGACGAGAAGCGTCGGGAGGAGGTCGTACAGCGGAACGTCCGACGGCACCGCGATCTCCAGTGACGACGAGGGCGTCACGAGCATCAGCCGGCACAATTCGTTGGTCACGTAGCTGTTCACGGGGACAGGCACGCGGTGCCCGGTGCGCCGGTTCAAGCCGTCCGGCCACGAAAGGTGCCAGGGGTTTTCCGGCCTCCCCGGTGAAACTTCCGGCCCGGTGGTGCGTGCTGTGGTCCGTCAGGACCCAGCCGTGGGGTCAGGTACCGCGGCCGCGAACCCCACAAGGAGGCACCAGGGTGTCGACCGTGCTCTTCCGCCGCCCCGCCCGCCGCTCCGCGCCGGAGCTGCCGAGCGGGGAACTCAGTATGCAGTCACCTCCAGGCCTGCCCGCCCTGGAGAGCCAGGGATTCATGAGCGTGATGGGCGTGCTGCCCATGGCCGCGCAGGGCGTGGGCATGTCGGTGATGTTCCTGGTCCCCGGCATCAGTTCCACGCTGCGCTACGTGACGATGGGCGCCATGGCCTTCTCCATGGTCATCATGCTGGTGATGAACCTGCTGCGCCCGGGCGTCGAGCGCAAGCGCAAGCTGATCGGCGAGCGCCGCGGCTACCTGCGCTACCTCGCCCAGGAGCGCCGCAAGGTGCGCAAGGTCTCCGACCAGCAGCGCCGCCACCTGCTGTGGCAGCACCCGCACCCGGACGGGCTGTGGTCGGTGGCGCTGAGCAAGCGCCTGTGGGAGCGGCGCTCCAGCCACCCGGACTTCGGCGAGGTGCGGATCGGAACGGGCAGGCAGGGACTGGCCGTTCAGCTGCGCGCGCCCGAGTCGGCGCCGGTGGAGGACCTGGAGCCGGTCGCCACGCACGCGCTGCGGCGCTTCATGGAGGCGTACGCCACCGTCCCCGACACCCCGGTCTCCGTGTACCTGCCGGGCTTCGCGCACGTCCTGCTGGACGGCGACCGCGACGCGGCGCGCGGCCTGGCGCGCTCGATGGTCGCGGGCCTGGCGACGCTGCACTCGCCGGAGGACCTCAACATCGCGGTGCTCGCGGGTCCGGGCGCGGCGGCCGAGGAGTGGGACTGGGCGAAGTGGCTGCCGCACTGCCAGCACCCCAAGGACGTCGACGCGGCCGGTCCGGTGCGCCTGGTGGCGCGGGAGTGGGAGAAGCTGGAGGAGCTGCTCGGCGGTGACGCGCTGGGCGAGCGGGGCCGGTACGAGGCGGACGCGGAGGTCACCGCGAACGAGCCGTTCCTGGTGCTCGTGGTGGACGACGCCAAGGTCCCGGCGACCGCGCAGGTGGCCACCGCCGGCTACCGCAACGCGGTGGTGATCGACCTGGCGGCGGCCCTGCCGCGTCGCCACAACAAGTTCGTGCTGCGCCTGCAGGTGTCGGCGGACAAGGTCGAGCAGATCACCCGCAACGAGGTGGGCGCCGACGAGCACTCGCTGGTGTGCGCGCCGGACTTCCTGGCGCTCGGCCGGTGCCGCAAGCTGGCCCGGCTGATCGCGCCGTTCCGCGCGGGCGGCGCGGTGGAGAAGTCCGAACCGTCGCTCGCGGACTACGAGTTGCCCACCATGCTCGGCGTCGGCGACGCCAAGAAGCTGGACCCGCAGATCACCTGGCGCCCCCGCTCCACCTGGGACCAGCTGCGCATCCCGATCGGCTACTCGGAGAGCGGCCTGCCGGTGGAGCTGGACATCAAGGAGGCGGCGCGCGGCGGCATGGGCCCGCACGGCATCCTGATCGGCGCGACCGGCTCCGGGAAGTCGGAGCTGCTGCGCACCCTGGTGCTCGGGATGGCGGTGACGCACTCCTCGGAGGCCCTGAACTTCGTCCTGGTCGACTTCAAGGGCGGTGCCACGTTCCTCGGCATGGAGCGGCTGCCGCACACCTCGGCGGTCATCACCAACCTGGCGGACGAGCTGCCGCTGGTGGACCGCATGCAGGAGGCGCTGCAGAGTGAGATGACGCGCCGTCAGGAGTTGCTGCGGGCGGCGGGCAACTACAGCTCCGTGCACGACTACGAGAAGGCGCGCGCGGCCGGGGCCGAACTGGCGCCGCTGCCCTCGCTGTTCATCGTGGTGGACGAGTTCTCCGAACTGCTCTCCCAGAAGCGCGAGTTCATCGAGACGTTCGTGATGATCGGACGGCTCGGGCGCTCGCTCGCGGTCCATCTGCTGCTCGCCTCGCAGCGGTTGGAGGAGGGCCGCATCCACGCGCTCCAGTCCCACCTCTCGTACCGCATCGGCCTGCGCACGTTCTCGGCGAACGAGAGCCGCGCGGTGCTCGGCGTCCCCGACGCGTACACCCTGCCGTCGGCGCCCGGTCACGGCTACCTCAAGACCGACACCTCCACCCTGGAGCGCTTCCGCGCCGCGTACGTCTCCGGGGTCTACCGCTCCGCGGCGACCCGGGCCCGCCGCCAGGCCGTCATCGAGCAGCAGGTCGTGCCGTTCACCCCGGACTACATCGCGCCGCGCGTGCTGGACACCGGTGAGCCGGAGCAGGAGGAGCAGGTCACCGAGACGTCCGAGACGATGATGGACGTCATCCTGGAGCGCCTGGAGGACCAGGGCCCGCCCGCGCACCGGGTGTGGCTGCCGCCGCTGGGCGCGCCGCCCACCCTGGACATGCTGCTGCCCGCCCTGTCCGCGCACCCCGACCTGGGCCTGACCACCGCGGACTGGGACCAGCGCGGCCGGCTGGTGGTGCCCGTCGGCCTGGTCGACAAGCCGCTGGAGCAGCGCCGCGACAACCTGTGGGCGGACCTGTCCGCGTCCGGCGGCCACGTCGGCGTCGTCGGCGGTACGCAGAGCGGCAAGAGCACCCTCGTACGCTCCCTGGTCACCGCGCTGGCCCTGACGCACACGCCGCGCGAGGCGCAGTTCTACTGCCTGGACTTCGGCGGCGGCAGCCTGTCGTCGCTGCGCGGCCTGCCGCACGTGGGCAGCGTCGCGGGGCGCCTGGACGTGGACCGGGTGGTGCGCAGCGTCAACGAGATCAAGGCGCTCATCGACCGGCGCGAGGACGCCTTCCCGGCGCACGGCGTGGAGTCGATGGCCGAGTACCGCAAGGCCCGCCGCGAGGGCCGGTTCGCGGACGACCCGTACGGCGACGTGTTCCTCGTCATCGACGGCTGGTTCACGCTGCGCCAGGACTTCGAGAAGCTGGAGCCCGCCGTCCAGGAGATCGCCTCGCGCGGTCTGGCCTACGGCGTGCACCTGATCATCGCGTCCAACCGGTGGGCGGACTACCGCGCCTGGCTGCGCGACGCGATGGGCACCCGCTTCGAGCTGCGGCTCGGCGAGCCGATGGAGTCGGACATCAACTCCAAGGCGGCGGCGGGCGTCCCGAAGGTCCCGGGCCGCGGGCTGACCCGGCAGCGGCTGCACTTCATGGCGGCCGTGCCGCGCACCGACGCGGTGGAGAGCTCCGAGGAACTGGCCGACGCGCACCGCGGGCTGGTCGCCGAGGTCGCCACCGCCTGGCACGGCGCCCCGGCCCCGCAGGTCAAGCTGCTCCCCGACGTGCTGCCGCTGGCGGACGTGGCGAAGCCCGAGGGCGACGTGCGCGTCGCGCTGGGCCTGGAGGAGCGGGCCCTGGAGCCCGCGTGGCACGACTTCGACGCCAATCCGCACCTGGTCGCGTTCGGCGAGACGGAGAGCGGCAAGACCAACCTGCTCAAGGTGGTCGCCAAGTCGCTGGTGCAGCACTACTCGCCGGACGAGGCGCGCTTCATCATCGCCGACCCCCGGCGCAACCTGTTCGACGCCGTCCCCAAGGAGTACCAGCTCAGCTACGCGGTGGCGGCGTCCACCCTGGAGACGACGGTGAAGGAGGTCGCCGAGTCGCTGGCCAAGCGCGTCCCGGGCCCGGAGATCTCCCCCGACCGGCTGCCGCTGCGCGACTGGTGGGCGGGCCCGCAGCTGTACCTGCTGGTCGACGACTACGACCTGCTGGTGACGGGCAACCCGCTCAAGCACCCGTTCGCCCCGCTCTTCGAACTGCTCTCGCAGGGCTCGGAGATCGGCCTGCACGTGGTGCTGGTGCGCAGCACCACCGGCGGCATGCGCGGGGTGAGCGACGCGTTCGTCAAGCGCCTGAGCGAGGTGGGCACGCTGTCGATGCTGTTCTCCTGCGGCCGCGAGGAGGGCGCGTTCCTGCACAACACCCCGCCGAAGAAGCTGCCGGCGGGCCGCGCCCAGCTCATCACGCGGCGCGGCGCCCCGGTCCTCGTACAGACCGCGTTCGCGGACGAACCGGAGGCGTAGGCCGTACGTGAGCCGTGCAGAGGGGCCCCACCCGAACCGCTTCCGGGTGGGGCCCTCTTCGTGCCTCGCTCCCTACCGCCGGCGCGAGCTCATCCGTGCCGCGAGCACACCGCCCGCGAACAGGCCGACGACCGCGATGACGCCGACGACAAGGAGCACCATGCCGAAGGGCCCGGAGGTGCGGGCCGGCGCTGCCGCCGCGGCGGGCGCCGGCGGCAGCGGGGCCGGGGTGGCCGCGGCGGACGGCGCGGGCGAGGCACCAGGACGCTCCTCGGGGAGTACGGCGGTGACGGCTCGGTAGGGGTTGACGGTGCCCCAGCCCACCTGCGGGTCGGGCACCTTGCGCGCCGGGCGGTCCGCGGTGCTCTGGATGCGGTGGATGACCTGGCGGACGCTGAGCTCCGGGTGGTAGGCGCGGACCAGGGCGGCGGTGCCGGACACGAACGGCGCGGCGAAGCTGGTGCCCTGGTCGATGACGTAACCGGGGCCGCCGGTGCCCAGGCTGATGATGTCGACGCCCGGTGCGGCGACGTCCACGAAGCTGCCCGGCTCGGAGAACTGGGCGGGCTCGTCGTCGCGGCCGACCGCGCCGACGCCCAGGACGTCGGGGAAGGAGGCCGGGAAGCTCGCCCGCAGGGGCTCGGAGCCGCTCTGCCGGTTGCCCGCCGACGCGACCACCAGGACGTCCTCGCGCACCGCGTGGCGCACGGCCTCCTGGAGGGCGGCGCTGGTGGTGGGCGCGTTGGCGGAGATGTTGACGACCCGGGCCCCGCCGTCGACGGCGGCCCGGATCGCCCGGGCCATGCCGTCGGCGGAGCCGTCCTTGCCGTCGGACGTCTGGCGGACCGGCAGCACGGTGGCGCCGGGCGCGACGCCCGCGAACCTCAGCTTCGGGTCCTGGCGGGCGGCGATGACACCCGCGACGAAGGTGCCGTGGCCGACGCAGTCGGTGTCGCCCCGGCCGCTGTCGCCCACGACGTCCGTGCCGCGCAGGACGTGCCCCTTGAGCTGGGGCACCGAGGCGTCGACGCCGGAGTCGACGACGGCGACCTTCTGCCCGGCGCCCTGGGTCACCTCCCACACGCGTTCCAGGTCCAGCCGGGCCTGGGCCCAGGGGAGTTCGGGGATGGTCTTGACGGCCCTCTCGGCGCACCGGCCGGGAAAGCCGGCCGCCGCCGCACTCGCGTACGCCGACGGCGGGGCCAGCAGGGAGGAGCCGAGGACGCCGAGCGCGAGCGCCCCGGCGACGGGCCGCACACGGGCGGCGCGGATGTCACGCACGGGCGTGCTCCGGGGATCCGAGGAGCTGGGACTCCACGCGGGTGGGGGTCAGGCCGACCACCTCGACCCGGCCGGGCAGCACCAGGGCGGTGGCCCCGGCGGGCAGCAGCGGCAGCATCCGCAGCACGCTCTCCGGCAGCTGGAAGGCGTCCCGCAGGGCGCGGGCCGCCTCGATGGACACCCGGGGCACCAGGACCGCGTCGTAGCGGCGCATCTCCTCGGCCCCGCCGGTGGGGACCTTCGGCTGGACGGTCACGCCGACCTGCCAGACCCCGAGGTCGGCGCGCGGGCCGCCGCTGGCGCCCGCGAAGTCGTCGACGACCGCGACCGGGGCGAGCGGCGTGCCGGCCGGCGGGGTGACGCCGCCGGGCAGGTTGATCGCCATGTGGTGCGGAGCGACCCCGGCGGCGCGCATCAGGGTGGCCCAGGTCTGCGGCTGCGGGGACCGCACGTGGACGCCCGCGCCCGCGCTGAGCAGCCGGAAGACGACCAGCTCGGCGGTGGCGCGCGGCACGAACGCGCCCAGCCGCACCGGGTCGCGCCGCAGCAGCCGTACGGTGGCCGGGGAGCCGTCGCGCAGCGTGCCGAGCGCCAGCCCCTCGCGCTGGAGGGAGAGTTCGAGGGCACGCTGCTCGGGGACGGCGGTGACGTGGGCGCCCGCGGAGCGGCCGAGCGGGAGCGTGGCGAGCAGGCCCGCCGCCTGGTCCCCGTCGAGGGAGACGAGCCGCAGGCCGTGCTCGGCGGCGACCTTGACGAGGGCACCGTTGGCCTCGCCCGAGCCCCCCGACGTACGGATGAGGACGTGGCGGCGCAGGTGTCCCGCGCCGCTGTCGGTGAAGGTGACGGACAGGACGCTCGCCCGGGCCGGGAAGGCGCCGAGCAGGCCCTGGAGGTCGGCCAGGCCCCGGCCCGAGGGGTTCCAGTCGCGCACCCAGTAGGAGACGTGGTCGGTCTCGGCGCTCCAGGCGGTCCAGGACTCGGCGGGCTGCGCGGAGCCGCCGGCGGTCAGCCCGGCGGTCGCCGCCAGGGTCTCGGCCGCCTCGGTCTCGTCCAGGACGCGGGCCTGCCAGCCCTCGTCCTCCAGGACGCCCACCGCGCGCACGACGCCCCTGCGCAGGGCGCGCCGGATGCCCGCCTCTCCCCCGCCGCGTGCCTGCACGGCCTCGGGGCAGGACGCGGCGTCCAGGCGCACGACCACCCACGCGGACTGGGTGAGCGGCGTACGGTCGGCGTTCAGCTCCTGGTACGCCATCGGGCACAGCGGCGAGGCCGCGTCCTTGCCGGTGGGCGCGGTGACGCTCTGCACCAGGACCTGGACGGACTCGAAGCGGATGTCGTCCATGTGGACCAGGGCGCCGAGCCGGGCCAGCGGGAGCGCCCCGCCGTCCGCCTGTCCGGTGGCCGTGTCGCCGCGCTCGACGGCCACCAGCGCGACCCAGGCCCGGCCGTCGTGGACGACGCCGAGCCGGATGCGGCTGCGGCCCTCCGCCCGGCTGACGGAGATGTCGGGCAGCAGGGTCGTCAGCGGGGACAGCAGCGTGGTGTCGCGCACCGCGCGGGTGCGGCGGCGGGTCCAGTACCGCAGCCGGGTGAGCAGCCAGTCGTACAGCCAGCGCCGCTGGACGCGGAGCGTCGTGCAGAGGAGGACGACCGCGCCGGTGAACAGCGCGGCGTACCCCGGGGGGCTGGGCGAGAGCAGCCCGTACGCGAGGAGCATGGCGGCCAGTTCCCACGCGACGAGGTGACCCGGCCGGATGCCCAGCACCGGCCGGGTGGCCCGATCCGTCACCGCACTCATGTGTTCCGTCCTTCCGGCAGTCCGTGCGCGGTGCGGACGGGGCGCCGCACCGCTTCTGAGGAGGCACGTCCGGCGCGGGGGTTCGGCTCAAGCCCCCGGGTGGGCGGCGTCGCGGCGCTGAACCCGGCCGGGCCCGGTGTCGTGCCCGGTGGTACCCGCCGTCACCGGTACGGCGGGCCTGACGAACGCCTTGCGGGAGGAGCACCATGGCGAACGACTCCGGCGCCCCGGACCAGGGGACCGTCAAGCGGATCCTGGATCAGGCGGGTCTGTCGTACGGGACCGACGGCGAGGGGGACCTCTTCGCGGCCTGGGAGGGCCGCCGCACGTACTTCCTGTTCCTGCCGTGGGGCGAGGACGCGGCGGGCGGGCGGGTGTTCACGGTACGGACCTTCTACGAGCGGCCGTTCCGCGCCGAGGACCGGCCCGCGCTGCTCGACCACCTCGACGTGTGGCACCGGGGCGCGATGTGGCCGAAGGTCCACACCTACCCGCTGGAGGGCGGTGAGCTGCGGCTGGTCAGCGAGGCGGAGCTGCCGATCGGTCCCGGGGTGGGCGTGGAGCAGTTCACGGTGTGCCTGGTGGCGTGGGTGAGCGCGGCGGGCGAGTTCCAGGAGTGGCTCACCGAACGGCTGGACGCGCCGCCGACGGCACGGGCGGGGCGGGCGGCGCGGGCGGGCACGAAGCGCTGAGGGGGGCGCGGGCGGGACGTGGAGGGGGACGCCGACAAGGGCGTCCCCCTCCGTGCTTCTCCGGGGCTCTGGACTCCCTCAATCCGCCACGTCCAGCGAGGCCTTGAGGCGCCTCGCCGCGTCCAGGGCCCGGCGCTCGTCCGCGCCCTCGTGCAGCAGCCGCGCCACCGAGGCGACGTGCTCGGCGTGGAGCACGGCCGCCTCCTCCGTCTTCGTCGCGGACCAGAGGCCGTTCGGTGCGGGCAACGGAGCGTGTTCCCCGACGAGTTCCTCCGCGCGCCGCCAGGTGTCCGGGGGAATGCCGTCGATGCCGGTGTGGCCGATCGTCACGCGTTCCGCCCAGAAGTCGACGAGGCTGTCGTGCAAGCCCATCACGCGGACGAACTGGGCCAGTTGGGACACTCCGTCGACGGGCACGGGTCCGGTGCCGTCGCCGAGGAGCAGCCTGCGGGCCTCTCGGTAGTGCTTCCGGTACTCCTCGGAGTGCTCGATCAGCCGTGTGTGGACGCGGTGCGGACCGGCGCTCCAGTCCTCGGGCCACAGCCGCCGGGCGACGTCCTTGACGGAGAGGTGCTCGCGGCGCCACGGGGTGCGTTCCAGCCACTTCCAGGCGCTGGAGGCGTCGAGGCTCCGCGAGCGCTCGCCGGGCGTCACTCTCTGCCGTGCCCGTTGCGACGCCTCCCGCACACGGTCCTGCACCCGGGCGGGGTTCGGCCCGGACGGAACAGGCGCCCCGCCGTCCTTCCGCACCCGGGACTCGAACTCTTTGATGAAGGACCTGGCTATCCCCACGGGAGGCTCGCCGTTCCCCATGACCTCGTCCTCACCCTCGTCACCGCTCTCGACGCCGCCCCCGTCCGAGTCCCCGGGGTCCTCGTCCGTCTCGGAGTCCTCGGCCATGTCGGAGCCGTCGGTGGCGTCGGAGCCGTCGTCGGCGTCGGAGCCACCGTCCTCGTACGGGCCCTCGTTCGGGTCCTCGTACGAGTCGTCGGAGTCGTCCATCTCCTCGTCCCAGTCCGGCGTTTGCGGCCGCTGGTAGAGCACCCACTCCTCGGCCCCGTCCTCCTCCTCGTCGACCCCGATGTGCCGGACCAGCGTGACGTACGGGCCGCCCTCGGCCTCGGTGCCGAGGAGGCGCAGGCCCGTCATGCCGAGGACCGGGCCGTCGCGCAGCTGTGCGAGCCGCAGGGCGGCGGATCCGCCGCCGACGGCCGAGTGGCTCCAGCCCAGGACGACCGCCGCGTCGTCCGGGATCCCGATGAGCGCGAGCTTGGCCGCCAGCACGCCCATGTCCCACCACCGGCGCCCTTCGCCGGGCCAGAAGCCCTGCATCCGCGCACCGAACCCGGTGGCGTCGATGTAGTACACCGGCGTGTCCCGCGGGAGCAGCGCGAGCTTCCGGCTGAGTGCCGCCGACGCGCCGAGGGCCTCCTGGGGCTGCGCTTCGGTGGGCAGCTGGAAGGAGAACGTGTCACTGAAGGGCGGTGTGACGTCGAGCTGTTCGACGAGGAGGGGGTGTACGGGTACGTGGACGAAGGGCTCGTCGCCGGGTCGCGCGAAGACTCCGAGCGTCCCGCCGTCGAGGGGGGCCGTGGCGTGCGGGCTTCCGTACACGACGAGTCGGGGGCCACCCGTTCCCGCGCGTTCGCCGAGCCGGACGGCGATGGACTCCAGCGTGGCCCGCGTGCGGTCGGGCGACGAGCCGGTGCCGTTCGCCACGACCACGACGTTGAGCGGCGTGTCGCCGCGCAGGGCGAGGTCCGCGGCCTCCTGGAAGGCGGAGCTCGCCAGCGTGAGGTCCACCAGCTCCTCCGGGCTGATCACCCGGTGGCCCCGGGGCTGGGGGCCCTGCCGTCCGGCGGTCTGCGCCGACCCGAGCGGTGAACCGTCGTACCCGGGGTCCGCCGTCGCCGCGAGCAGGCCCCGGTCGTCGTGGCCGTGCAGGTGCAGGTACACCGTCGGCTGCCCGGCCCAGGGGAGCGGCGCGCTGCCCAGGACCGGTGGCCCGCCGATCGCCGGGGGCTGTCCGGTCGACGGGCTCTGCCCGGTCGTCGGGGTGCCGATGAAGTCGAAGGTGGTGAGCCCGGTGTCGGACCGGTGGTCGCCCCAGCGCGGCAGGTCGTCCGCCTCCTGGGTGGCGTCCAGCAGGCTGACCACCCGGGTGTGCGGTGCCTGGCCCGGCGTGGTGAACGCCGTCCGGAAGGGGTGGTTCCCGTCCGGCACGTGGAACCGCTCCTGCCGCTCGCGGAAGGTCTCAAGCAGCCCCTGGGGCGCCCCGGCGCCGACCGCGACGGCGAGGAGCCTGCGGTACCGCTCATCCGGGTCGGTCAGGGAGAACCAGCTCGGCTCGAACGCGGCCAGGAGGTCGTACGCCTGGCGGAAGCGCGTCTGCGCGTGCGCGTCGACCGTGACGCCCTGAGGGGCACTGCGGAGCAGGGCGCTGGCGTCGACGATCGCCGTGACGAGACCGACGGCCGCCGTCCAGCCGCGCTCCAGCAGCTCGCCCACCACGAGGTCGTCCAGCAGGGCCTGTTGTGCGGCGGTCTGCGCACCGTAGTTCGGGGTCGCTTGGGCCAGGTACGCCTGTACCTCGGCGTACGCCGTCCGGAGGTCCTCCAGCGCGAGCTCGCCCCGCCGGACCCGGAGTGCCGTGCGCTCCCGCGTCTCGCGGCTGCGCGCGGCGAAGACGTTCGCCTCGTCGAGCAGCCGCTGGCTCGCCTGCCGGACCACCTGCATCCAGCCGGGGCGGGTCGGGGCGGGCTCGGCACCCTTCGGGTGGAAGACGTGCCACTTCTCGTAGTCGCCTTCCGCCATGTCCTCGGACGGGGTGCTCCCGACCACCGCTCCCTGCCCCGCCGCGCTGTCCTTGGCGCCGTAGCGGCGGAACCCCCACAGCGCGATGACCGGCCGGCCCCTCAGGTCGGCCAGCTGCTGTCCGGCCGAGGTGCTCCGTTCGGAACGGCGCGTGACGGTGACCTCCGGGACGTACGGTTTGACGCCCGGGATGTTCTCCACCGGCGGCGGCAGGAGGAGGCGGCCCTCCTCGTCGCGCTGTGGCGTCCGTACGGGTGCGTCCGGTTCGTCCAGCACGCTTCCCCGGGCCGAGAAGTCCCAGCCGAGCACCAGGACGGCGTCGGCGGGGACCTGGCGGGCGAGCAGTTCCCGCTGGAGCGCCGCCATGTCCCAGTGGGCGGGCGGGGCGTGACCCGTCGCGGTGAGCGCGGTCCCGTCGACGAAGGGGCCGAAGCCTTCCGCGTCGACGTAGAAGAACGTGCTGCCCCGGGGGAGTTCGGCCATGCGCTGCTTCAGTTCGGGCGCGGCCTTCACGGGGTGGCGGGGCAGGGTCCCGGTGTTGGGCTGCACCGTGAGGGCGCCACTGAAGGGGGACTCGAAGGCCAGTTCCGGTATGTGCGGGGCGCGTATCGGCAGGGACCAGAAGGCCTTCTCGGTGGCTGGTGCGTTCACCGAGATGTGCCCGCCTGTCCGCACGGTGACGATGTGCGGGCTGCCGTGCATCACCATCTCCACGCCCGGCTGCGTGACGATCTCCCCGAGGCGCGTCGCCGCCGCGCCCAGAGCCGTGCGGGCCTGGCCGTAGTCCGCACCGGTTCCGCACGAGATCCAGACGATGTTGAGCCGCTCCCGTCGTTCGCGCGCGAGGTCCGTCAGCTGCGCGAAGACGGGGTCCTGGACGACGAGGTCGATCCAGTGCTCTGAGGTCACCGGTATCTCGGGGCGGCCGTAGGGCACCGGCCCCAGCGTGCGCCCGGTGTCGGGGTCGGTCCCCTGGACCATCCTGCCGAACGCGGTGTCGGCCGGTGAAGCGGCCACCATGTAGCCGTTGCCGTGCATGACCAGGTAGAGCACGGGCTCCCCGGCCCACGGCAGGGGCTCCTGACCCAGGACCTTGTAGTCCTGGTCCTCGAATTCCAGCCGGCTCAGCGGGCCCGCGTCGTGGCTGTTCCACATCCTCACCGTGCGGCCCTCGTCCCCGGGAGGCATCGACATGATGACGCGCGCGTGGGGGGACTTCAACGGGGCCATGCTCACCCACCGGAACGCCGACACCGGTGACGAACCGATCACCCGGGCCTGTTCCGCGTTCAGCCGGTCCACGAGTTTCGCCGGGTCCTCCATGACCTCCCGCGCCGCCCTGACCAGCCAGCGGTAGCGCTCGCCGGCGGTCAGCGAGGGCCACTTCGGCAAGTGGTGGCGCAGGTACCGGGCGCCCTGGGTGAACGCCTCGGTCAGGTACTCCTCACGGCTCAGCCGGCCCGTCGGGGCACTCATCAGGGCCGCCTCGTCGGACATCCTGAGCCCCAGCGCCTGCGCCGCTTCGGGCCCGTGCTCCCACAACTCCCGTACGGCGACGGCCTTGACGGCCCGTGCCTCCTGCGGCGTGAGCGCGCTCCACCCCGGGTAGTGGCGCGCGAACAGCCCCTCGGCGACCTGGAAGGCCTCGTCCACCTGCTCCTGCCTCGTCGTGCCGAAGGAGGCCGGCAGCGGCTTGGACGCGGTCCGCTCGTCCGTGACGACCGACGCGAGGGCCGCCTCGGCCCGGGCCCCGGCGTCGAGCCGCCCTTCGAGGCTTCGCCTCAGGTCTTCGAGCCCGACGGTGACGGCGCCCGCCCATGCGAGGCCGTCGGACGCGTCGTCTTCCCGCCGGGGCCCCTGCACCGAAGAGGACGTGCTCGTCGTCTCCTGCTCCCGGGGCCAGAAGACGGTCCACTCCGTGTTCTCCTCGGCCCCGTCGGCGCCGTGCTGCTTCCGTGAGGGCCCGACGAGCGGCACGGTCGTGCCCCGCTGCCGTTCCTTCCCGTACCCGACGAGTCCCCCGGCGCCGATGACGGGCGCGCGGCGCAGGTCGGCCAGTCGCTGGGCCGCCGACGCGTGGCGGGCCCGGGTCTCCCCGGCCCGGTCCCGGGCCGTGGAGTCCGGGGTCGCGCTGCCGACGCCGGGCGGCATCAGCAGCTTGCCCGTCGCCGGGTGCCGGAACGTCGTCGGCCCGAAGTCGCGTGACGTGTGGTCCGGGCTCCCGAGGCCCGAGTGGTTCCACCCGAGGACGAGGGCCGCGCCCGGTGGCACCGGGCGGCCGGGCGTGATGCCCGCGGTGAGTGCCTGGTCGAGCCGGGTCATGTCCCACCGCGTGGCCGTGCCCCCCTGGTCCGGCGCGCCCTGGACCGAGTCGCCGAAGCCGGTGGCGTCGACGAAGTACACCGGTGTTCCGGGCGGCAGCTGGCCGAGGGCCCCGGTCAGCGACGCGGACGCGCCCACCGGCAGGGTGGGCGGGCCGTCCGTGTTCGGGCGCAGGGTCACGGCGCCGTCGAACGAGCCGTCGTGGAAGAGCTCCGGCACGTGCGGCGGCACCGCCCGCACCGTCACGAACCCATCGTCCGAGGGCTCGGAGGCGACGTGCAGGACCCCGTCCCGCCGCTCGAGGTCCACGTCGTACGGACTGCCGTGCAGCATCACCTCCAGGCCCGAGGCGGCCGTCCACCGGCCCATCCGGGCCGCCATCGTGTCGAGCGTCGTACGGACCCGTCCGGTGTCCCGTGCCGTGCCCGGGGTGATGAACACGATGTGGAGCCCGGTCCCCCGCTGCTGCGCGTGCCGCGCCATCTCGTCGAAGACGGGGTCGTCGACCAGCAGGTCGACGAGGTGCTCGGGGCCGAGGGTCTGGGTGCCGCTCAGCCACGCCGCCCCTGGTTGCCCGCTCCCCTGCCCGTCCTCCTCGCCGTCGGACATCGCGTCCTGGTCCGGCTCCGCGTCCTGCGCCGCCGGCCCGTCCGACGGGCCTTCCCCCGCGCTGATGACCCTGCCGAACTCCGCCTGCGCCATCACGGGGGCGAAGGTGCCGGACACGCCGTGCAGGTCGACGTAGAGGACCGGTTCTCCCGCCCAGGGCAGCGGCACGGGGTCCGTGTTCTCGTACGGCTCGCCGTCCTCGTCGTCGTAGAGGTAGGACGCCCCCGTCCCGGCGTCGTGGACGTCCCACAACTGCGCGGTGTCGGCGTCGAGTTCGGACCACGTCGCGACGAACACCCGGGCGTCCGGCGACCGCCGCGGGCGCAGCGACGTCCAGCGGAAGGCGTCCCGCCCCGCCGAGCCGTGCACCCGGTCCTGCCGTGCGCGCAGTTCCGCGACGACCGCGGTCTCCGTCTGGTCGTGCAGCATGCGCATGACATGGACGAACTCGGCGTAGCGCTCGCTGGTGGTACCCCGGGAGCCCCACGTCGGGTAGTGGGCGGCGATCAGGTCGTACGCCCGGGACACCAGCGGGGCGAGGTGCTCCCCCAGCCGCTGGTCCGGCGGCTTCGCGGCGAGCAGCACGGCCTCGTCCGTGATCAGGGTCCCCACGGTCAGCGCGCTGCCCTCGCCGCCCTGCCAGAGCGACAGCGCGAGCACGGCCTTGAGCTCCTTGGCGGCCTGTTCCGGCAGCCGCGCCCAGCCCGGGTAGTGGGCGGCCATCTCCCGCTCGGCCTGCGCGAAGGCGTTGTCCACGGCTTCCTGCGTGGTCTCCCCCGACCGCACCAGTGCCGCGAGCCGCCGCAGCGACTGCTGCCCCTTGGCCGGCCACTGGCTCGCGCTCTGGCCGAAGTGCTCGGGCATCCCGCGGCTGATCGCCGCCTTGGCGGGCATCCGGGGGGCCGGGACCGTCTGCGACGTCCCGCCGGGTGCGCCTCCCCGGGGCGCGCGCGGCAGTTCCAGGCCGTGGGTGAGCGCCGCCCGGCGGGCCGCCTCGCGGGCAGCGCCGGGGTCGGTGCGCACGGCCGCGGCGACCTCGATCAGCGCCTGGTACTGGCCGGTGCCGTAGTCCTGGCGCCGGATCGGCATCCGGCCGAACTCCTGGAGCGCGTCCCGCGCCCGCGCCAGCACTGTCGCGGCGCCGTCCTCGCCCAGGTCCCCGCGCAGCTCCCGCTCGGCCTCCTCGGCGGCGTCCCACCGTGCCCGCCGGGTCGCGGCGTCCGCGGAGGAGCGGGCGAGGCGGTGGACGACGCGCTCGGCCGCCTCCGGGCCGTGCGTGCGGTACGCGTGCGCGACCTGGGCCGTCTCCAGGCGGTGCCGTAGCTCCGTCTCCGTACGCCGCTGTCCGTACGCGACCGCCAGCAGGTCCCGCGCCGCGCGCAGGGCTTCCGCCTGGTGCCTCCTGCCGTCTTGGAGGAAGGCCTCCGCGGTGCGCAGCCCCTCCATGAGCTCCTGGGCGGCCTCGTTCCCCTGGCGGTGGAGGGCGTCCGCCGCCAGCCACGCGTACGCGTCCCGCGGCCCCGGGCCCAGGGACGCCCAGCGCGGGTTGCGGTGCGCGGCGCGGGACGTGCCCTCGGCGTGCAGTTCCGCACCGACGGCGTCCCGGTGGGCCGGGTCCGGGGAGGCGTCGTCGAGCAGCCGGTCCCTCACCCGGAGCGCGTGCGCTTCGAGGGAGGCCAGGTCGCCGCGCAGGGCGCGGGTGAAGTCGTCCACCCCGTCGAGGTCGTCGTGGCCCCGGTCCCGGTCGCCCGCTGAGGCGCCCTCCGAACTGTCGCCGTCGTCGTTCGTCCGCTGCTGGTGGCCGGGCCCGCCGCTTCCCCCGTGTCCGCCGGAGCCCCGCGGGGTGCCGCCGGCCGGGCGCCACTTGCGGTAGCGCGCGCTGAGGCTCGCGGCCCAGAAGTCGGCCGTGGACCCCGCCAGGCCGCGCGCCGTCATCCGCTCCCGTACCGCCTGTCGCGCCACCTCGGTGGGCACGTCAGGGTTCAGGAAGAGCTTCGACGCGGTCACGAAGTCCCGGGCGTAGACCCCTTCGAGGGCGAGGAACTTAAGGTGCGTGCGCACCGCCTCGACCGGCGCGTCCGGCAGCTCGAAGCCCTTGTAGAGCAGCACGTCCTGCCGGGAGACGAAACCACTCGGCCTCCCGGTGGTCGCCTGCTCGAACTCGGCGAGGGTCGTCGGGGGTTCCTCCGGACCCCGGCCGCGGTGGGGTGCGAGCCCGAGGTCCGCACCGAATCCGCGCGCGTACCCGGTGGCGAGGGCCTCCCGGTGCGGCGAGCTCGCGTGCTCGGTCATGATCGTCGCGATGTCCGTCACCGCCTCGTCGAACAGGGCCCGCCACTGCTCGCGCTGCGGCCCCGGCCCCATCGCGGTCAGGACCTCGACCTCGCCGAGGAGCACGGCCCGGGCCCGGTGCCGCGCCTCCCGGTAGGCCTGCCCGTCCCCGCCTAGCAGCCGGCGGAGGTGCTCGTCCGCCGCCGTAGCCCGGGCCTCGTCGGGCACCGGCAGACCGGGCCGGTGGAGTTCTTCGGGCAGTGGCGTGGCGGGTGGCTGCGGCGTGTCGTCCCGGATGTCCTCCTGCTGGGCCGCGAACTCGTCGGCGGGAACGCCGAGTCCGAGGCGCTTGCGGATGAGGACCGCCAGTTTTACGGCCTCCAACTGCGGGTCGGGCGCGCCTTCGTTCAGGACGAGCGTGCCCGCGAGGGTGAGGACGGAGTCCTCGTACAGGTCCCGCCACAGGGCCTGTTCGGGACCGGGCACCAGGTGGCCGGTGAACTGGGCGTGGTTCAGAAGGAGTTGGGCCGCCTTCTCGGCCGCGGTCTCGAATGCCTCCTCGTCTCCGTCGAGCAGTTCGAGCAGGTACTCGGCCTTCTGGCGGACGGCGCCGTCCGGGAGGTGCGGAACGGTCAGCGGCTGCGCGTCGAGTTCGTACGCCTCACGCACCGCGTGGGCGATCCGGACGGCCTCCGCCTCGGGGTCGGGCGCGTCCCGGTGCTCGAACAGCGCGAGCGCCATGTCGATCACCGTGCCGTAGTACAGGTCCTTGTACGGCCTGAAGGCCCGGGAACTCTGCGGCAGCGAGGGGAAGACGACGTCCGACTCCAGGAGGTCCTTGGCCTTCCTCTTCCACTCGTTGAAGACGGTGAAGTCGTACCGCACCGCCTGGTAGAGACGCTGGTCCCGGTCCAGGATCGCCGACCGGTCGACCCGGGGCACCAGGATGCGCTGCGCCGACGCCTCCTCCGCCTCCCTCCGGCCGCGCACCTCCTCGGCCAGTGCGGCGGCCAGGGCCTGCCCGGCCCGCTGGCCGCCGGACATGATCTCGGCGGTCAACAGCTCCTTGATGCCGGGGAATTCGGCCAGGTCGTACCTGCGGATGTAGACATCCGCGGCGTCCGACGCGATCTGCTCGCGGTCGCTCCTCGGCGGGAGGTCGCCCCCGAGCCCCTTGAACGGATCGGAACTCATCCGGCCCAGGGGCTCCTCCTCCTCGACCGGCGACGTCTCGTCGCCGCCCCTGCCGAAGAACTTCTCCCGTACGTTCGTCAGGATCGCGGGCATCCTCGGCGACGACGCCGCCGCGTGGAGCGGCACGCTGCCGCTCGGCGCCATCGGGAACACCGGGACCTCCGGAACCGCCACCGTGGGCGCGCCCAGCGGGCGTTCCTTCATGACCGGGCCCGAGTCGTGCGCGTCCTCGATCTGGCTCAGGTACGCCGCGGGCAGCCACGCCTGCGCGGTGCCGCCCGGCAGGTCGAGGACGCTGGTCATGATCCCGTACGCGTCCGTGGTCCGCGCCGACCGGCGGAACAGCACGTCCGGGTCCGGGTAGCGGTCGCGCAGCCCCGCGTAGTGGAGCAGCTCGTGCAGCAGCACGCCGTCGTCCTGCCCGGGGTTCCCGGACTCGCGGTGCAGGTGGAGGACGAGCTGGTCGGACCGCGCGGCCTCGGAGTCGCCGAGGTGTTCCAGGCGTACGGCCTCGGTGTGCTCCGGCTGCTCGGTCAGCTTCACCTCCATGTGCAACTGGTCTCCGGACTCAGGGAGTTGGTAGCCGACGTTGATGTGCTTGTCGAGCAGCCCCTGCATCCGCTGCTCCAGGGCCGCCACCTCCCCCGCCCCGAAGCCGCGGCCCGGCCTGACCGGAAGGTGGACGAGCACGTTGCGCACCCAGCGGCCGTCCGTCGCCTGCACCCGCTGGACGAAGGACCGGACCAGCACGTTCGAGCCGGCGAGCACGCCCGGCCCCGATCCCTCGCCGTCCGGTCGCGTGGCGGGGTCGTACACCTCGGTGTGCACCGCGGCCCAGCCCCCGGGCCCGGTGTCCCGGCGCCCGTACCACGTGTTCTTGGCCAGCCGCCGGTCCTCGGGCAGCGGTGTGCTGCGCGCGGGCGTCAGCTCGCCGCGTTCGGCGTCGGAGGCCGGGGCGTTGGCGGTCTGGTGCTGCGGCTGGTGCGTGGTGCCCGTCGCCGTGAGGCCCACCAGGCTCCCGGGCACGTTCCGGGGGGTCGGCAGCGGTACGACGCCGCGCGCCCGGGCCAGCCGCTGCGCCAGCTGCACCGCCTTGGCCACCGCCCTGCCCTTGGCCTCCCGGTCGAGGACCGTGCCGGGTGACGACCCCTGGGCCCCCTGTTCGTGCCAGGTCCGCAGCTCGTGGGCGATGCGCTTGACCGCCTTGTTCCGCTGGGTGGCGATGCGGTTGGCGCGCACCGGGTCGGACGCGTCGACGGGCGGGTAGGGGTTGTGCAGGTCGTTGATCCAGGCGGCTTCCTTCAGCAGGTCGGTGCGCACCTGGCCGGACAGCGCGTTGAGGTACTCGTCGAGTTCGGCCACGTCGCGGAACTCGGTCGGTTCGAGGAGTTCCACGATCACGCGGCGCTGCTCGGCCTCCGGGGCGGCGTCCTCGCTCTTCTGCCGGAAGATCGAGGGGCGCCGGGTCGGCGTGCCGGCCGTCGGCGGGGAGAACGACCGCCGGCGCACCAGTGTCTGACGGCCGACGGAGGCGGACTGGATGAGGAAGTCGCCCAGCGGCGGGACCCGGTACCCCTGGCGCGCGAACTCGTCGAGGGCCGCCTGGAGTGCCTTCGTGAAGTGGGCCTTGGTGTTGTCGGCCCGCTTCTGGCCCGACGCCATCGCGCTCGTCGCGCTGCGACCGCTGCCCGTGATCCTGATGACCGGCAGGGGCATCCCGTGCTGGACGCGCCAGAGCACGTTCCGCGCCACGTCCCGCGCGAAGGCCTGGACACGGCCCTGGGCGAGGGCGTCCAGCGCCTTGTCGCCGGAGTTCTTGAAGACGATCTCCAGGTCGCGCGCGGTGGGACCGTGCTGGCCCGTGGCGACCAGCGGGTTGGGCGTCCTGGAGATGAGCCGGGGATCGCCGCCGCCGCGCGCGGTGGTCTCGAAGAAGGTCTCGCCCGCCGCCTTCCCGTACAGCCTGAAGTGGTACAGGTCCGCGTTGGCGCCCATCTCGTCGGTGCCGGACAGGGCGAGCAGCGCCTTGCCGGCCGCCGTCCGGGCGCGGGCGAGCACGGCGAGGCCCTGCTGCTCCTGCCGCCGCGCCTCCTCCTGCTGCCCGGAGCCGGAGCCGATGGCCTGCCGGGCGGTGGCGATCACGGTGCGGGCCGCCAGGATCTCGCCGATCCCGTTGGCCAGGGCGAGGCGGTTGCGCGTGGGCTGGGACGCCTTGCTGTTGTCGGCCAGGCGCTGTTCGAGGTTCGCGCGCCGCTCCCGCAGGGGCACCTTCTCGCTCTCCGGAACCCTCGCGGAGCCGATGCGCGCCTTCACCCCCGCGAGCTGTGCCTTCAGGGCCGCTTCCTCCGTCGTGAACGGGACGAGCGCGGCGCGCAGGGCCGTCACGAACCCTTCCGCGCTGCCCTCGTACATCTCCGCGAGCTGGTCGAGCGCCTCGTCGAGCACGGGCTGGAGCGGGGGCACCCGCCGGTAGTTCTCGACGGTGATGTGGTGCAGCCCGTTCTCGCTCTCGCCGACGACGGTCGCGAAGTGGTTGGTCGCGGGGTTCGGATCGCTGACCGGGTCCTCGCCCCGGGAGTGGTCGGTGCTGTAGTCGCGGGTGCCGATCATCCCCCCGACGCCGATCGACTGGCTCACGTACACGTCGCCGAGGGCGGGCCAGGTGAACTCGTTCACGCCCAGGGCCAGGGAGGCGCGGGTCCTGCGGTCGGTGTCCCGGGGACTCGCCGTCCGGGGGTGGAGCGTGCGCCCGTACGCGTCGCCGCGCCCCGCCCGCAGCCCGGTCCTGCCGCCCGTGGAGTTGTACGCGGTGTCGCGCGCCCAGGTCGGGTTCACCAGGGTCGGGTCGGCCTGCCCGTCGATCACGTCCAGGATCCCGTCCGCCAGTTCGTGGAAGACGCGGACCTCGACGCCCTGGGCGCTGCTCGACGGGATCAGTACGGTGCCGGACTCACCGGTCTCGCCCACGCTGTCGGGCTGCTGGTTGTGCAGCACCAGGTGCTGCAGCTGCCCGCCCGCGACGGCGGCCGCGAAGTCCCGTGAGCCGTCGCTCTCCAGGTCGGGGACGTTCAGGGAGGCCATGGTGAGCGTGCGCGGACGGCCGTCGACGACGACGGTCACGCTGTTCTCGGGCACGCGGACCAGCTCGGCCTTGCTCCCGATCGCGGCGAGCTTGCTCTCGGTCGCGTCGAGGACCTCGTCGGTCGCGTAGAACTCCGTGGGCTCCTCGGCCTCGGCGTTCACCGCCAGGGTGCCGTCCGCCGAGAGGGCCAGCGGGGGCTTCTCGTCGAACACGACGGGCCTCTTCAGGACCAGCGCCGGGAAGGCGTCGAGCGAGCCGGGGTCGCCCTTCGACTCCAGTACCGGCTTCGGCAGTCGGCGGACGAACGGCGGAACGTACGAGCCGTCCTCCCGCCGCCTGCTCGTCAGCTCGTACGCGGTCACGATCCGGCGCCCGGGCCACTGCTGCCGGATCATGTCGGGGTCGAGGCCCTGGGAGGGGCGGAAGTAGGGCGTAGGGTCCCACTGGATCGCCTTGGCGCTGGTGGGGGACGGCACCACGGTCAGCTGGGTGACCGCGCGGCCGGGCAGTGACTTCTCCCGCCCGACGACCAGTTCGCGCAGCTCGGGCTTGGCGGTCTGCACGTACGTGTCGCCGTTGAGGCCGATGACCTCGCGCCCCGACGCGTTGGCCAGGCGCTGGGCCAGGGGTTCCCGGCCGCCCCGGTCCATCCCGCCCTGCTTGCCGAAGCTCGGCGCGTGGGTGCCGGAGTCCGAGACGGCGAGGAGGACCGGCCTGCCGGGCTCAAGGCCGTAGTCGGACACCAGCAGGTCGGCGAACTCCTGGACGCTGACGGTCCTGCGCACCCCGTCCGTGTGGATCCTGATCCCGTCGCCCGCGTAGTCGGGTTCGGCCTCGATCAGCACGGGGTCCCGGCCGACGAGCTTCTGGAGCCCCCGCTCGACGCTCTCCACGACGACCGGGGGCACCGTGCTGGTGTCCCGCGGGTCGTTCGTCGCCTTCGGTCCCGTCAGCAGGGAGGTGCCCGCCTTGCGGAAGGAGATGGCGCCGGTGAGGTGCTGGCTGCGCACGCTGATCTCGGCCCGGCCGCGGATGCCCGGGATGACCGGGGGCTCCGGGATGTCGAGGACCGGTATCCGCCGCAGGTCGTGGCTCTCCTGCCGGGCGTGCGAGGGCGACGCGTCGGCTTCGGTTTCCAGCTCGTGGTCGTTCCCCGCAGTCGGCTCGGCGTACCGGTCCGGGAGCGGAGGCGTGCTGGCGTAGAAGTCCTGGGCGGTCGTCGGTGCCTTGTGGCCCTGAGGCAGCGAGGGCTCGGGGCCCAGGAGGTCGTCGAGGACCATGTTCACGTCGTCGAAGAGTGGGTGCGGGGGGATCACCTCCGGCCCGCTCTCCCCCTCTTCCGTTTCCATGCGGAAGTCGGCGAGGACGCTGTCCGGCGCGTAGTCGTCCGCGTCCCTCAGCGCCGCCAGGGTCCCGTCCTGTTCGAGGAGGCCCAGCCACGCCGTCGCGAAGTTCTCGTGCAGCCCCACGCTGTCGAGGTAGTCGGCGAGCCCGTCCAGGTTCCGGTGGCCCAGCTCCGCGATGAAGCGGTCCAGCTCGTACCCGTACACGAACGACTCGGCCTTCATCGCCTCGTGCACCGCCCGGGGGTCGTGGCCGTACGAGAAGACGTCGTCGCCGCTGTTCATCAGGATCAGCAGCCGCGTCACGGCCGCCTCGTCGAGCGGACGCGGGACGTCCCGGCCCTCCGGGTCGGTCACGTCCTGGCTGGTCGAGGACGTGCCGACCTCGTTCTCCTCGGTGACCGTCCCCAGGCCCGTGTCCGACGCCTCCGTGACGTCGCCCCCACCGGGCGGGGCGATGCGGATCTCCGCGCCGCGGGCCGCGCCGATCTCCTGGGCGAGCGTCCGGGCGGCGCCGCGCACGGCCTCGCCGCGCCGTTCGAGGTGGAGGAGGTACGCGACCCGGTTGCGCTCCGCACGCCGGCGCTCACCCACCTCCGGCGACGGCGCACCGAAGGCCATCGGCTCGTACGCGTAGGTGTGCAGCAGCGCCGACGCCCGGGTCAGCAGGGGCGTGGCGTCGGCTCCCGATTCGTACCACAGGATCTGGTCCAGCTGGTCTGCGGTGAACCGCCGTGCCAGGTCGCCCGCCTGCGCCATGGAGAGGACGGAGGGCGACGAGAACCGCTGGGCCAGCTCGGCGGCCGCGTACAGCTCGGGAAGGTCGTCGTCGGCCGTGGGCAGCACCACGGTCGACTCGTCCAGCGGCCCTTCGCCCTGGTTCAGCGTCCGGGCGAGCAGGTACTGCATGCGGAGGGACTGCTCGCCGCGGAGTTCACGGCTCCCGGTCACCTGGGCGCCGGTCACCTGGGCGCCGGGAGCGAACTCGTCGAGCACCTGGCCCGCCAGGATCCTCAGGCCGCGCAACTGCTCGTCACCGAGGACGCTCATCGCGTCCATCAGCTCCGACAGCGGGCTCCACAGGGCGGTTTCGAGGGGCTCGTACGAGATGCTCGGCGCCGGGTCCTCCTGGCGCGGGCCGTCCGTGCTCGGGTCCTGTTGGCGAGGGCCTTCCGCGGTCGGGTCCTGCCGTTCGTAGGCCGGGGACTCGGCGCTGGTGGCGAGGGCCTCGGCGAGCAGCAGGGCCGGTGCCCGGACCTCGTCGTCGATCGCCTGCGTACCGAGGACGCCCTGGGCGAGAAGCATCGCGTACATCAGCCGCTTGACCTGGTCGGCCTTGCGCGCCGTCACCGTGTCGTCCGTGGCCGTCGGGACGGGGATGTTCATGCCGGCGATCAGCTGCGCCTCGGACCGCAGGGCCGAGAATCGCGAGTGGTCGGCCGAGTCGAGTTCGGTGAGGCGGTGGTCGAGCAGCTCCCTGGAGACGTTCGCGGCGAGGAGGGGGATCTGCGGGAGGGAGGTGTCCTCGGCCACCGGGTTGTACGGGGGCAGGACTTCCTCCTCCGATGCCTCCGTCACCGGTTCCGGCCGCTGTTCCGGCCTGACCTGCTGGGGCTCCGCAGGCGCGACGGCCGACGGATCCCCTTCCTCGATGCGGTAGTCGGCGAACCGGCCCGCGAGCTGGATGGCCGCCTCCCGCACCTCGGGCGTCAACTGCCTTGTCCCGTAGTACTCCTGGGCAAGCAGCAGCGCGTAGGCGATGCGCGTCTCCTCGATCGTCCGGCGCAGCCGCGCCACCCGCGCCTCGATCCCGCTCCCCAGCAGGGAACCTGGGGCGTACGGGTTGTGCACGGCGGCGATCTCCCGCGCGGCGTCCCGCAGGTGCGGCGCGGTCTCCAGCCGCGCTTCCACGTCTTCCAGTAGGGCGCTCTCCGCGTCACCGACGAGGGCGGTGAGCGCCTGCTGCGCGTCCTGGCCGTCGTGCAGGACGTACGGGACGATGTCCTCGTCGTCCTCGTCCTGCTCGGACCCCACCTCCAACACCTCCGCCCGCTGCGCGGCGAAGCGCCGAGCGAGCGCGACACCGGGGGCCCGCACCTCGGGCGGCGTCCCCGTCGTGCCGAGGGCCTGCTGGGCGAGGTGGAGGGCGTAGGCGATCCGGATGAGCTGGTCGATGCCCTGCTGCCCCTCCTCGCTGTACGGGTCGACGTCGGGCGCGTAGGGGAGGTGCTCCTCGGCGATGAGCGCCGCGGCGTCCGTGAGCGGCTGGTAGCGCTCCTCG
This sequence comes from Streptomyces sp. NPDC001941, assembly GCF_040296945.1. NCBI lineage: Bacteria > Bacillati > Actinomycetota > Actinomycetes > Kitasatosporales > Streptomycetaceae > Streptomyces > Streptomyces sp. NPDC001941. The sequence continues at coordinate 90,076 of NZ_JBEOYE010000009.1, read as the reverse complement.
GTGAGGTCGCTGAAGAGGGCGGCCTCGATCTCCCCGCGCGCCGCCGAGGCCGCGATGTCGACCGCTTCCTCGGGGGTCGCCGGGATGACCTGGGGCGCGGGAGCCACGGAGTAGTGCAGCATCGCGGGTGCGTGGCCCTGGGGTTCCTCCTGGTCCTGCGGCTCCTGCTCGACCGTCGTCTCGGGCTGCGGGACGGACTGCGAGGCGGGCTGCGGGGCGGGCTGCCACCACTCGGCGTAACCCTCCGCGATCTCACGGGCCGCCGCCAGGACGTCGTCGCCGAACTCGGTGGTGCCCAGCTGTTCCTGGGCGACGTACATGGCGTACATCAGCCGCGAGACCGCTCCTTCCCAGCGGAACTGCTGGCCGGCGGCGCCGTAGGCCGTGGGGTCGAGGTGGGGACGCGAGCCGGGTATCCGCGTCTCCAGGACCTGCTCCGCCAGGCCCCGCGCGCGCTGGTGGACGTCCGGGGCCCAGACTTCGTCCAGTTCGGTGCGGATCGTCCCGAGCGGCTGGTTCCGTACGAACTCCAGGAACTCGGGGGTGGAGGAGGCCGAGGACGCCGAGGACGTGGATGCGGTGTCCTGGGGCTCCGTGGTGTCGACGGCGTCCTCCGCCCCGGCCTCCCGCTGCTGTGCGCTGGAGGAGACCTGGACCTCCGGCGACTCCGGGGCCAGGGCGACGCCCTCGGCCAGCTGTCGGGCGACGTAGAGCGCAGCGGTCTTGTGCCGGGGAACCGCCCCGTACTCGTCCATACCGAGGAGCAGCGCGAACATGATCCTGTGGTAGACCTCGGCCGCGTTCATCCTCACCGTGGTGCCGCCGGGGGCCACCACCTCCACCTCGGCGCCCTGGAGGTCGTACGTGCCCAGGACGTGCTCGACGGTGGCGACCACCGACGCGGTGATCTCGGACGCGTAGCCGGCGGCGAGGTCCACGACGATCTGCTCGTACGACCGGGCCAACGTGTACTCCGCCAGCTCGGCGGGCCCCTGCGCCTGGCCCGTCACCGGCGGCACCGGCGCGGTCGACGGCCCCGCGACGGTCGGCGGTGGGGCCGTCTCCTGGAACCCCTCGCCCGGGGTGTACTCGGGCGTCGGCCCGAGGTCCAGCACTTCCCGCCACCCCTGGGCGTACTCCTGAGCCAGTCGGGCGGCCGCAAGCCATTCGCTGTCCCTGAGCCGGCGGTGCCGGCCGGGGCCGAGGAGGCCGCCGGTGTCCCAGGCGGAGAGAAGCGGCTCCGCGCCCTGCGGGCGCTGCGAGGCGATGAGGTGGAGCACGTGGGCCACGCGCTGCGCCTCCTGGAGGCGCCGCGCCTCCAGCATGCGGGCCTGTTCCGGAGTCGCACCCTGGAAGGCGGCGTCAAGGCGGGGGTTGTATTCGTTGACGAGGTCCTGCGCGATGCGGTCATAGAGTTCCCGGGTGCCGGGAGACAGCCGGTTCCTGGCGCCGGCGATGTTCTCGAACGGGGAGAACTGGGCGAGCGGACCGAACATCTCAGGGTCCAGGTCGGCCTCGTAGCCCGGTACGTGCTCGCCCTGTTCCCCGGGGTGCTCCTCCAGCTGCTCCTCCAGCGCCCTGCGTGCGGCCATCGGCGTGACCGGTGTCCCCGGGGTCACCGACGGGCCTGACGTCGTGGCGATCGCCTGACGCACCTGGGCCGACAGGGAGTTCTCCCGCCGGTACTTCTCCGCGAAGTAGCGGGCCACTTCCTCGGCGGCGGACGGGCCGCCGGTGGTGGTGTTGTTGTTGGTGTTCCGGTCGGCGATCACTCCCAACTGGACGCGGCGGTAGTAGTCCTGGAGGTCGCGGTCGTCCAGTTCGCCGTGGGAACGGAGCGTTCCCAGCGGGGCGGCGACCGGGAAGTACCGCGCCATCAGGCCGAACGCCTCCTGGCGCACCGACGCGGCCTCGGTCGGGTACTGCCCGAGGGACGTGATCGCCGTCCGGTAGCTCCTGGTGTGCTGGGGGTCGTCCTTCGTGTTCGGCTCCGTGACGATGTCGCGCGCGGCCGTGGACAGGGTGGTGAGCGTGGGCGGGGCAACGGCCGGCTGAGCCTGCGCGGTGGAGGTGGAGGTAGGGGCGGAGGTGGAGGTGGAGGCGGAGGTCGAGGTGGTCGCCTCGGGCTCCGTGGCCTGGTCGTCCATCGGCGAGTACGCGGGCGGCAGTTCGTCCGGCACGTCGCCGCCCACTGACTCGTCGGTCTGCTGAACCGGGACCGTCACCTCCTCGGTCTGCTCGGCCGGGACCGTCACCTCCTCGGTCGAGGGCGAGAAGGCCGAGAAGACCTGCTCCGTGCTCGCACTCGTCTGAGCACTCGTCTGGGCACCCGACTGGGCACCCGACGGCGCACTCGTCTGCGCACCCGACGCGGTGGCCGCACCGGGGTTCGCGGCAGTCGTCTGCCCCTGGCGGTACTGCTCGGCGTAGTAGCGGGCCACGTCCTGGGCGACCGTGCTGGGCCCCGTCGCGTTCCGGTCGACGATCACGCCCAACTGGACCCGCCGGAAGGCGTCGTGGATGGCGCTGTTCGGCCCGGCGTGGAGATGGAGGCTGCCCAGCGGCGCGTTGGGCGGGAAGTACGTCTCCATCAGCTCGAACGCCGTCTGGCGTATCTCCGCGGCCTCGCCCGGCGTGAACGCGGCCATGGCCCCGCGGTACGTCTCCGGGTGCTCGGGGTGCTCCGACGTGCTGCGCTGGGCGATGATGGCCGGCGCGCTGTCGGGCAGCGGCGGTCCGGCCGGCACGGGGACGGGTACGGGTGCGATGCCCTCGCCGAGCTGCCGGGCGAGTTCCCTGGCGGACATGGGGGCAGCGAGGTTCTCCAGCTCCATCTGCAGGAGGAGGACGACGCGCCGCAACTCGTCCTGGTCCGGGGTGTAGAGCTCGTCCTCGTCCTCGCCCTCGGGCGCGTACGTGCCCAGCAGCTGGGTGGCCTGGCCCATGAGGAGGAAGATCTCCGTGATGCCCAGGCCGGAGAGCGCTTCGTCGAGCTGCTCCTGGGTCAGGTTGCGCACGTGTTCCGTCGCCTCTTCGACCGTACGCTCCGCGGGCGGCAGGCCAAGGTCGGAGTCCGCTTCCGATTCCAGGTCGGAATCCCGGTCGAGTCCCAGGCCCTCCCCGTCCCCGTCGTCGCTCTCCAGGTCCCCGTCCTCGTGTGCCGACATGTCCTCGTCGGACGACATGTCGTCGTCGGACTCGTACGTCTCCTCATCCCACGCCAGGATCGCCTCCTCGTCCGGACCGAGCGGCTCGTTCCCGAGCAGGGCCAGCCGCTCCGCCCGTGCCTGGGCGAAGTGCTGCGCCAGCTCGATTCCGAAGTCCCTCACGGACCCGTCGGTCAGCCTCTGCGCACCGAGCACCGCCCGCGCCCGGGTCATGGCGTACGCCATCCGGCGGGCCTCGTCGTTCAGGGTGCGGCGCTCCAGCTCGGCGCGGCGCGGATTGGTCACGGTGAGCTCGGGCGGGAGCGCGTTGTGCTCCTGGAAGATGGCGTTCGCCTCCGCCACTGCAGCCTGTGTGATCGCCGACCGGATGTCCTCGAACCACGACCTGACCTCGTCGTCCCGTGGTCCGGTCACCTGCACGATGATCTCGATGAGCCGCTCGGCCCTGGCGGCCATCTCCGTCAGCCGTTCCGTCACCTCCTCGTCCGTCAAGGGGCGCGGGTGTTCCCCGGTCAGGCCCAGTTCCTCGGTCCACTGGTCGTGGAAGCGTCGTGCGAGGGCCACGGCGGGTTCGCTGAGCTCGACGGTCGGCATCTCCAGGCGGGTGACGTCGAGGCCGCGCTGGAGTACGTACATCACCCGGGCCGTCTGCTCGATGAGCTGCTTGCGGAGCGCGTCGCCCTCGGCCCCCTCCACGATGAGCACGTGCCCCAGGAGGGGGTTGTTCTCGACCATCATCGCGACCGCGAGGTCTCGCAGCGTCTGTCGCCTCGCGCCTTCGACGGTGGTGATGAGGTAACTGCGCACGTCCGCCCAGGGAAGCGTCGCGGCCTCGTCCTCGAACGCGGGGATCAGGTCACTCGCCCAGTACGTACCGAAGCGTCTCGCCAGCTGCCTGCCCGCGCCCTGCACGTCGGGATGGCTGAGCGGCTGCCCGAAGCGCTGCTGTGCCTGGTGGAGCGCGTGCACCAGGCGCGCGTGCTCCTCCTGACGCCGGGTCCGCGCCGCCTCGCCCTCGGGCGTCTCGGCGGCCAGGAGGTGCGACCCCAGGCCGTCGTTGATCTGCTGGATCGTGGTCGCCATCGCGGACAGGGTCTGGCGCCGGGTCTCGGGAAGGGCGTCGATCTCCCGGTTCAGGACCTCCAAGGGCTCGGTCTCGCTCCGCTCAAGCGGGTCCTGGACCCTCGACTGTCCGTCCCGCACGAGTTCCGCGTACGAGGGCAGCGCTCCGGCCTCTGACGTCACGTTCGCGGGCGCCACCTCCGAGCCCTCGGACGCGATCTCCGTGACCGCCCCCGTGGACGCGTCCTGCGTGGTCACTTGCGGGGCCTGCGCCTCCTCCGTGGACGGGTCCGAGTAGACCGGCGGGCCGTCGTAGGCGGGCAGGGGCCCGGTGTCCTCGGCGACGCGCTCGATCTCCTCCGTCCTCACGGTGTGGAAGCGCTGGGCGAGCTGGATCGCGGGACGGCGGACCTCCGCCACCGCTGTACCGTCCGGCCGGAGCGCCGCTGTCAGGAGCAGGGCGTACCTGATCCTGTTCCACTCGTCCTGCGCCTGCCTCGCCGCCCAGCCGATCTCGTCGGAGTAGCCCTCCCCGATCAGCCCCTGGCCGTAGGCGTTCTCCGTCGCCTGGATGTAGTCGGTCTCGATCTCCAGGGTCTGGAGCTGCTCCTCCGTCAGCGTCGAGACCAGCTCGTCGATCCGGTCGAGGGGCTGGACCTCCGCCAGGTCCACGAGGGCGCTGTCGGGCACCTGCCCGGTGGCCGTCCCGCCCTCCGCATCCTCCTGACCGTCCAGGATGCCCGCGTCGACGAGGACCTCTCGCGCCTGCGGCCTGACCTCGACGAAGGCGTCACCGAGCCGGGTGAACCGCCTCGCTCCGATCTCCTGTGCCAACTGGATCGCGGGACGCGACAGTTCGTCGGTCAGTTCGAGCGTGCCCGCCTCGCGCAGGGCCAGGTGCAGCGCGTACGCGACCCGCATCAGGTCGTCCCTGCGCCGGCCCGCGTCCGCTTCCACGATCGTGGTGTCGTCGACTTCCGGCCGCGTCTCCATGGGCATGTGGTCGGCGCCGATCTCCGCCGTCGCCCCGAAGATGTGCTCGGGCTGGCTTCCCACGAGTTCGCGGCCCAGTTCGGCCTCGATGACCTCCGTGGGGACGGTGGAAGCCGTGGTCACGATGGAGCGCTCGGCCTCCGTGAGCGGGGGGTCCAACGGCACCGGCCACGCTTCCCCGGCACCCTCTTGCTCGGTGGACACGTCATCCGCCGACTCCGCCTCCGACACCACGCTCTGCGTCGCGGCTCCGGCCGTCGACGTCGACGGGCCCGCCTCCGTCTCGGACTCCTCCCCTCCCGACTCGGACTCCGAGTCCAGGGGTCCGGCGCCCGCCGGGAACTGCCGGGGCTGGACACCATGCGCGAGCCCGTACTGCTGGGCCAGCAGCCTGGCCGCCCCGCCGGGGACGGCCCCGTGGTCCTCGAAGTCCAGGAGCAGCGCGACGCGCCGCACCTCGCCGTCCCGTGCCTCCCGGGTAGCGGCCGTTCCTCCGGTGAGCGACAGGGGCTCGGGAGCGTACGTACGCATCAACTCATCGGCGCGACCCGTCAGTTCGGCGACCTGTTCGACGGCCATGCCCTCGAAGTGCGCGTCGAGTTGGGGACCGGTGATGTTCAGGGCGAGGTCCAGCGCCTCCGGCACGGTACGCATCGGCTGGGGGCGCGGCTGTTGCGCCTCCTGCGCCCGAGCGGCCTCCTCCACCCTCTCGACCCGGTCCCGGGCGAACTGCTGCGCCAGCCTCTCGCCCACGCCGATCACCTCGTCGGTGAGGTGCCCCGTGCGCGTCACCTGCATCGCGCGGTACATCACGAACCCCACCCGGACCCGTTCGGAGTCCAGGCGGAGGCGCTCCGCCTCGGCTTCCGGGGTGGTGGCCTCCATGAGGCCGGGCGGCGCGGGGTTGTGCACGGCGGATAGGTCCAGGGCATGGTGGTACGCCGCCAGCGCCTGTGCGTTGGGAACCGCGCCGAACCCCCTCACGACGTCCCTGTCCGTCAGGTTCGTCGCCTCGTCCAGGACGTGCTCGATCACCTCTTCCCGCCGCTCGCGCACCTGCTGCCATTCACGTGCGAAACGCTGCGCGAGCTCCACGCCCGGCGCACGGACCGCCTCGTGGCTGGCCGGCAGGCCCGACTCCTGCATGGCGCGGTGCACCGCGTACATGATCTGGATCTCCTGCCCCGCCAGCTGACGGCGCTGGGGCCCGGACTCCTCGACGGGAGCGTTCACCACGTGCCGCGGCGCCGGATTGTGCGCCTGGTTGATGGCTCCCGCCGCGCCGTGCAGCACGGCGAACTGCTCGGGCGAGACCCCGGTGAACCCGCTCTGCATCACACTGTCCGGCGACCGGTCCCGCGCCTCGTCCGCGAGCTCCGCGACGCGCGCCCGTTCGAGCCGCTGCGCCAACTCCACGGCTGGCAGGCGCACTTCGTCGGTGAGCTCGGACGTCGGGCTCGTCCGCAGAGCCTGGTGGAGGGCGTACGCGACCTGATCACGTACGGCGTCCGCGTACTGCCCACCTCGCGCGCCGACCCCGGAGGGGGTCAACGGCCCACGCCCGAGCGGGTGGTGGGCGGTCAGCACCTCCGTGGCCGCCGCGGTGATGCTCGCCTGGACCTCCGGCGGCTCTGCCGCGAGCTCCGCCGCCAGGTCCTGGGGCGCACGGTGGTCGACGGTGTCGAGGACGGTACGGGTGAACTCCTCCACCCTGGCCTGTGCCAGCTGCTGGGCCAGCTCGATCGCGGGCGCGAGGTCGACCTCGGTGTTCCCCGCCGACCGGGCCGCCACCATGATGTGGTGGAGGGCGTACATGACGCGTCCGTGGTCGTCGCGGAACCCGGCCCGCTGCTCGATCGCGTCCGGACCCGTCGCCTCCATCAGCCCAGGCGGGTACGGATGGTGCACGTCCATGATCTCGCGGGCCGTGCCCGAGAGGTACTGGAACTCCGTGTCGCCCAGCCCTTCGATCCATGCCCCGACCTGCTCGCCGGTCAAGCCCCCGGCCTCCTCCACCACGCCGCGGACCACCTCTTCCGGCAGGGCCTGCGGCGAGGGCGGTACGGGCGCTGGGGCCTGGAACTGCCGTGGAGCACGGTCCAGTTCCCGCCCCCAAGCCTCTCCGTACCGCTGCGCCAGCGCCTGGGCCGCCGCGATGTGCATCGGGGCCAACTCGTCCTGACGCGTCGCCAGCAGGGACCGGTGCAGGACGTACATGATCCGGACGCCCTCGTCCGAGAGGCGCTCGATCCTCTCGTCGTACTCCGGGTGATCGGCGTCGATCAGCTCGTCCAGACGGGGGGTGTTCTCCGACACGAGCCTGTTGACGACCCTGAGCAGCCTGAGCCTGCGCTCCTCCCTGAGGGTGCGGCCGAGGGTGTTCTCCACGTCCGGCAGGGGGAGCGAAGCCGCCTCTTCGGTGATCGTCGCGAGCGACTCGGCCACCCACGCGTCGGCGAAACGCCGTGCGAGCGTTCGCGCACCGTCCCTCACGTCGGGATGGTCCAGGGGCAGCCCGAGGCGGTTCTGCGCGGACCGGAGGGCGTGCATGAGGCGCAGGCGCTCCTCCGCCTGCCGGTTCCGCGCGGCCCGGCCCTCGGGCGTACGGGCGGCGAGGAGGTCCCGCGGCACGGCGGTCTCGGCCCGCTGGATCGTGTGCGCGAGGGCGTACAGCGGTGTGTACTCGGTCAGGGGCAGGGCGTCGATCTCGCGCGCCAGGTCCTCGATGAAGAGGTTCTCGCTGGTGTAGAGCTCTTCCTGGGCAGCCTGGTCGATGCCCAGGAACTCGGCCGAACCCTCGGTCACAAACTGATTGGGCGACCAGTCCAACCGAGCCTGGACCTGGGGTTGCTGACTGATCGTCGGGGTCGTCTGCGTACCGGCCAGCTGTTGCGCGAGCTGGACCGCGGGCTGCACGACCTCGTCCGTCAACGCGTCCGCGCCGGTCCGCATCTGGTTGAGGTGCAGCGCGTAGGCCACGCGCTGCACGTCACGCGCGTGCCGGTCGAGCGCCGCCTCGACGACCTCCGGGTCGGCGTCCAAGTCCAGCTGCGGCCCTGGCAGGTGCTGCGCGGTGATCCCCCGGGCCGCGTCGAGGATGTCCAGGTGCCGCCGCGGGTCGGTCCGGTGCGCGCGGTCGAGCTCGGCGTCCATGACCTCCGGGGTCGCCCACCGTGCGGTGTCCACGATCTCGTCCACCGCCTCGGTCGGCCGCGCGGCGGTGCCCTCCGCAAGGGCCGGCAGGCCTTCCCTGGCGACCTGGTCGATGACGCTGCCGGGCGCGTACTCGTAGTGCTGTGCGTCCCGCAGCAGGCCGTCCTGGTCCATCAGGCGCAGCCACGTGGTGAGCACGTCGGGATGGGCGCCCAGCCGCGTCACGTACGTCCGTGCCTCGTCCATGTCCTGGGTGGAGAGGTGGTCGAGCACGTCATCGACCACGTGCGTGTACACCGCCGAGTGCGCCACGAGGATGTCGTGCGCCTCGCGCGCCCCGGCTTCGTCGAGACCCGCGAACAGGTCTTCACCGGCGATGAGTTGTTGCTCGAGGTCGTACGCCCGCTGCGCCACGGCCTCGGCGGCCTGGTGGTCCGCGGTGCCCGTGCCCGTGTGGTCGTTCCTCTCCTCCCGGAGCGCGGCCGACGCGGACGTGCCTTCCTCGGTGGACCCGCCGGAGTCCTGGACGGTCTGCTCCCCGGCCTGGAACCCGGAGGACGGGAAGTTGTTCGTGGAGGCGTTGCGCAGACTCCCGAAGTAGCGGGCCACCTCGATCGCGCCGGCGAGCGGCTGTTGCAGGTTGCGGTCGGCGTGGAGGGCCATCGCCACGCGTATCGTCTCCTCCCTGCGCTGCTGGAGCAGGGCGTTGTCCGCCCCGGTGATCATGGACGGCATCGGCGCGTAGGTGTTGAGAAGTCCCGACGCGGTGGTCCAGAAGTGGCTCCGCGACGCCTGGGACAGGCTGTTGAAGATGTTCGCCACGAGCGGCAGCGGGAGGTTCGCGGCGGCGCGCGCTGAGTGCGTCAGGAAGGCCTGCTGCGGGCGCGCCTGCACTTGCCCGTGCACGGGCGTCGCCGGGAGGACGTTCTGGGGGATGACGAAGCCCTGCTGCCCGGTCCCGGACTGCTGGTTCTGCGGGACCTGGGGCGGCAGCGTCTGGGGCCGCTGGATCTGGTGCTGGGGATGGTACGGCTGCAACGTCTGTGGCCGCCAAGCCTGCGGTGCCCGGTTCTGGAGGCCCCAGGCCTGCAGTTGCGCGTTCGACCAGACGTTCTGCCGCGGCGGAGCGACGTGTGGGGGCCGACCGCCCAGCTGGGGCTGCCCGGTCCCCTGCGACTGCGTGCCCTGCCCCGCCTGCTGCTGCGTTTCCTGGGGGCCGGGATTGTGCTGGATGCTCATCTGTTGGAGCTGTGCGATCTGCTCCCGCATCTGGCGGGCGCGCTCGTCCAGGAGGCGCTGCGTCTCGGCCGACTCCGCCCAGTGGGTCTGCAGCCGGTCGCGCAGGTTCTGCGTGGACTGCGTCTGCGGGGGCCTCGGGGCCGCGTTCGAGGGCCGCGGGGCGAACGAACCCAACGCACCGGGCGGCGCCCCGATCCGGCTCGGTCCGCCGAACAGCGTGTTGTTCTCGCTGCCGAACGAGTTCGGCAGGTTGTCGAACTCGTCGTCGTCGATGTCGTCGATGTCCAGCTGGAGACCACCCACCTGCGGCTGGACCGGCGCGGGCAGCGGATTCGACTGGTTCCGGGCGTATGGCGGCGGGGCCTGCCCGCCGATCGCCGCCTGCCGGTCGGCCTCCGCCCGCTCCGCCCGCCGCTCCTGGCCGAACTGGTCCGCCAGCCTGGCCGCGGCGACGTCGTTGCCGACCGGGGGGTCGCCCAGCGTCTCCTCTCCGTCCGCGAGTCCGGCCCCTCCGGGTACGCGCGAGAGCAGGAGGGCGTACTGGACCCGCGCGTGCTCCTCCTCGCGGCGCAGCCGGGCGGCGACGGCCTCGGCGGAGTCGCCCGTGAGGTCTTCCGGCGCGTACGGGGCGTACTGCTGCATCAGCTCATCGGCGCGCGCGGCCGTCTCCTGGCCTACGTCGAGCGGCAGTTCTCCCAGCTCGTCGCCGACGGACCCGATGGACTCCCGCCGCGCGTGGAACACGATCCCGTCCGCGTCCCCGTACGCGGGCGCCGCGTGCCTCATCCCGTGCCGGGACATGGGCGGCTCGTAGGGCGGCAGTTCGTGTGCGTAGCCCTGGCCCGACACCATGAAGAACGGCGGCCGTGGCCGTCCGCTCGTCGCGGGGGTGTCCCGGTACACCTCGGCCGCGGTCTCGCGGGCGAAGAAGTCCATGATCCAGAACTCGGCGACGGACGGGTGCAGGCCCCTGCGCACCGCGAACCGCCTGACCTCCGCTTCGATGACGTGACGGGGAAGCGACGCCACGAACCCACGCTCGCGGTCGAGGTTCTCCTCCGTCTCCAGCAGCGCCCGGGCCATGGCGGTGTCCCTCATGAACGTCGGCGACTCGAGGGTGAGCCGCATGATCGCGTTGGCCTGTTCGGGCGAACCCGCGCCTCTCAGTGGCGTGCCGGTGTAGGCGAGGAACTCCTCGTTCGACACCCACTCGAGCGGTGCGTAGTCCTCGCTGTTGTCCCGCAACAGGTCGATCATCTCGTGCATGTAGCCCTCGGTCCCCACGTGCCCGGCGGGGAACTGGACCTGCGCCTCCTCGGGCTGGTTCTGCCGGCCCGCCGGTACCTGGGGGGCGTTCTGCACGGAGGAGGGAACGGCCGGGGCGGCGATCGGCTGCTGCGTCGTCGTGCCCTCGCCCGTCGTCGCGCCCTCGCCCATGTCCACGTCCATGTCCGCGTCCATGTCCGCGTCTTGCTCGCGGGCCCGCCGGGCCTCCTGGGCCAGCCGGTCCTGGAGCGCATCGCGCCGGCGCTCGGACTCCCCCATGATGTCGTCCTGTTCCTCCAACTCCTCCGCGACCGAAGGCTCCCGTTCGAGCAGTGCGTCCCAGTACGGAATGACTCCCGGCGCGACGCCACCGGCCTCGACCAGGTCGAGGAGCAGCAACTCACGGTTCGGGTAGCCCCGGAACCGCCTGTTGTCCCAGTGGTACCGCGTCATCAGCTCGCTGTACGTCGGGCTCCACGTGCGCAGCAAGGCGTCGGCGTCACGGATCTGCCGCCACGTCATGTCGGGGGTGAAGACGAGGCCCCCACCCTCGAACGTCTCTTCCAACTCGCCGACTTCCTCAGGCACTTCAGCTTGGAGCCCGACCAGCGGCCGCCGTTCCATCTCGTCGAGGAGCATCTCGTCCTCGGACTCGCTCCCGTCCACCCCGTCCTCATCGGGGGCGGCCAGTGTCAGCGCCGCCGCCATGAGGGCGACCGGATCGCCTTCCCTCGCGAGGACGTACTGCATCCGGGTGACCAGCTCGACTTCCCGCCCCGCCTCTTCCGACGACGTGTCGCGCGGCGCCGTCTCGTCCATCAGGCGGTACAGCCTGGCCGCCTCCGCACGCGTCTCGTTGAGCCGCGCCTCCGGGAGGCCGCTGAGGTACGCGGTGATCGTCTGGAGATCCGCTTCCGTCGCCATCCGGACGAGCGTGCCGACCTCGTCCCCGTCGATCACCGGAACGTCCAGGGACGATTCCCGACCGGATGCCGGTGCCTGGTGCTCGTGGCCGGGTGTCTCGGTCACCGGGTTCTCCGCACCGGTCACCGTCGACGGTCCCTGGTCGCCGGAAACGCTGGTCTGAGCGCCGGAGGCAGCCGCCTGGCCACCGGACGCGGTCTCCTCCACCGGCACAGGCTGCGACAGTGACGCGGACAGCTCCTGGTACAGCGAGGGGCGCAGCTCCCACGACTTGTTGTTGCCGCTGTTGTCGTGGTGGTGCTGCAACGCGTAGTACTCGGCGAGCGCCTCGGCGGTGGCCAGGGCCTCACCCGCGGCCGGTACGTCGCTCAGGGCCAGCGCGATCCGCTGGAAGTACGGCTGGAGGGGACTGTTCTCCAGTGGCCGGTTGAGGGGCTCCAGCGAGACCCACTGCGGGAAGTGACTGATCATCAGCTCGGCTGCCTGCCGCCGGATCTCGGCCGCCCTCCAGAACCCGGCCTGCTCCATGGCCCTCAGATAGGCGGCACGCGCGTCCGCGTTCCGCATGGCCACGAGGGACTGCGCGGCACGCGGCAGCGCCCGAACCGGAATGCGGGGCGGGGCCGGGACCACGACGTAGTCATGGCGCGCGGCGGCCGAGCTGGTGGCCTCCGCCGCCGTCGTGCCGGACGCCGAACCCGACGTGGATTCGTCCTGGTCCGTCGTCAGCGTGGACCCGTCATTGCCCGTCGGCGCCGCGCCGAGGGGAACCACGTGGTAGCCCTCCGGGCTGCGTGCGGCGAGCAGCGCGGCCACTTCCCGTCCGAAGCCCGTACCCGTCTGCTCGTTCGTACCCTGGAGCAGGGCGTAGGCGACGATCTGCACGTCGTTCTCGAACCGCACGTGATAGCGGTGGGACTGACGCGACGGGAAGACCGTGCCCTCGGGGAAGGCGTCCCGCAGGATCTGGGCCGCCCGGTCGAACAAGGCGCGGGCCTCCCCCCGGCGGATGCTCGCCCCGATCGCCGCGAGCCGCTCGTCGCCGGTCGAGAAGTACGCCGTACGGGCCTCGGGCGAGAGGCTCGTCAGCGTCTGCCGACGGGGCCTGTCTTCCGAGTCCATCAGCGCCTGCTGCTTCTGCCCCTGCCCCTGCCCGTCCTCGGCGTCGTCGTCCTGCCTGCGCTTGCCCTTGCCCTTCCCCTTCCCGTCGTCCCCTTCTCCGCCCGCCCTGATCCCCTGCGTCAGCGGCAGGTCCAGGTGCTGCCTGATCGAGCCGGCCAGCTCCCGCGCACCGGTGATGGCGGCGGCCGACATCGGCGCCGCCCCCGCGGCCAGCGCGTGCGCGACCGCGACGACGGTCCAGTACTCCAGCGGGTTCCGGCCTTCGAGCCCCTCCCCGAACACGCCGAACGTGAGCGGGAAGTACATGCTCTCCGACACGATGTTCCCGGCCCGGACCACCTGCTCGACGGGCAGGTCGCGGTACGGCCCCGCCTCGAAGTCGCGCAGGGCGTCCAGGTCCACGAGGCCGTCGAGCCCCCCTGCGAGCTGCTCCAGCGCCTCCGGCACCGGGCCCGGCTCCTGGGGGCGCGGGGCCGTGTCCGAGTCGGTCGGGTAGCCCTCGGGGCGTTCCCGTACGAACTGGCGCACCACGTCGACCGCCACGGTCTCGGGCTCCGGCAGGTCGCGCCCGAGCGCCAGGGCGTAGACCACCGCGTCCAGGTCGCCCAGGAACTGCGAGGACGGCTGGTCGCCCGCCTTCGGCAGCGTGGCCCGCGGCGGGAAGTGCTGGGTCATCAACTGCTGCGCCCGTGCGGAGAGCGCGCCCTGCTCCACCGGGGGCAGGGCGTCGAGCACGCCCTTGACCTCGTCGGCCGTCGCCCGGTAGGCCTGGTACGCCGCCTGCGTCAGGTTCTCCCGCGCCTCCTCCTTCGCCCGGGCCTGCGCCTCGGTGAACTGTTGCGTGGCGTTGTCGTCGGTGGCCGGCTGCTTGCCCTTGGGACGCGGCAGGGTCACCGGCTCGGGCTCGGATGCGGTCTCGGAGCCGGTCTCGGAGTCGAAGGACGTGAAGGGCTCCCAGACGTATCCGCGCGGGTGCTCCTTCGCGTACTGCTGTACGAGTTCGAGGGCCACCGCCTCCGGCGCGTCCGAGCCGCGCCCTGTGAGGAGGGCGTACGCGACACGGGCCCAGTCCAGGACGAAGCCGAGCGACGCTCCCAGCTTGCCGAAGGGAAGCTGCGCCTCGGCCGGGAAGTGCTCCTCCATGAGCGCCCGCGCGCTCGCGTGGAGCTCCAGTGCGCCGGATCTGCCGAGGCCCTTGAGCTTCGGCCCGAACTCGTCCAGCTGTGCCTGGTAGATCTCGCGCGCCGCGGCGGACAGACCGGCCGGCACCTCCGGCAGCACCTGCTGCGGCGCGGGCTCCGCCTGGTCCGCCTGGTCCGCCGACACGTCGCCTTCGCTCCGGTAGCCCAGGGGGTTCTCGGCGGCGAACAGCGACGCCAGTTCGGCGGCCACCGGCTCCGCCGCCGTCGCGTCCTCCCCGCCGAGGACAAGCGCGTACATGATCCTTCCCTGGTCGAGCAGGTAGTTCCCTGACGGCTGCGCTCCGGGCTCCGGCACCTTCGCCCCGGGCGGGAGGTACCGCTTCAGCAGGTCACTCGCTCGTGTGCGCAGCGCGATGCGGTCGTCCTTCCACAGGCCCTTGAGCGCGTCTGCGACTTCGTCCACCGAGGCGTTGTACGCACGGAGCGCGATGGGCAGCTGGGTCGCGTCCGGCTCCTGGACCGGTTCCGGCTGCTGCGGTGTCGACTCGACGGTCTCAGCCGACACTTGGGGCTTGACGCCCCCGAGGATGTCCCCGATCGACGGGGCTTCAGCCGCCCCGCTCTCCATGTGGGCGGATTCCTCCAGGGAGTTCTTGGTTGCGGCCGTCGCCGTCCCGTTGCCGGGGAGTATCTGGGTGGGCAGCAGGCCGCCCTGCTCCCGCACGGCCTTGAGGTCTTCCCGTCCCGTCGTGGACCGCTTCGGGGCCGAGGTGGTCCTGGCCCCGTTCGGGGCGAGCTGCGGCCCCGCACCGCCCGGGAGGAGGGGCACGAAGGGGACCCCGGGGGTGGTCGCGCCTTGGTCGGTGCGGGTGGACGGGTCGTCCGCGGGAGGGGTCACGACGATCGACGGGGGCTCGGTGACCGCCGGATTCCCGCTGATCGGCGGCGCTTCGGCGACGGGCGGCGCCCCGGTGACCGGCGGCGTCTCGGTGGTCAGGGACGGTTCCGTCGCGGGCGGTACCGTCGCGGGCGGTACCGTCGTGGAGGGCGGCGTCGTGGGGGATTCCGTCTTCTGGGTGCTCTGCGGGGCCCCGGAGACCGGCTCTCGTACGCCTTCCGTCTCCACGGTCGCGGCGGCGCGTGCCGCGTCCACCTCGGCCCGCAGCGCGGCCACCGCCTCCCGGACCCCTTCGAGGTCGAAGTCCCGGCGGGCCTGTGCGGCCTTCTGCCCGAGCTCGGCCACGGAAGCCGGATCGGCGCCCAACTCGACAGCCTGCGCGCCCAGTTCATCGGCGCCCTGGATCAGTTGGTCCGCCTGCTCCTTGAACGACCCGAGTACGGACTCGGCCTGGTCGCCCTGGAGAACCGGCGGCAGAGCGATCTCGCGCCGGGCCTCCACGCCGTACCACTCGGCGTCGCGGACGTGCGTGCTCGCCTTGCCCTTGTCGACGGAGACCGCGGGGTTCTCCACCGGGGAGTGCTCCGGCTGCTGGTCGTCGAGCCGGACCAGCTCCCGCAGTCCGTCCTGGGCCGCCGACAGGTCAAGGCGCTGGGCGGCTTCCTCGATCTGCTGCAGCACCGCCGCCTGGTCCTGGGTGAACGTTCCGGACCGCGTCCCCGTCTGAGCGATGAAAGCGGCCCGGTCCACGGTGACGTCGAGGGCCTTCTTCGCCTCGTCGAGGATGGACTTCGCCTGCTCAGGGGTCGTCTCCGGCGCCTTCCGCGTCGCCTCGGTGCTGTCATCTCTGTCGATCGTGTCCGGCTCGACCGGAACGGTCTCCGGCTCGACCGGAACGGTCTCCGGCTCGACCGGAACCGTTTCCTGCACGACCAGAGGGGCCTCCGGCTCCACCGGAACGACCTCCGGAGTGACCGGGACAGCCTCTGGCTCGACCGGGACAACCTCCGGCACGATCTCCTCCCGCACCGGCTCCACCACTTCGGGAGCCTGCGTGAGCGAGGCGTCCAGCCGGTCCCGGAAGGTGGCCTCGGCATCCGACACCAGGCCCGTGAGCTCGTCGAGGGCCTGCTGGGCGCGGTCGACGCGCCCGCTGTCCCGGTAGAGGTCGTGGATCGTCTGGGCGAGTTCCTGGACGCGCTCGGGCTCCGGCGTACGGTACCGCCGCGCGTCGAAGAGGAGGTCGTCCGTCGCCTCGAACTTCTGCCTCAGCTGGCTGCCGAGCTCGATCGGGTCCATGCCCTGCACCTCGGCGGAGTCGCGCAGGGCTTGGCTCGGCGCCTCCGCGGGGAGCTTCATCAGGACGTCGTGGGCCCGGCCCCACGGCATCTCCGGCAGGGCCGGCGGGAAGGGGTCCCGCGGGCGGGGGGCGGCGGTCTCCCCGACCGGCTCCACGGGGGTGTCCAGGAGGGTCTTCAGCTCGCCGAGCGCGCCGGTGGCGTCCTCGACGCGGCCGGAGAGGCCCGCCTTGCGCACCGTATCGACGAGCGCGTTGACGCGGTCGAGCTCGCCGGACCGGTTGCGTACGGCCTCCTGGAGCAGCGCGTTCGCCTCGGCGGCGGCCCGGTTCAGCTGCTCCCTGAGCAGGGCGGGGGACGTGTTGCGCTGCGCTGCGGCCTCGTTCAGTGCGAGCACCGAGGCGTCCTGATCGCCCGCGAGCTGCTTGAAGACCTCGGCCGCGGTCACCTTCGGCTTGGGCCTCTCCTGCGGCGTGAGCGGGCCCTCGTCCCCGGGCTTGTCCTGCGGCCCCCGCACGAGCAGGTCCTCCCCCGGGCGCGGCGGCTCCTGCCCGCCCCGGCCGGTCTTCGCCCCGGGCAGGTCGGTGGACGTACCCCCGGCGGACGGGTCGGATCCGTCTCCCGGCGGCCGGCTGCCGGTGCCCTTGCCGCCGGGCGGGTCGACGGGAGGCGGTACGGATCCGGACCCGCCCGGGCCCGACCCGGGGTCGTGGGTCGGCACGGGCTTCAGCGCGGCCAGCGGGTCCGTGTCGGCGGCCGGCTTCGGACCGCCGCCGTCGCCGCCCGCGTCCCCGCCCGGCAGATGGGTCGGCACGGGCGTCAGCTTGTCCAGGGCCTCCGCCACGTCCAGCGGCTTGGGCGCCTTGGGGGGCATCTGGGGGCCCTCGGCGGCGGCCAGCGCGTCGGCGGCGGCCTTCTTCGCCGTCATCTCCTCGATCCGCGCCTCGAACGTCGCCTGCAGGCTCGCGGCGGCGCGGTCGTCGCCCCGCTTCAGCAGCATGTCCATGGCGGAGCGGTGCGCGTTCACCTCGTACGGGGTCAGGCCCAGGTCGATCAGTTCGGCGTGCCGTGCGGCGGCGAAGGCCTCGACCTGCGCGTCGAACTCCTTGCGCCCGGCGAACTGCGTGTCCAGGAGCGTGCGCAGCTCGTCGCGCACCAGGGGCGAGTTCTCCGAGGCGTCCAGGCGCAGCTGCCAGACCTCGGCGTCCAGCGCGGACATGCCGAGCTTCCGCGCGCGGGCGACCAGATCGCCTTCCAGGGCCTGTACGTGACGGTCGAGGTCACCGTCACCGTACCCGTCGTCCCCGTCCCCGTCCCCGTCCTTGTCGAACAGGGCCTCGTCCAACGCCAGCAACGGGTCGTCCAGCGGATTGTCGAAGCGCGGCTTCATCGTGTCCGGCTTGAGCTCCTCGAACAGGTTCCACAGCTCCGTCTCGACGACGACCTCGCCGTCCTTGTCGCGCCACTCCGGACGGATCGCCTGCTCCAGCACGTCCGGCCCGTCCGTACCCGACCCGTCGCCCTGCCGCAGGTCGCTCAGCCGCAGCGCCATCACGTCGTCGAAGGACTTCTCGAACATGTCGAGGCGGGTCGCCCGCTCCCCCACCACCTTGACGACCTCGGCCAGGTCACCCCGCGCGTAGGCCTCGTCGATCCGGGACTGGAAGGCGAGCCACTCCAGGTCCCCCATCCCCGCCCGGTCCGCGCGGTCCTTCAGCGAGCCGCTGGTCTCGCTGGTCAGCGCGTCGAAGTCCCGATCCAGCCGGGCGGCCGCGATCTCCTCGCGCCACTGGTTCTCCGCCTTGGTGAACGCCTCCACGTCCTCGGTGCGCAGCGCGTCGCGCAACGTGCCCGCGAAGACCTCTCCCTCCAGCGACGGCAGGCCCGCCTCGCCGGACTCGGCGACCAGCGCGTCGAGGCGCTGGAACTGGTCGATCCGGAAGAACCAGTCGCCGCCCAGCTCCTGCAGCTTCTGCCGGCTCACGCCGTCCGGCGAGTCCAGGATCTCCGACACCTTCTCCTGCCAGAAGGCGATCTCGCCCTCCGACATGCCCCGCAGCCCACCGTGCGCCGCCATCGACTCCGACAGCTCGCTCGCCCACACCGCGTCCAGCACCGGGACCTTCGGCAGCGCCTCCAGGTCGGTCAGGAGTGACAGGTCGACCGTCTCCTCCTGGCTGCGCTTGCGCGGCTGGACCTGCGCCTCGACCAGCGCCGACACCTCGTCCGCCAGCGCCTGGTCCGGCAGGTCGGCCACGTCACGGGCCAGCAGCTCGCCCAGGCCCTCGGCGAACAGCGAGGCCGCGGCCTCGTCCTTGAGCCCGTCGTGCAGCTGGTGCAGGCGGCCCCGGAGCCCGGCGAGGTCCCCGTCGAGCGCGGCGCCCAGCTGCTCGCGCACCTGTGCGTCGATGGCGTCGCGCTGCCGACGGTTGGCCAGGAACTCCTCGAAGGGGACCCCTTCCAGCTCCGCCCACCGCTTCATCAGCCGCTGTTCGGCCACCTCGGTCTGGTGCGCCCCCGCCTCCTTCACCCGCTCCCAGAAGCCGTTCACCAGCCCGGACGCCTCCTCGGCGCGCCCCTCCGCCCAGGCTCGGCGGATCTCCTCGAGGCGCGCCACGTGCTCCACCAGCGGCACGCCCGCGTCCTCCGCGGCGCGCGCCAGGGCTTCGAGGGCGGTCTCCGGACCGGTCCGCCCGAGCTCCATCAGCTCGTCCACCGAGCTGCCCTTGCCGCCGGTCAGGGCCTCCAGCTCCTTGTGCCACTGCACGCTCAGCTCACGGAACTTCGACGGGCCCTCGACACCGCCCTGCTGGTACGCCTCCGCCAGCCGGTCGGCCCGCCCGCTGATCAGGGCCTGATCCATGCCCGCCGTACGGGACCGCGCGACGAGCGCCTCCACTATCTGGGCCTCGTTGAGGGCGGGCCTGGCACCGTCCAGCGGGCTGCCCGTCTCGTCGGCCGCGCTCGTGCCCTTCGTACCCGGTGCGTCCGGGACGGCGTCCAGCCCGAGCGGCTGCTCGGTCTTCTCGGGGGCCAGGCTCTCCTTCTCGGCCGCCAGGGCCTCGCCGCCCTCCCCCAGCAGAGCGTCCAACCGCGCCGCGAGCTCCGCGTCCGTCGGCTCCGTCACCTCGGCGCCTTCACCCCGCAAGGCATCCAGCTTGGCAGCCAGCTCGGCATCGGACGGTTCCAACTCCTGTGGACGCGAAGGGTCTTCGCCGCCTTCTCCACGCAAGGCATCGATCCGCGCCGCGAGTTCGGCATCCGTCGCGCCCGGAAGCGAGCCGCCCTCGACGTCCAGGTCCTCCAACTGCTTCACGCTCGCGGCCTGGGCCTCCAGGTCGTCGACGATCTGGTTGCGCTCCCGGATCAGGCTCATGGCGTCGGACAGACGGCCCTCGCTCACCGCGTCCGTGATGAGGCTCTCGAACCCGTCCCAGGCCGGACGCCCCATTCCGGCGTCCTGAGCGCGCTCGAAGCCCGCCGACACACTGTCCAGCGGCCGGAGCGGACTCCCGCCCCCGGGCTCGGTGACCAGCAGCGGGCCGCCGTCCCGCGGCGAGAGGCGGAACAGCAGTTCGCCGCGCGCTCGCGACAACTCCGCTACATGGGCGTCGCGTTGGGCGGTGATCAGTGCGGCGGCCTCGCCGTCGCCCTTCCCCGAAGCCTGCTCGATGCGCCACTCGTACTGCGCCCACTCCAGCGGCGACATGCCCGCCACCATGGCGTCCGGCTCCAGGACCCCGCCCGGTTCCCCGGGGGCCTGGGTGTTCTCGGGATCCGGCGTGTCCTCGGGCCCTGAGCGGAGGGCTTCGAGGCGGGCGAACAACTCGGCGTCCGCGACCGAGGCCGACTCGGGCCCGTCCGTGGTCGGCTGCTTCGGGTTCCCGTCCTCCGGCCGGGGCTGGAACTCGCCGTCCCCGGACGCGGCCTTCCCCGGGCGCAGGTCGTCCAGCCGGGACCGCAGCCCCGCGTCACCGACCGAAAGCGACTCCAAGGCCTTGTCGGACATGCCCTTGGCATACAACTCGCCGACAGTACCGCCATGTTCGGCCAGCGCCCGACCAACGAGGCCCGCGTCGGACATCATCAGCGCGACATCGGATCCGAGCGGCTTCAGTACGTCGCCCACCCGGCCGGCGAACGCCTGGCGCTGCTCCGGCGACAGCGACTCCCACACCTCGGCCGCCGGACGGGCCCGAGTCCCCTCGGCGAGGTCGGGCAGCGACGCAAGCCCCTCGCGCACCACCGCCACGGCCGCCTCGCCGAACTCGGGCGTGTTCAGGAGGGCTTCGAACTTCACCTTCTGGGCAGCGGACAGGACGTCGGACGCCTCACCGACCCGGCCGTCGCCAAGCAGCGCCGACAGTTCGCCGTCCCCCGCCACCACGCCTTCCAACACCTCGCCGAGCAGCTCCGCCGCGGGCCGGGGCCTCGTCACCTCCACGTCCGGGACCGGGCTGAAGTCCGGTCCGGCCAGGTCGCCGATGGTCCGCTCGCCCACCGTGTTCTCGAAGAAGCCCGTGCTCAGCAGGTCCGCGCCGTCGAAGCCCGACTCCGCGATCCCGTGCGCGTCCAGCAGGCTGACGAACTGCGCCTGCTGCTGGGGGTCCAGGACGTCGAACAGCTCGATTGCGGGCCGGTTCGCGACCTCCGGCGCCCGGAGGTCCGCCCCGAGCTCGGACAGGGCGTCGCGCGCCGCCGTCTCCACGACCGAGACGAGCTTGTCGCGCGCCGCGACCACCTCCGGAGTGGTCGAGAAGGCCTCGGGCCCCTGACCCAGCTCCCAGCGCGCCCGGCCCTTCGCCGCCTCGAAGTACTCCAGCATCACACTGGCCGCGCCCGGTGCGTCACCGCCGTCCCCGATCTTGCGGGCCAGCGCCTCGAAGGCCTCGCGCCGGGGCAGCGGGAACTCCCCGTCGGTGCCCTTGCCCCCACCGGTCCCCACGCCCGTCCCCTGTTCCTTGCCCGGCTCCGACACCGGAGCGGAGGGAAGTGCCTCCAACTGCTCCAGTGCCGTGAGCCCCTTCGATTCACCCTCGGGCGTCACGGGCTCGGGGTCCTGCTGCCGCACCGGATCGGGCAGTTCGGTGACGGGGCCTTCGTACGGCCCGAACTCCTGCTTGGACGCGAGGGGCACCAGGTCCGGGTTGGCCGCCTCCCAGTCCGCCCGGGCCTTGGTCTTCGCGTTGAGCTCGTTGAGGATCTCCCAGCCGTAGCGGTTGTGCGCGTCACCGTCCCAGTCGGCCTTCTTGGCCGCTTCGAGGTACTTCTTCCGGTCGGGTACGGGAGGTGCCTCCTGGAGCTGCTTCGCGACGCCGTCGTCCAGTGGCGTGGACGTCGCCTTCGAGCTCTTCGCCGCGGTCGGAGTGCTGGTCGCCGAGGCCGTGTTCTCCGCGGTGACGGTCAGCTCCCCGGGCTTCACCGGCGTGGTGGTACCGACGACGGGCTTGGCCTCCGACGTGGTCGTGCTCGACTGGGCCTTCACTCCCGTCCCGCTGCCGGTGGTGTTCTGCCCGGTCACCACGGTCTCGACCTTGCCCACTCCCGTCGGGGTCTGCGGTACGCCGGACGACCCGCCCGGCGCAGACACAGGCGAATCGGTCCCGCGCCCCGTCGCCGTGGAGGTCGATCCGCCCAGTGGAACGGACGCGGGAGTGCTGCCCGAGGGCGCGTGGGGTCCTGCCACCGCCGTGTTCGGTTGGCTCGCCGATGGCGCCTGCGGCTGGGTCGTCTGCGGGTGCGTCGTCTGCGGCTGTGCCGTCGGGGTGTCGAGGGCGTGCACCACGGGCGGCGCGGGCGTCTGGGGCGCGGCGGTGTCCTTCCCGCCGGACAGCACCGAGTCGATCGAGGGAGGCGAGGACGACGACGGGGTCCCGTTGGCCAGTGTCTCCGTCGTGGTGTTCGACGGCAGCGGGTTGGCGACGTTCTCCGTGGGCGTCGGAGTGGACGTGGAAGGGGACGTCGGAGTGGAGGTGGAGGACGTCGTCGTCTCGGTCGTCGACGGGGTGATCACGTTCTCGGAGGACGAGGACGGGAGCAAGGGCGAGGACGAGGACGAAGAAGGCGAAGAAGACGACGAGGGGGACGAGGACGGCTCGGGAGTCGACGTGGAGGACGAGGCCGTGGCGTTCTGCTGTGTCTGCTGTGTTTGCTGTGTCTCGGACGGCGTGGTGGTCGACGTCGGCGTCTCGGGCGTCACGACGTTCTCGGACGCCACGGATTGCACCTGAGGTGTCTCGGAGATCACCTCCTTGGGCGTGGAACTGGGAGTCTCGATGTTGCGTACGACCGTTTCGAGACCGTTCCCCTGCCCCTTCCCGGTTTCCCCGTTCC
This sequence comes from Streptomyces sp. NPDC001941, assembly GCF_040296945.1. Taxonomy (NCBI): domain Bacteria; kingdom Bacillati; phylum Actinomycetota; class Actinomycetes; order Kitasatosporales; family Streptomycetaceae; genus Streptomyces; species Streptomyces sp. NPDC001941. The sequence continues at coordinate 67,479 of NZ_JBEOYE010000009.1, read as the reverse complement.
CGGGCACCACCGTTTCGACCGTCGTCGTCGTATCCGTCGTCACCCGAATTCCGTTGCTCGGCGGTTCCCCGCCGAAGGAGGAAGAGGAGGACGTGGAATCCGTGGACGTCGTGGAGAACGTGTCCGAATTGCGCGACCCGAGCAACGGCGCCTTCTCCGCCGTGAACCCGCCTCCACCACCAGGACCACCACCCGGGCCGTCGAAGAACGACTTCAGCTTCCCCAGACCGGTATTGATCGACTTCGGGATCGACGCCGGGTCGATCCTCACCTCTTTCGCCTTCTGACCCGCCCAGCCCGCCGCACCGAACGCCGCACCCGACGTCGCCGTCTCCCACGTCAGATGAACCCCAGGCTCCCCACCCGTCATCCACGCCGACACATAACCCATCGGCACCGCCGACACCACATTGTTGACCGCACCCCCCACCACCGACGACGCGAACGACCCCACCCACTTCTGCCCGAACACCTTCCCCACACCGAAGTCGAACGCTTTGCCCACACCGAAACCGACCACACCGCCCACCGCGCCCAGCGCCACGTTCGTGCCCAGCTCGCTCCAGTTCTCCGCACCCCACTCGCCCTGGCGTGTCCCCTTCGCGAACCCCACCATCTGCGCCACCGCGTTGATCACACCCATCATCAACGCCCCCTGCAACACCGCCGCCACCAACTGACGGATCAACGCCGGCACCGCCGCACGAATCGCCGCCCACACCGCCGCCGTAAACGCAAACCCCCACCCACCCGTCAACACCGTGAACGCCGCCATCGCCAACTGACCCAGCAACCACGTCACCATCCCCAAAATGGTGACCTTCGCCGTCTCCACCTGAATCGCCAGCTTCCGCAGATTCACCGCGACCTGACGGTAAAGACCCTCGATCGCATCGAAAACCGGCTTCTCCGCCCCCTCCGGAACCCCCGACAGGAACTTGTACACCGAATCAAGGAGCGCCTGGGCTCCCGCGCCCTCCATCGAACGCCCCGCACCCACCGCCGACTTCTCGAACTCCCCCCGCATTCCCTTCACCACATCAGCCATCGCCTCGAACTTCAGCGACCGCTCCACCAACAACGACTCACTCAACTGCGGCCACGGCTGACCACCCAACGCACCCAGAACCGGCTCCGCCCACTCCGGAACAGTGATGTCACCCATGACCCAATCGCCCCAATCCCGTTCTGGACCGCGCGGAGACGCCATGGACCACAGGGCATGCTGAACGTCTCCGGGGGACCGCCGGCACACACATCGATTCGTGGCCATGCACGGTCGGGATCGGGCCAGGGTTCAGGCTGAACGGACCGCCGCGCCCTCCCGTGCTCCCGTGAGGCAGCCCGCTACAGCAGCGACCGACGGCGCCTCCGGCACACCGTGCCGGGCGGGCCAGGAGTGGAGGCACCGACATGGTTCAGCGAATCCGCCGGAACAAGCACAGCGGCCAGGCCCGCCCGGAGGAGCCCGCGGCCGACCGCGCGTCGACCGGGTCCGTACCGGCGAACGCCGCGTCCGCGGAGGCCGCCGATCTGCTCGACGAGCTGGACGATCTGCTCGGGGAGCTCGGGGACGCGAAGGAGTTCGTGAAGAACTACCAGCAGCGTGGCGGAGAGTGACGGCGAGCGGACCGGCCGCGTCAGACTTCGGTCAACTTCAGTCCAAGCCCGAGCGGTTATCGGCCACGCGTGGGTAAAGGTTCTGTACGTTTCCGATCCGTGTCGGCCGTACGGCAAGATCGTGCACGCCGTTTCCAGCGGATGACCGCTGGGTGACCTACCTCTCACCGCTCAGCGGACGCACCGAGGGTTTCCGGCCATGAACGTGTCCGTTTGCCGTACACCGTCCCGCCAGAACGCGCCTTCACATCCGGAAGGAGCCTCCGGGAGCGTGGGGTTCCCTCACCTGAGGATCTCCGCCCTCACCCACGTGGCGAAGGCGTTCGTACGCGACGCCCGGGGCGGCGCGTTCGCAGCACGTTGCAGGGGTGACCGTCGCGCCGCCCCGGGGGACGACGCCGTTCCCGCAGATGGCGCGGCACGGACGTACCCGTCACGGGAGCCGGTACGACCGGGTGGCTCCCGCACTGGGAAAAAGCGAACGCCAAGCGTTCCGCTCCCGGCGCACGGCCGTGCCGCCCGCCGCACCGGGCGAGCGTGATCATCCTGCCCGGCGGGCCCAGTGGTCAAGACCTCTGGCGGCATCCGCCCCCGACCGCCCGAGCGGCTTTCGGCCAGGTGGGGCCGCGTTCCCCCGGAAGTGAGCGCTTGCTGCCCAAGCTCGTTGTGGTCACCAAGAACCCATGAAGATGGAGTTGTTGACGGGTTCGTGGAGGATATGCGAAGGTCTGGCCACCCGAGGATCTCCGACACTCCGCTTCGGGCCGCACGAAACAGTCGTCACTCTTCGCGCAGGGAAGGCCAGCCCCTCTCCACCGCAGTGTCCGCGCGGGCCCGCACTCCGGGCCGCGCCCTCCTGAGCACCACAGCGCCACCCGCACCACGGCCCCATCGCTCCACCCCTCATCCCCCATCTCGGCTGATCCGGCCTGCCCACCCGCCGTACACGGGTGCCCGGCCGCACAGCCGTGCTTCGAGCAACCCCGAGGAACCGTCATGGGCAAGATCGCCGTACTCACGAACGACCTGCAGGCCGACGTCGTCCACAAGACGCCCGAGCGCACGCACGCCATGGCCGAGGCTCAGCCGCGGTTCACACACTTCCTGGACGAGATGCGCCGCCGCGGCCACGGCGTCTTCCACCTCCAGCTGGTCAACCTGCCCGACGACCCCAACGTCGAGCGGGACTTCGACGGCACCCTGCCGCTCCAGCGCGGCAGCGAGGGCGCCGCGATCCTCGCGGACTTCCTCGACGAGACCGACGACGTCGTGGAGAAGAACAAGGACAGCGGCTTCTACGAGACCGAGCTGCACGACCGGCTCCAGGCCGCCGGCGTCGACACGGTCCTGATCACCGGCCTGCAGACGCAGATATGCGTCCAGACCACCGCGGCCGACGCGTTCTTCCGCGGCTACAACGTGTGGGTGCCCTCCGACTGCGTGGTCTCCGGCGACCCCGAGGCCCGCGACCGCTCCCTGGAGTGGCTGAGCGGCTACTGCGCCACCGTCGCGGACTCCGAGGAGATCCTGGCCCAGATCGACGCCACCGGCGAGCTGCCCCGCAAGGTCGTCAAGATCCTCCCGTAGTACGTCCCTTCAGGCACGCCCGCACCACCGCGCGCCCCGACGCTCCGTACGGCGTACCCGCCGCGCGCGACGCCACCGCACCACCCGTCCGGCGGCCGGCACCCCCTCGGTGTCGCCGCCCACCGGACGGCGCACCCGCAGCACGCGACGCACCGACCGGCGCCCCGCACGGCGCCTTTCAGCGCGGTCCGCGCGCCGCGCCGCGCCGTCCTGCCCGGACGGTCCCGCAACGGCGTCACCGCGCCAGGCATCCCGTACCCCGGAGCAGGACCGCGCGCGTCACCCCCTCATACCCCGAAGGGACACGCCCGCATGACCAGCCAGGCCACCGACCTCGGTGAGGTCCTCCTCGACCACGGCAGCGGAGCCCAGCTCAGCCACGAGCTGATCTCCCTGATCGTCCAGACCCTGGGCGACGTGTACATCGGCGAGATGGAGGACAGCGCCATGCTGCCCATCTCCGCCGGTCGCATCGCCATGACCACGGACTCCTTCGTCGTCGACCCGCCGTTCTTCGGCAACGGCGACATCGGCAAGATCGCGGTCTGCGGCACCGTCAACGACCTCTCCGTCGTCGGCGCCAAGCCGCTCTACCTCACCCTCGGCATGATCCTGGAGACCGGTCTGCCGATCTCCCGTCTGGTGCAGGTCCTCACCTCGATCCGCGAGACCGCCCGCGAGGCCGGCGTGCTGATCGTGTGCGGCGACACCAAGGTCGTCCGCAAGGGCGAGGCCGACCAGATCTACCTCAACACCGCGGGCGTCGGCGTCTTCGAGCGCGAGCCGCTGCGCATGGCGCACGTCCGCCCCGGCGACCGCGTGATCCTGAGCGGCCCGATCGGCAACCACACCGTGCACCTGCTCTCCATCCGCGAGGGCCTGGGCTTCGAGCAGCGCGTCCTGAGCGACTGCGCCCCGCTGAACGGCATGCTCGACCACCTCTTCTCGGCCGTGTCCGAAGGGGACGTCCGCTCAGTGCGCGACGTGACGCGCGGCGGTCTGGCGGCGGTGCTGCACGAGTACTCCGAGGCCGTGGACCACAAGATCCGGATCGAGCAGGAGCTGCTGCCGGTCCAGTTCGAGACGGTGATGGCCACCGACATGCTGGGCATCAACCCGATCCACTCGGCGAACGAGGGCTGCGTGGCCCTGTTCGTGGACCCGGCCGCCGAGCAGAAGGTCCTCGACGCGCTGCGCGCCCACAAGTACGGCGAGGACGCGGTCTCGATCGGCGAGGTCACCGAGGAGGCCGGCGCGCTGGTGCTGCTGCGCGACACCGAGGGCCGCGACACCATCGTCGAGGAGCTCCAGGGCGCCGAACTCCCCAGGCTCTGCTGACCGATGACGACCACTCAGGACGACGTGACCCCCGGTGCGGCGCTGGTACGGCGCCGCGCCCGGGTCACCGGTGTGGTGCAGGGCGTGGGCTACCGGCCCTTCGTCTACAAGGCCGCGCACGGCTACGGGCTGACCGGCTGGGTCCTCAACGACCCCGAGGGCGTGCTCACCGAGGTCACCGGACCCGCCGGGGCCGTGGAGTCCTTCCTCGCCGACCTCACCGACCAGGCGCCGCCGCAGGCGAAGGTCACCGGCGTGCACGTCGAGGAGCTCGACCCGGAGGCCGAGCCGGCCACCGCGTTCGTGATCCGCGAGAGCGTGCACGCGGGCAGCAAGCAGACCATCGTGCCCGCCGACGGGCACGTGTGCGCCGACTGCCTGGCCGAGCTGCGCGACCCGGCGGACCGCCGCTACCGCTACCCGTTCATCAACTGCACCAACTGCGGCCCCCGTTACTCGATCGTGCGGGCCCTGCCCTACGACCGGGCGCAGACCACGATGGCGTCCTTCACCATGTGCCCGCCGTGCGCGGCGGAGTACACGGACCCGATGGACCGGCGCTACCACGCGCAGCCCAACGCCTGCCGCGACTGCGGCCCGCAGCTGCTGCTCGCCGACCGCGACGGCGGCACGCTGGACGGCGAGGAGGCCCTGGCGGCGGCCGTGGAGGCGCTGGCCGCCGGGCGGATCGTGGCGGTGAAGAGCGTCGGCGGCTTCCACCTGGCCGTGGACGCCCGCGACGAGGACGCGGTGCACCGGCTGCGGGCGGGCAAGCGCCGCGACTCCAAGCCCTTCGCCGTGATGGCGCGGGACCTGGAGACGGCCGCCGCCTTCGCCGAGATCGGCGCGGAGGAAGCCGAGCTCCTCGAGTCGTCGTCACGGCCCATCGTGCTCGTGCGCAAGCGCGAGGGCGCGCTCCCCGAAGCGATCGCGCCGCGCAACCCCAACATCGGGGTGATGCTCCCGTCGGCGCCGCAGCACCACCTGCTGCTCGCCGACGAGCGGATGGACACGCTGGTCATGACGAGCGGAAACGTTTCGGGATACCCGATCGCGCACCGCAACGAGGACGCCCTGGAGCACCTCTTCGCGATCGCCGACGTGATCCTCTACAACGACCGCGACATCGAGATACGCGTCGACGACTCCCTGGTGCGCCTCTCCCGCCACCCGGAACTCGACCAGCCGCTGGTGAGCTTCCTGCGCAGGGCCCGCGGGTACGCCCCGTACCCCGTGGAGGTCGGTGTCGACCTCGCTCCCATGGTCGCCTTCGGCGCCGAGCTGAAGACCACGGTGGCGCTCTCCCAGGGCACCCGGGTCTACCTCAGCCAGCACATCGGCGACCTCAAGAACGACGAGACGTGGGAGTCGCACCAGCAGACCGCCCGCCACCTCGCGGGCCTGCACGACCTGGTGCCCCAGGACGCGGCGGTGGACCTGCACCCGCAGTTCCGCGCCACGCGGCTGGCCCTCAAGGAGGAGGGCGCCGGCTACGGCCGCGTCGTCCAGGTGCAGCACCACCACGCGCACATGGCGTCCTGCATGGCGGAGAACCGGCTGACCGGGCCGACGCTCGGCGTCGTCTTCGACGGCGCGGGCTACGGCCCGGACGGCACCACCTGGGGCGGCGAGTTCCTGCTCGGCTCCTACCGGGACGCGCGCCGCGTGGCCCATCTGCGCACGGTGCCGCTGCTCGGCGGCGACCGCGCCGTCAAGGAGCCCATCCGCACCGGCTTCGCCCTGGCCCTGGACGCGCTCGGCGAGCCGGACGCGGCCCTGGCCGCCTTCCCGGTGCTCGGCCAGTGGGACGAGCAGCAGCTGCACGTGTACGCGACGATGGCCCGGCGGGGCGTCAACGCGCCGCCCGCCTCCAGCATGGGCCGCCTCTTCGACGGGGTCGCCGCGCTGCTCGACGTCACCACGCACGCCGAGTACGAGGCGCAGGGCCCGATCGAGCTGGAGGGCCTGCTCGCCCGGGACCTGGCGCTCGCGCCCGTGGCGGAGCGCTACCGGTTCGCCCTGGGCGACCACGACGGCGTGGTGGAGGTGGACCCGCGCCCGGTGGTGAAGGCGCTGGCCCGCGACCTGGCCGCCGGGGTGGCTCCGGCCGACATCAGCCGGCGCTTCCACTCCGGGGTGGTGGACATGGTGGTGGAGCGCTGTCGTGCGGTGCGCGAGGCCGAGGGGCCGGACGCGTTCGACCAGGTGGTGCTCTCGGGCGGGGTGTTCCTCAATGAGTTCCTGCTGGTGAACTGCCTGGTGGAGCTGGAGCGCGCGGGCTTCCGCACGTACTGCCAGCAGCAGGTGCCCACCAACGACGGCGGCATCGCACTGGGCCAGATCATGGTCGCGCACGCCCGCCTGAACGAGCCGGAGCCGGGCGAGTGAGCGGGGGCGCGGGTCCGGGAGCGGGGGCGGGCCGGGAGCACGTGGTGGTGCTGCACCGCTGGCGCGACCGGCACGCCCGCTACACCTCCTACCTCGACCACGCCACGACGTACGTCACCTACGTGAGCACCGAGTTGGGGCTCTCGTCCGTCCCCGAGGAGGCGGCGGCGGTCCGGCTGGTGCCGGCCACCGACCGCCTCCCCGAGGTGCGGGCGGCGCTGGAGGCCCTGGTCGCGGAGTTCGGCCCGGCGAGCCGACTGGTCGCGCTCAACGAGGGCGACCTGGACACGGCGGCCGAGCTGCGCGCCGCGTTCGGGCTGCCCGGGCAGACTCCCGGGGGCCTGGACCGGTTCCGCGACAAGCTCACCATGGTCCGGCACGTGGAGGCGGCGGGCGTGCCCGTGCCGCGCTCCGCCGACGCCGGCAGCGCCGAGGACGTACGACGCTTCGCGGCCGAGCACGGCTGGCCCGTGGTGGTCAAGCCGCGCCGCGGCACGGCCAGCCGGGGCGTGCTCGTCCTGCACGGTGAGGCCGACCTCACCGCTCACGCGGACGTGTTCGGGCCGGAGCTGCGCGAGCCGAGGATCGTGCAGTCCTTCGTGGCCGATCCGGTGCTGCACCTGGACGGCCTGTGGACGGGCGACGGTCTGGGCCCGTGGCGCGCCGCGCGGTACCTGAACAGCTGCGAGGAGTTCACCAAGGGCACCTTCCTCGGTTCCATCGAGCTGGACGACCCCGAACTCCTCGGACCGCTGGGCGAGTTCACGGCCAGGGCCGCCGCGGCCCTGGGCGACGGGGAACCGTGGGTCTTCCACATGGAGGCGTTCCTGGGCAGCGGCCCCGACGGCACGCCGCACCCGGTCTTCCTGGAGGCCGGGTCCCGGGTCGGCGGCGCGGAGATCCCGTTCGTCTGGCGCGAGGTGCACGGCCTGGACCTGATGGCGGCCGCCGTCGACATCCAGCTGGGCCGGGCCCCCGAGGCCACGCCCGTCACGCCGGACGAGCCCGCCGCGACCGCCGGGTGGCTGCTCCTGCCACTGCCGGTACCGCCGCCCTGCCGGGTGACCGGGGCGAGCTGGGACCGGGAGGGCTCCGAGGGCGGCCCGTACGCGCACGTGGTGCCGGAGCCGGGCTCCCTGATCCCGCAGGTCGGGGGGTACGAGCACGTCGGCGGGCGGTTCCGCTTCCGCGGCGCCTCCGGCCAGGAGGTGGAGGCGGCGATCCGCAAGACCGCGGGCTCGTTCGCCCTGGACTGCGAGCCGCTGACCCCCGACGCACCCCGGCCGGCGGGCCCCTGACCGGCTGAGCCGGGCCGCCCGGCGCCGCAGCCCCCGTACCGCCGTCCCCCCACGACAGAGAGTGGAACACCATGCAAGAGCGCAGAACCCGACTGGTCGTCGTGGGAAGCCGTCTGAAGGCCTACCGCGAGTACGCGCTGGCGTCGCTGGCCCGTGCGTACGACATCGACCTGGTGACCTCGCAGGAGATCACCTGGGAGAAGCCGTACGTGTCGTCCTTCCGGATCGCCGACACCACGCGTGCCGCGTCGCTGCGCGAGGCCGTGGAGTCGCTGCACGCCGAGGCGGCGCTGAGCGACGCGGGGGCGCCCCGGGCCGGGCTGTTCACCTGGGACGAGGTGTCGCTGATCGCGACCGCGACGGTCGCCGGTGAGCTGGGCCTGCCGCACATGTCGGCGCGGGCCGCGGCGGCCTGCCGGGACAAGTACGTGACGCGCTCGCTGCTGGAGCGGGCCGGGCTGCCCGGGGTGCGCCACCGCCTGGTGCACAGCGCGGCGGAGGCGGCCGGGGCCGCGGCGGCCATCGGCTTCCCGGTCGTGCTCAAGCCGCGCGCGCTGGCCGGCAGCATGGGCGTCACGCTGGTGCGCTCGGCGGCCGAACTGGCCGCCGCCTACGAGCGGGTGGCGGTCACCACCTTCGCGGGCATCGACGCGGAGGCGGGCGTCCTGGTCGAGGAGTACCTGACCGGGCCCGAGATCAGCGTGGACAGCTGTGTGGTGGACGGCGAGGCGGAGCCGGTCTTCGTGGCCCGCAAGCGGCTGGGCTTCGACCCCGGCTTCGAGGAGGTCGGGCACCTGGTGGGCCCCTGGCGCCACGAGCCGTGGGCCGACGAGGTGGCCGCGCTGGTCGGGGCCGCGCACCGGGCGCTGGGCGTGGAGCGGGGCATCACCCACACCGAGGTCCGGCTCACCCCGGCGGGCCCGCGCCTGATCGAGCTGAACGGCCGCCTCGGCGGCGACCTCATCCCGTACGTCGGGACCCTCGCCCGGGGCGTCGACCTCACGCTCGCGGGCGCCGCCCTGGCTTCCGGGCAGGCCCCGGACCTGACGCCCGCGCGCGAGGAGTACGCCGAGATCCGGTTCCTCTACCCGCCGCACGACGGGGTCCTCGAGCGCCTGGACCTGGGCGCGGCGGAGGCCGTGCCCGGTGTGGCGGACGTGGTGGTCCTGGCCGGGCCCGGTGACGAACTGCTGCTTCCCCCGCGCGCGTTGACGCCGCGGACCGCCGCCGTGATCGCGTCCGGCGCGGACGAGGCGGCCTGCACGGCGGCCCTGGACCGGGCCGAGGCCGAGGTCGTGCCGGTGATGGGCGGCTCGCCGCTGGACGGCCTGGGCGCGCTGATGGAGAATCCGGTGACGCGGCGCTTCCTGGCCGCCGAGCGGGGCGCGGCGAAGATGGTCGTACCGGAGCTGCGCAACGACTGGAACGCGTACGGCGCGGGCGGCGGCAAGGCCCTGAACCGGCCGGTGTTCCTGGCGACGGCGGACCGGCTGTCGCTCCAGGCGGACCTCAACGGCCTGTTCGAGCTGCTGACCACCATCCCCGACCGGCTCTTCGGCGGCGACCGCCGGGCCTTCGCCCGCGCGGTCGGCATGACCCCGACCCAGGTGGACCTGGTGATGCGCGGGGCGGGCCTGCGGATGCCCCCGATGTCGCGCGCCGACATGTACCGCGAGCCGGGCGGCTTCAAGCTGATGGAGCTCAACACCGGCAGTTCGCTCGGCGGTTGGCAGATGGGCGAGTTCTCCCGGCCCGCCGCGCGCAACCGCGCCTTCCAGGAGTTCGCGCACGCCGAGCACCTGGTCCACCCCGACCCGATCGGGAACATCGCCTCGGTGCTGCGCGCCGAGGCCGCGCACGCGGGCTTCGAGCTGCCGGCCCGGCCGGTGCTCGCGCTGACCGAGTGGCCGGACGGGTTCACGTACACCAAGCCGTGGCTGGACTTCGTGGTGCCGGACTTCCTGCGGCACGGCTTCGACGCGGTGGTGTGCGGCCTCGACCACTTCGAGTACCGCGACGGCGTGCCGTGGGTGCACGGCCGCAAGGTCGACGTGGTGTACCGGATCTTCCTGCCCGGCGAGATGGCCGACGAGCAGCGCAGCTACGACCTGGTGGACCCGCTGCTCGACGCGGTGGACGCCGGTCACACGTTCCTGTTCGCCGGGCTCGACTGCGAGCTGTACGGCAACAAGGGAAGCCTCGCGATGCTGAGCGACGAGCGCAACCGGGACGCCTTCACCGCGGACGAACTGGCGCTGGTGGAGCGGATCCTGCCGTGGACGCGGTTCCTGCGCGACGAGCACGTGCACCGCGCGGGCGAGTCCGTGGACCTGGTGCCGTACGTGCTGGCGCACAAGGACAGCCTGGCGCTGAAGCCGACGCTGCTCTACGGCGGGGTGGGCGTGATACCGGGCTGGTCGGTGGGCCAGGACGAGTGGGAGGCGCGCGTGCGGGCGGCGGTGGACGGGCCGTTCGTGGTGCAGGAGCGGGTGCTCCCGGTGGCCGAGCGGTTCGCCGCCGAGGACGGCGAGGGCTTCGAGCGGATGGTCGTGGCGTACGGCGTGCTGATGGTGGGCGGCGCCTACTCCGGGATGCTGGTGCGCGGCACGCCGGATCCGACGGTGGGGATCGTGTCGATGTCCAACGGCGCCCAGATCGGCTGCTGTTACCACGTCGAGGACACGGCGGACGACGGCGTGGACGAGGGCGGGCGGGGCCCGGCGTGAGCGGCACCCGGTTCGGCGGGCTGTGGCGCGACGCCGACTTCCTGAAGCTGTGGGGCGGCGAGTCCGTCTCCCTGATGGGTGCTCAGATCACCCAGCTGGCGCTGCCGTTGGCGGCCGTGTACCAGTTCCACGCGTCCTCGACGCAGCTGGGCGTGCTCAACGCGGCGGGGTTCCTGCCGTTCCTCGGCGTGACCCTGTTCATCGGGGTGTGGGTGGACCGCAGGCGGCGCAGGCCGCTGATGCTGTGGAGCAACGTCGGCCGTGCCCTGCTGGTGGGCAGCGTGCCGCTGTGCGCCTGGCTGGGCGTGCTGCACATCGAGTACCTGTACGTGGTCGCGCTGCTGATCGGCGTCCTGACGGTGCTGTTCGACGTGTCGTACCAGTCGTACCTGCCCTCGCTGATCGCGCGGGAGCAGCTGGTGGACGGCAACAGCAAGCTCCAGGCGAGCGGTTCGGTCGCGCAGATCGGCGGGCCCGGCCTGGCCGGCCTGCTGGTCGGCTGGCTGACCGCGCCCTTCGCCCTGCTGGCCAACGCGTTCTCGTACGTCGTCTCGGTGTTCACCCTGGCCGCCATCCGGCGCCCGGAGCCCGAGCCCGAGGTGCCCGAGGAGCGTCCTTCCACGTTCCGCAGCATCGGCGAGGGCCTGCGGGTGGTGTTCCGCAACGGCTCGATCCGGGCGATCGCGCTGGAGGCGGGGACGTACAACTTCTGCTGGATGGCGCTGCAGACGGTGTTCGTCCTGTACGCGGCGCGCGAGCTGGGCATGACCCCGTCCACGATCGGCCTGATCCTGGGGGTCGGCGCGATCGGCTCCCTGGTGGGCGCGGCGCGCGCCAACTGGCTGAAGAACCGGCTCGGTCTGGGCCGCGCGGTCGTCGCCGAGCTGGTGCTCTGCTGCGCCGCGCCGGTCCTGATCCCGCTGGCGCCGGGTACGGGCCCGCTCTCGTACGCGATGTACGTGCTGGCGATCGCCGCCTGCGGCGCCGGTTCGACCATGTCCACCGTCCACGTCGTCAGCCTGCGCCAGGCCATCACGCCCGACCGGCTGCTCGGCCGGGTCAACGCGGGCTGCCGGTTCATCGCCTGGGGACCGCTGCCGCTGGGCGCGCTGCTCGGTGGAGTGCTCGGCGACGCGATCGGCCTGCGCCCGACCCTGTTCGTCACCTCCCTCGGCTTCCTCGTCGCCCTGCTGTGGATCGTCTTCTCGCCGGTGCCGAAGCTGAAGGACTTCCCGGCGCGGCCGGTGGAGGAGGAGCCCGTGCCCGAGAAGGCCTGAGCCGTCCCCGCCCGCCCCGCCCCCTTGCGTACCCCCCGTCCCAGAGGAGTTCCCCCGTGTCCACGCCCGCACCCGGACCGCTGTTCCGGCCCGCAGGAACCCATGACGGTCTGGAGAGCGTCCGGACCCTGGTCAACTCGGCCATCGACATCCTCCAGGAGGTCTCGGCGCAGCGCTCCGGGCCCGTCCCTCCGGGCGGCCCCGAGGGCGCCAGGAACGCCGCCGCCCAGGTGCTGACCGGGCCGCTGCTGCCCGAGGACGGCACCGACGCCGAACAGGTGCTGCTCGACCTCGTGCGCCCGTACGCGCAGTGGTCCGCCGACATCACGCACCCGGCCGCGCTGGCCCGGATGCAGCCGCCGCCGCTGGACGTGACCGCCGCCACCGAGCTGGCCGCCGCCGTGCTCAACCAGTCGCTGCACGCCTGGGAGAGCGGCCCGTTCGCCCTGGAGCTGGACCGCTGGGTGGTGGCCAGGCTCGCCGAGCTCGCGGGCTACGACCCCGAGGAGGCGGGCGGCACGCTCACCCCCGGCGGCAGCGTGTCCAACCTGATGGCGATGACCATGGCCCGCGACACCGTGCTGGCCGAGAAGACCGGCGCGTACCCCTTCCAGGGCGGGCTGCGCGCGCTGGACAAGACCCCGGTGGTGCTGTGCCCGGAGGGTGTGCACTTCTCCATCGAGCGCGCGGTGCGCCTCCTCGGCATCGGCGAGGACAACATCGTCACCGTGCCGCTGGACAAGTCGGGCCGCATGATCCCGGAGGAGGCCGACCGGCTGCTCACCGAGCTGCCCGAGGACAAGGTCGCGGTCGCCCTGGTGGCGGTCGCCGGCTCCACCGACCTCGGCATCGTCGACCCGCTGCCGCAGCTCGCGGAGATCGCCCGGCGGCACGGCGTGTGGCTGCACGCGGACGCCGCGTACGGCGCGGGCGCGCTGTTCTCGCCGAAGCTGCGCGGCCTCCTGGAGGGCGTCGAGCTGGCCGACTCGATCACGGTCGACCTGCACAAGTTCGGCTGGTCGCCCGCCTCTTCGGCGGTGCTGCTCGTGCGCCGCGCCGAGGCGCTGGTCTCCTTCGGGCTCCAGCCGACCACCTGCCTGAGCGCCGACGACGACACCTGCGCCGGATACATCGGCCTCCAGGGCTCCTCGCTGCAGACGACCCGCCGCGCGGACGCGCTGAAGATCGCGGTGACCATGCGCACGCTGGGCGCCACGACGATGGCCGCCATGGTGGACGCCTGCCACGGCCTGGCCCGGTACGCGGCGGACCGGATCGCCCGCGAGCCGCGCCTGGAGCTGTTCACCGAACCGCCGCTGACCGCCGTGCTGTTCCGCTACCTGCCGCAGGACGGCAGCGACCCGGACGCGTTCAACGGCCGGCTGCGCAGGCGGCTGATGGAGGAGGGCCGCACGCTGCTGGCCCGTACGCACATCGCGGGCGACGACGGCGTCAGCCGGGTCTACCTCAAGCTCATGCTGCTCAACCCGGAGACCACCCCGGCGCAGCTGGACGCGGTCCTCGACGACCTGCTGGCCGCCGCGGCGGAGCAGGACGGGGCGGGGCAGGGCTGACCGGGGCGGGGGCCGCGCCCGCCACCCGGCCCGGCCCCCGCCCTGTACCAACCAGCAACCAGAAGCCAGCAACACTCGCACGGCACTTGGCAGTTCGGCAGTCCGCACAGAGAGATCGGGAATGTCCGAGGTGAACTCCCCGCGTACCCCGTCCGCGCCCGCCCCCGTCGGGACGGACCCGGTCCGCGAATCCATGCAGGTGCTCCCGCGCGCCCTCGCAGGGCCGCTCACCCTGCTGACCGGCCGGCCGTACGCCGGTCAGCGCGCCCCCGGCCTCACCCCCACCCGGCACCTGGTGAACGCCCTGGTCTCGGTGGTCCTCGGCGTCGCCGCGAGCTGCGCCGGGCTCGCGGTCGGCGGCTGGTGCCTCCTGCTGCTCGTGCCGGGCTGGGCGATGGCTCTGCACGGCGCCCGCAACCTGCGCATGATGATCTACCACCAGTGCGCGCACCAGAACATGTGGCGCAAGCGCCGCGCCGACGAGCTGGTGGGCAAGCTGATCGCGGCCTGCCTGATGATCCAGGACTTCGACCGCTACAGCGCCGAGCACGTCGGCGACCACCACGCCCTGCACCACATGACCCGCCGCGACCCCACGGTCCAGGCGTTCCTGGTGACCCTGGAGCTGCGGCCCGGGATGAGCCGGGGCCGGATGTGGCGCCGGGTCCTGGGCAAGGCCGTCTCCCCCTGGTTCCACGCCCGCTTCCTGTGGGCCCGGGTGCGCTCGTACTACGCGTACGCGACCCCGGCCTGGCGGGCCGGGACCACCGCCGGGTACGCGCTGGTCGCGGCGGTCGTCACCTGGCAGGGCCTCTGGCCGTACGCGCTGCTGGCGTGGCTGCTGCCGATGACGCTGTTCTTCCAGGTCAGCAATGTCTTCCGGCTGTGCGTCAAGCACTCCTTCCCGCAGCCGGGGCAGGAGCCCCGGCGCGGCAAGGACTACTTCGCGAGCCTGACCAACGCCATCTTCATCGGCGAGCGCGCCCCTTCGGCCGAACTGCCCTTCATCGCGCGCCAGTTGGCCTGGTCGCGGTGGTGGCTCCGGATGGCGCTCGTGCACTTCCCCTCCCGCTACCTGGTGCTCACCGGCGACACCGTGGTGCACGACTTCCACCACCGGCACCCGATGAGCCGCGACTGGGCCGACTACGTGTTCGCCCGCGAGGCCGACCACGTCAAGGGCTCCCCCGGCTGGCCCGCCTACCACGAGGTCTGGGGGCTCGTGGCGGCCATCGACCACGTCTTCGACTCGCTGCGCACGGCCGACCCGGAGGAGTACGACGCGGGCCGCCTCGCCGAGGTCAACCACCGGGCGCTGTTCATGGCGTTCGAGGACTGACCCGCCCCGCCCCGTCCGCACCGCCCCCTTCGAGAGGAACCTGCCGATGCACCCCCGCCAAGGCCAGGGCGATCGCCTCGTCGTCCTCGGTGTCGCGGAGAGCGACGCCCACGCGGTCGCCAACCAGCTCATCGCCCTCCAACTGCGGGAGTACGGCTTCACGGTGGTCAACCTCGGGGTCTGCACCCCGCTCACCGACTTCGCCGACGCCCTGGACCGCCACCCCGAGGCCGAGGCCGTGCTCATCGGCAGCCTCAACGGCCACGCCCACCACGACCTGCGCGACCTGCCCGCCCTGCGCGCCGCGGGGCGCCTGGACCGGCCGGTGATCGTGGGCGGCAACCTCTCCGTCGGCAGCCGCAAGAGCGAGGCCGACCACCAGCGCCTGCTCGACCTGGGCGTGGACCACGTGCTGCCCGACGCCGGGGAGCTGGTCCTGCTCCTGGACCGGCTGCACGGCACCAGCAAGGCGGCCGAACCCCAGCATGGCTGACCTGGAAGACCTTCGGCTCGACCCCGAGGTAGCCGCCCAACTCCCCTCCTGGGGCGAGCTGGTGGAGCACCTCGGTGACCCGGGGCTGCCCCGGGTCGTGGACGTGCTGCGCGCCGCCGAGGCGCGCGGGCGGCCCGCGGTGCAGCCGCGCTGCGGGGTCGGCGGGCACGCCGAGATGCTGGACCTGCTGCACGCCCTGGAGGGTGCCGGGCCCGACGTCCTCTCGGTGACCATCGACTCGCACACCCGGCTGCGCAACTTCACCACCGCCCGCGAGGTGCTGCGCCGCGACCCGGCCGACCTCAACGGCTACCCGCTGGTCGCGCACGGCTGGCAGCGCGGCCGCGAGCTGGTCGCCTCCGTCGGCGTACCCCTGGAGGTGCGGCACGGGTCGCCGGACCCGCGCGAGCTGTTCGCGGTGTCCCTGGCCGCGGGGATCACCTCGTTCGAGGGCGGCGCGATCGGCTACAACCTGCCGTACTCCAAGAACGTCCCGCTGGGCCGCTCGCTGCGCGCCTGGCAGCGGGTGGACGCGGTCTGCGGGGAGCTGGCGCGCCACGGCGTCACGGTGGACCGCGAGCTGTTCGGCACCCTCACCGCCGTCCTCGTACCGCCGTCGGTGAGCCTGGCGATGACGCTCCTCGAAGGCGCGGCGGCCGTCGCGGAGGGCGTGACCTGCCTGTCGGTGTCGTACCCGCAGGGCGGCGAGGTGCACCAGGACGTGGCGGCTCTGCGGGCGGTACGGACCCTGGCCAGGCGCTACCTGGGCGCGGACGTCGAGGTGTACCCGGTGCTCCACGAGTTCATGGGCGTCTTCCCCTCGACGCCCGAGTTCGCCGGCGCGCTGATCCTGCTCGGCGGCCTGACCGCGCGCCTCGGCGGCGCGACGAAGGTCATCAGCAAGACGACGCAGGAGGCGCACGGCATCCCGGACGCGGCAGCCAACGCGGCCGGCATCCGCACGGCCGCGCTCGGCGCCTCGGACCTGATGGACTTCGTCACCGTCGACGAGGACCGGGTGGCCGAGGAGCAGCACTGGATCGAGCGCGAGGTCGCCGAGCTGGTGGAGCCGGTCCTGGAGGGCGAGGACCTGTTCGGCTCCATCGAGAAGGCCTTCACCGACGGCCGGCTCGACATCCCGTTCAGCGCCAGCGTCCACGCGCGCTCCGAGGTCGTGCCGCGCCGCGACCGGCGGGGCGCGGTGCGGTACGGGAGCGCGGGCGCCCTGCCGTTCTCCGGCGCGGTGCTCCGCCGCCAGGCCGCACTGCTGGCCGACGACCCGGCGGGGCCGGTGCCCGGCAGCCTGATGGCCGCGGTGCACGCCGACATCCACTACTTCCCGGCGAAGGAGAGCGCCCTGTTCCCCGCCCGTACGCCGGGTCCGACGCGCCCGCCGCACGCGGTGGCCCCGACGCCCTGAAGCCCTTCCCTCCTCCTGTCCGCACCTGAAGACCCCTCCCTGATCGAGTGATTGAGGTTCCGATGACGAGCACCGCAGACGCCTTCTCCCCTTCCCCGGCCGCACAGCCCGACCCGGAGGCGGGTGCCCGTGTCGTGGCCGACGACCGGGCGCACCTGTTCCACTCCTGGGCCGCCCAGGGCGCGGTCAACCCGATCCCGGTGGCCGCGGGCGAGGGCCGCTACTTCTGGGACTACAGCGGCAAGCGCTACCTGGACTTCTCCTCGCAGTTCATCAACCTGAACATCGGACACGGGCACCCCAAGGTGATCGCGGCGATCAAGGAGCAGGCCGAGCGGATCTGCATGATCGCCTCGACGTTCGCCAACGACAAGCGCGGCGAGGCGGCCCGGCTGATCGCGGAGATCGCGCCCGGCGACCTCAACCGGGTGTTCTTCACCAACGGCGGCGCCGAGGCCAACGAGCACGCGGTGCGCATGGCCCGGATCCACACCGGCCGCCCGAAGGTCCTCTCCGCGTACCGCTCGTACCACGGCGGCACCTCCACCGCGATCAGCCTGACCGGCGACCCGCGCCGCTGGGCCAACGAGAACTCGGGCAGCGCCTCGGGCAACGTGGCGCACTTCTTCGGCCCCTACCTCTACCGCTCGCACTTCCACGCGACGACGGAGGCGGAGGAGTCGGCGCGCGCGCTGGCCCACCTGGAGCAGGTGATCTCCTTCGAGGGCCCGAACACGATCGCGGCGATCGTCCTGGAGACGGTCGTGGGCACGGCGGGCATCCTGGTGCCGCCGGCCGGTTACCTGGCGGGCGTGCGGGAGCTGTGCGACAAGTACGGGATCCTGTTCATCGCCGACGAGGTCATGTCGGGCTTCGGGCGTACCGGTTCGTGGTTCGCGGTCGACCACTGGGGCGTGACGCCGGACCTGATCACCTTCGCCAAGGGCGTCAACTCCGGTTACGTACCGCTGGGCGGCGTGATCCTGTCCGACGCGGTGCACGACACGTTCCGCGACGTCGCCTACCCGGGCGGCCTGACCTACTCGGGCCACCCGCTGGCGTGCGCGGCGGCCGTCGCCACGATCACGGCGATGCGCGAGGAGGGGATCAACGAGAACGCGGCCCGCGTCGGCGCCGAGGTGATCGGCCCCGGCCTGCGCGAGATCGCCGAGCGCCACCCGTCGGTCGGCGAGGTGCGCGGCCTGGGCGTGTTCTGGGCGGTGGAACTGGTCCGCGACCGCGAGACCCGCGAGATGCTCGTCCCGTACGCGGCCGGCGGCGAGCTGGCCCGCCCGGTGGACGAGGTGGTCGCGGCGTGCAAGGACGGCGGCATGTGGCCGGTCTACAACTACAACCGGATCCACGTGGTCCCGCCGTGCACGATCACGGACGAGGAGGCGCGCGAGGGCCTGGAGATCCTGGACCAGGCGCTCAACGCGGCGGACAAGTACGTGGGCTGAGAGCACGTCGACCTCGCGGGTCGCGTCCCGGCGCGGGGACGCGACCCGCACCGCGTGCGGTGACGGCGCGCGGAGGTCTGAGGGGGGTGTGCGGCGGGGTACGCATGGGGTACGGCGAGCGCCCCGCAGAGGGGCGGGGTGAACGGGGGGCACGTGAGCGGATCGGACGCGGCGGACGGGCGGCCCGGCGAGCAGGACCCGGCGGGCGGGCCCACGACCAGGGCGGACGTCCTGGTCGTGCACGGCATCTGGAACCGCCAGCGGGGCATGACGCCCGGGCAGGCCGCCGCGGGCCTGGCCGGGGCCGCGCGGGAGCACCTCGCGCGCGGCCTGGCGGGAGCCGGGCTCGACCACGTGCCGCCGCCCTCCGTGGCCATGGCCTACTACGCGCACCTGCTGGGGGACGAGCCCCCGCCGGAGTCGGTGCCGGACAGGGCGTACGTACGCGCGTGGCTGGCGGCGGCCGGTGCGCCCGAGCCCGAGGAGCAGCAGGCCGCGCTCCTGGCACCCGTGCGCCAGGCCCTCGGGCTCCTGGTCCGGCAACGGGCCGGGGGCGGCGTCCTGGAACGGGTGCGGAAGGAGACCACCGAGCGGTTGTCGCGCCTCGTCCTGGCCTTCGTGCAGGACACCGACGCGTACACCTCCCGGCCCGAACGCCGCAGGGCGGTGCGCGACCTGGTGGCCGAGGCGGTGCGCGACAGCGGGGCGCGGGTCGTCGTGGCGCACTCGCTGGGCTCCGTCGTCGCGTACGAGACGCTGCACGCCCACCCCGACCTGGAGGTGGACCTCCTCGTGACGCTCGGCTCGCCGCTGGGCCTGCCCGCGCTGATGCGGAAGCTGGAGCCCGAGCCGCACGGGGGTCGGGGGGCGCGCCCGCCGGGGGTGGGCCGCTGGGTGAACATCGCCGACATCGGTGACCTGGTGGCCCTGCCGCCCCGGCTCACCGGGGCCTACCCCGTGGACACCGACGTCGTCACGGACATCGGCCTGCTCGACCCGCACACGCTCGGGGGCTATCTGGCCAACGGCCTGACCGCGGCGGCGCTCGCACCGTACCTTCCGTCCTGACCCGGGCCGCGGCAGCGGGGCTTGCGGGAACGTGCGACGGGGAAGCGGGTCTTCATGGGCGTCAGGTCACTGGTCATCGGGGCGGGCGGCTTCCCGGCACGCGTCGTGACCGAGGACGAACTCGCTTCGGGCCGCGCGGCGTTCGGCCCGCTGCCCAGCGTGGACCGGGCCGTGGAGGGGGTGGCCCGCGCCCTGGCGCGGGCCGGGACCGAGGCGGCCCGACCGCTGCTCGACCCCGACCGCGACGGGTTGTACGCGGCCTGGCGCGACGCCCTGGGCCGGGCCGGCGGCGACCCGCTGGTCGTCCACTTCAGCGGACACGGCGCCGCCGGTGTCGGTGACGGGCTCTACCTGGCGGTGCGCGGGTCCGACCCGGCGAGCCTGCGCGCCACCGCCGTCGAGGTCGACGGGCTCCTGAAGGACGTTGAGGGCGGTGCCGGCGGGCCCGTGCTCTTCCTGCTCGACGTGTGCGGCGCGGGAAAGGCGGTCGCCTCCCAGCTCGCCCACCGGATCAGCGGGACCGACCGTCGGGCGTGGGTGGTCGCGGCCTGTGCCGGGGACCAGGCGACCAGCGGGGCGCGCTTCAGCAGGGCCACCACGTTCGTCCTCGACCGGCTCGCGCGGGGCTGGCTGGACGTCTCCCCCGCCCTGGAGTACGTACCGGTGGACACCTTCGCCGCCGAGGTCGACCGGGAGCTGGGCCGCACCGCTGTCCGGGACGGCGCGCCCGGGCAGGCCGTGGTGCGGACCACGCACGAGGAGGCTGTGGTGTCTCCCCCGCCGTTCTTCCGCAACCCCGCGCACGCGAGCGACGCGGAGAACAGGTTCGTGGCACGTACGGACGCGGCGCTGAGACAGTTCGCGATCGACAGCGACCCCGGGCTCGACCTGATGCACTTCGCGGCCCGCGCGTCGGGGACGAGCCGGGCCGACAGTTGCCTGTTCAGCGGCCGGGCCTCCCAACTGCGCCGCCTGCGGGACTGGATGGACGACCCCATCGGGGCCCAGGAACCGCTGCTCGTGATCACCGGCGGCCCGGGTTCGGGCAAGTCCGCCCTGCTTGGGGTCAGCGTCTGCCTCACCCACCCTGCGCTGAAGCCGCTGCGGCCCCGCATCGTCACCCGGGTGCGCGGCTTCCGGCCTCGGCCCGACGCCAAGGTGGTCGCCGTGCACGCCCGGCAGCTGTCCACCGAGCAGATCGTCCGGTCGCTGCTGAACCAGCTCGCACCGCAGCAGGACCGCAGTGCGCAGGCGCACCTGCGGGCGAGCGGGACGGCCGACCGCGTCCGGCACCTCCCCGGCGCCGTCGGCGAGCTGGTCACGGAACTGCGACGGGCGGGGCGCACTCTGGTGGTGCTCGACGCGCTGGACGAGGCCGCCGACCCCGCGGCCGTCCTGCGTGACCTCGTACAGCCGCTCCTCGGCGGGCCGGGCGCGGGACCCGCGGTGCCCGGCTGCCGGATCCTGATCGGCACCCGTCCCTGGTGGGACACCCTGCAGGAGCTGCACCGCGTCGCGACCGAGCGGCCCGGGCGGATCATGGACCTGGACGCGCAGAGCCGCGAGGAGCTCACCGCCGACCTGACCGACTACCTCGGCGACCTGCTCTACCCCCACTACGGATCCGGCTCCGCGGCGAAGATCGCCCACCGCCTCGCGTACAACGCCGAGCACGGGGCGTTCCTCATCGCCTCGCTCTACGCCGACCACCTCCTGGGCGAGGCGGCGGCGGGGCGGATGTTTGACGACCTGGAGGTCACCCGGAGCCTGCCCTGCGACATCACCCAGATGTTCGACCTCCACGTGGCGGGCCTGGTGCGCGCGCGCCCCTGGACCGGCCCCGTTCTCTGGGTGCTCGGGCGGGCGCGCGGCCAGGGCATGCCCCTGGACCTCCTCCACCATGCCGCCTCGGCCCTCGCGCCGTCGCCCGGCGACGCCCTGGTCCCCACGCTCCAGGACTCCCGGGAGGCGCTCACCCACGCGTCGTTCTACCTGCGCACCTCCGTCGACAGTGACCACCGGCTGCTCTACCGCTACTTCCACCAGGCGCTCACCGACCACACCAGGTCGGCCACCGACGCGGGGAAGGTCCTCGCCGCACTCCTGGACACGGTCCCCTCCGGACCGGACGGCGCCCGGCTCTGGGCGCTCGCCCCTCCGTACCTGCGGCGCCACGCGGCCGCGCACGCCGTCGACGCGGGCCCGGCCGCGCTCGACGCGCTCCTGGAGGACCCGGGCTTCCTCCTGCACGCCGACCCGGACCAGCTGGTGCCGCTGCTCAGGTTCGCCACGTCCCCGACAGCCGTACGCCACGCCCACATCTACCGCACCAGCACCGGCCACCACCCCGAACGCCACCTCGTCGGCACCCGACGCGACCTGCTGGCGCTGGACGCCGCGGCCTGGCGTGCACCGGGGCTCGCACGGCGGCTGGCCACCACGGAACTGGACCACCGCGCGGCCCCGACGGTGCCGCGCTGGGCGACGAGCAGCACGGCGGACCCTGCGCGGTTGCACTCGCTCACCGGGCACACCGCTGCCGTGCACACCGTCCACGTAGTGCCGCGCGAGGACGGCGGACTACTGGCCGTCAGCGCGAGCGGAGCGGAAACCGTCGCGTGGGACCTGCCGTCGGGGTCGCGGCTGGGCGAGTACGCCGGGGTCAGCGGCAGCGCCCTGTCCTTGACGGTTCACGGGGACCACGGGATCGCGTTGCTGGCCACGCCCAAGGGTGCGCGCTCACTCGCTCCGGCGTCCGGCGTGGCCCTGCTCCTCCTGCGCGACCACGAACTGCGCACGTGGGATCCGGTCACCGGCGGCCTCCTCTCCACCCTCTCCACCCTCTCCGCGCAGGACGACTTCGCCGGCCTGTTCAGCGCGTGTGGATTGGCGGACGGGCGGACGGTCGCCGTGATGCCCGGAAGCCGCAACAAGGTGAACGCCCGCGAGACCGGATCCGGCTCGTGGCTGTTCTCCCTGGACGGACACGATCGCCCCTGCATCGCCGTGCACGCCCTGTCCGCGGGCCCGGGTCCGGCCCTGGCGGTCACGGCCAGCGCGACCGAGGCCATCGTCTGGGACCTCGACGCCAGGAGGAAGCTCCCCCGTCTCGTCGCCCTCCACCAGCGACTCACCGGCGTCGCGCTCGCGCGGCTGCCGGACGGGCGGGCCGTCGCGGTCACCGTGGCGAACAGGGGTCCCGCCGTCGTCTGGGACGCCCTCACCGGGCGGCGCGACCACACGCTCGGGGAGGATCCGCACCCCGCCCAGTGCGTCGCGACCGTCACGCTGCCCGACGGCCGCGCCCTGGCCGTCACCGGGTACGACGCCGCGGTGGCCCTCTGGGACCTCGCGACGGGTGAGCGGCTGCGCACCCTGACCGGCGCGCCCGGCCGGGTCGTCGCGGTGTCGGCGAGCGCGCTCGCCGACGGGACGCTGTTCGTCACCGCGGCGAGCCGGGACCTGGTCGTGGTCTGGCGGGTGACCGGAGACGAGTCCCAGGAACCCTTGCGCGGGGCCGGTGGAGGCGTGAACGCGCTCGCCGTCGCCCCCGAAGCCGACGGGCGCACCGCCCTCGTCGCCGCCGAGGCCGACGGCGCGCTGTCCGTACGCGACCTCGCCGACGGCGAGCACCTGCGAAGCCTCACCACCCACACCCGGGGTGCCACCTCCCTGGCCGTCGAGCGGATGGCGAACGGGCGCTGGGCAGCCGTCAGCACCGGTCTGGACAAGCAGATGCACGTCAGGGACATCAGCACCGGTGAGTCCCTGCACTCCGCGACCGCACATCCGCAGCCGGTCAACGCGGTACGCACCCTGCGGCTCTCGGACGGCCGTGTCGTGGCCATCACGACCGCCCACCGCGAGGCCTCCGTGTGGGACCTCGCCAGCGGAAGGCGGCTGCGCACGCTCGCCGGGCTGCACGGTCGAGCCGTCAACGCCCTCGCCTGCGCGCTGCTCCCCGACGGCCGCCCCTGCGTGGTCACGGCTAGCTACGCGGAACCGCTCGTCGTCAGGAACCCCGGGTCCGGCTCCTGGCTGGGCGAGCTGACCGGGCACAAGGCGGCCCTGAACGCTCTCGACACGGCCCCGGGCGGCGCCGGGGGCGTGCTGGTCATCGGCGGCGGGGACGAAGGCCACCTCTTCGTCTGGGAACTGACCGCTCCCGACCGGCCCCGCCGCATCCCGCTTCACCGGCGCTCGATCCGCGCCCTCGCCACCACGGAGCTCCCCGGCCACGGCACCGTCGTGCTCACGACCGGCACCGACCGCACGGTCCACGCCTGCGTGCTGGCCACGGGCGAACCCCTCTGCCCACCGGTCCGCCTCCCCGAGGCCGGCCGCGCGATCACCGCGACCGAGGACGGCTTCGTCGTGGCCTACGGCGACGACGTCGCCCGCCTCGCGTGGAACCTGCGCACGCCCCCTCCCCCCGGCCCGCCTGCTCCGTCCCCGCCCACCCCACCCTTCGGAGACACATGACTGACGACCGCACGCCCCCTCCCGTGGACCACACCGCCGTCCGCGTCGCCCTCTGGCGCGCCCTGCACACCCTCGTCGACCCGGCCCCCTACGTCCTCGACGACGTGGTCGGGCTGCGGATCGCGGCGCCCGGGGACGACTGGCGGGCGCGCCCCGACATGGACCCGGAGGGGTCGCGCACGATGCGGGCCTCCGTGGTGGCGCGGGCGCGGTTCGTGGAGGACCTGGTGGTGGGGCAGGGGCCGGGCAGTACGTGGTGCTGGGCGCCGGGCTCGACACCTTCGCCCAGCGCAGGTCCGACGTCGCGTCCCGGATGCGGGTGTTCGAGGTCGACCAGGCCGGTACGCAGGAGTGGAAGCGGCAGCGGCTCCAGGAGCTGGGGTACGGGGTGCCCGACTGGCTGCGGCTGGTGCCGGTCGACTTCGAGGCGGACGGGGACTGGTGGGAGCGGCTCGCCGAGGCCGGTTTCGACCGGGCGGCGCCCGCGATGGTGGCCTCGACCGGGGTGTTCATGTACCTCAGCGACGAGGCGGTCGCGGCGACCCTGCGCCAGGTCGCCCGGCTGGCCCCGGGGTCCGTGTTCGCCGCCTCCTACTTGCTGCCGCCGGAGCTGTTGCCGCGCGACGAGAGGGAGTTGCTGGAGGGCTCGGGGCGGGCGGCGCGGGACTCGGGCACGCCGTTCGTCAGCTTCTTCACGCCCGAGCGGATCACCGAGCTGGCACTGAAGAACGGCTTCCGGGAAGTGCGGACCGTCTCCGGGGCCGACCTGGCCGCACGCTACTTCGGCGGGCGCGCCGACGGTCTCGTGCCGCCCAGCGGCGAGGAGGTCATGGTCGCGACCGTGTAGGGACGGGGCCGCCTCCGTGCGGGGCCGGGGAACCGGCCCCTGCCGTGATGGCGTCCTCGCCTGGACCCGCATGTCGCTCGACCGGAAGGCCCGCCATGCCCGCCGCCCGCTACCTCTACCTGGCCCGTCACGGTGAGGCCACCGCCGACGAGAGCCGGCTCACCGACGCCGGACGGCGCCAGGCCGCGCTGCTCGGCGAGCGACTGCGGGACGTTCCGCTCGACGCCGTCCACCACGGGCCGCTCCCCCGCGCCGCCGAGACCGCGCGGCTGGTGTGCGAGCAGCTGGACGGCGTGGCCCCGCGGGTCTCCGAGCTCGCCGGGGACTACGTGCCGTACGCGCCCGTGCGGGACGAACTGCCGCCGGAGCACGCCGATCTGCTCCTCGGACGGATGGCCGGGTTCAGCGAGGAGGAGCGTGCCGAGGGGCCGAAGGCGGCCCTGCGCGCGCTCGACGCGTTCACCGGGCCGGTCGAGGGCGACGAGGCGCGCCACGAGCTGGTCGTCACGCACAACTTCCTCGTCGGGTGGCTGGTGAGCCGGGCGATGTACGCGCCCGGGTGGCGCTGGCTCGGGCTCAACCACGGCAACGCGTCGCTGACCGTCATCCGGTACGCGCCCGGGCGGCCCGCGTCCGTGCTCCTCACCAACGACATGGGGCACCTGCCGGGCGAACTGCGCTGGACGGGCTTCCCGCCCGAGCTGCGCGCCTGAGCGCGCGGGGCACGGCGTCGCGCTCGCGTGAGCGCGCGGGACCCGGCGTCGCGCTCGCGTGAGCGCACGGGACCCGGCGTCGCGCTCGCGTGAGCGCACGGGACCCGGCGTCGTGCGCCTGACCTCGTGGGCAACGGCGTGAGGGGCACCCGGCCGTCAGGAGCCGGGTGCCCCTCGGAGCCCCTACCCGGTCAGTCCCGCGTCACCCCCTTCCGCACGGCCGTCGCCGCGCCGTTCGGTGTGCCGTTGATCACGAACTGGGAGCCGGGCTCGATCAGGACGCTGCCCTGGGCCGAGTTGGTGACCGTCACGTTGGTGAGCGTGGCGCTGCCGCGCGCGCCGCTCATCGCGAGGATGCCGGACCCGTTGTTCGACTTGTCGATGGTCACGTTCTCGACCTTGACGCCGGGCATGGTGCCGCCGCCGGTCTTGAACTGGATGCCGTCGTAGGTCGAGTCGCGGATGTCGGTGTCGCGGATGGTGACGCCCGGGATGTCGGTGCCCTGCGCGAACAGGGTGATCGCGCCGAACTCCTGCGCCTCGCCCCAGAACGCGCCGCCCGTGCGGTACAGACCGTTGTTCGCGATCAGGGTCTGGCCGGAGAACGGGATCGGGTCGTGGTCGGTGGCGAGCATGATGCCCGGGTAGTTCATCGTGTCGTAGACGAGGTTGTTCTCGATGGTGTTGCCGTAACCGCCGTACACCGCGATGCCGTTGGCGCGCCAGGGCAGCTGGATGGTGTTGTTGCGGAAGTGGTTGTCGTGGCCGACGTCGACGGAGGTGTCCTTGACGTACTTGCTGGCCCACACCGCGAGCGCGTCGTCACCGGTGTTGCGGAACGAGGAGTTGTAGACGGTGGAGTTGCGGGTGCCGTTGGCGAAGTTGACGCCGTCGGCGTAGGTGTTGCGGATCCGTACGCCGTTGAACTCCAGGCCGTCGCCCGGTCCCCACAGCTCGGGGATGTTGGAGTAGTCGCGGCCGACCCAGGCGGCCACGTTGGCGTGCTCGATCCACACGTTGGTGATCTTGGTGTTCTTGCCGAAGCGGCCGTTGAGCGCGACGCCGCCCTCCGCGTTGCCGTCGCCGCCCCGGATGGTGCCGGAGCCGAAGATGGCGATGTCGGAGATCTTGGTGTTGTCGTCGATGTCGAAGCCGAAGTTGCCCTCGTGCGGGTGGTTGATGCCGCCCGCGTCCTGCGGCGGGATCAGCGAGTAGAGCTGGGAGTGCCACATGCCGGCACCCTTGATCGTCACGTTGGAGATGCCGACCTGGTTGTACTGGCCGCGGTTCAGCGGGTCGTCCGTGAGGATCTTCTTCTCCTGGCGCCACTGTCCGGCCGGGATCCACACGCAGGGGATGTCGCCCTTCTGGTCCGCCGTCACCGCGCGCTGGATGGCGTCGGCGTCGTCGAGGCCGTCGTTGGGCACGGCGCCGTACTCGGTGATGGAGGCGCACTCGGCGGGCTTGGCGGCCGGGGGCGCGACCTGCTCCAGGTCGACCAGGTCGATCACGTAGTACGCGGCGTTGTCGCCCGCGTCCCGCTGGAGGCGGAACTTGGTGCCGACCGGGTAGGTCTGGGCGAGCAGCGCGTGGGACTCGTCGAACAGCCGGCGGGCGTCACCGCCGGGGCGGTTGGTCAGGCCCTCCGGGTCGTCGGTGGAGCCGTACAGCCAGCTGTGCTTGGAGGACAGGGTGAGCTTCTGCACGAACTGGCCGTTGGCGTACAGGCTGATGGTCGCCTCCTGGCCGCCGCCGCTCGCCCCGTCCGGGATGGAGTTGCGCACGACCACGGAGTTGGACGGGGTCGTGGAGGTGAACTCCACGTACTGGCCCTGTGAGTTGAGCCGGACCGACTGGCGGCCGGAGGACTCGGTGGCGAAGTTGGTGTGGCCGAAGGTGCGCTCGGCGTCGGTCTGGAGCAGGGCTCCGGTGTACTGGCCGTCCTCCGCCTCGTACTCGGTGTACGGGACGGCGGCGCCGCGCCCGACGACCAGGGAGCGCGCGTAGGTGTTGTTGTTCTCGTTGGTCTCGGTGACCGTGCCGGTGGCGTCGGCGGTGGCGCTCAGGGTGGCGCCCCCGCTGGTGGCGGTCCAGTCGCCGCTGATGGCGACCGTGGCGGTGGCCCCGGCCGCGAGGGCGGGGGTGGTGCCGTTCAGGGTCGTGCCGGCGACGGTGAGCCGGGTGACCGTACCGGCCGCGACCGCGCTGGTGCCGCGGTTGTGGACGGCGACGGTGAAGGTGACCTTGACGCCGACGGCCGGGCTGCTCGGGTTGGTGGTGATGCCCGTGACCTCCAGGTCCGGGCCGGGTGCCTGGCCGACGACCAGCTTGGTCGCGGCGGTGCGGCTGTTGTTGGTGTCGTCCAGCTCGGGCAGGGTGCCGCTGGGGTCGACGACGGCGGAGACGGTGTAGGTGCCCTGGGCGCGCTTGCCGACCGCGACGGAGACCTTGGTGGAGGCACCGGCGGCGAGGGCGCCGACGGAGGCGCTGCCCGCGACGGCGCCTTCGAGGCTGACGCTGACCGTGGTGGCCGTGGACGCCGCGGTGCCGGC
Source organism: Streptomyces sp. NPDC001941 (assembly GCF_040296945.1). Lineage (NCBI taxonomy): Bacteria > Bacillati > Actinomycetota > Actinomycetes > Kitasatosporales > Streptomycetaceae > Streptomyces > Streptomyces sp. NPDC001941. Next base: position 39,297 of record NZ_JBEOYE010000009.1, on the reverse strand, counting down.
GTTGCGGACCGTGGCGTCGACCGTGACGGCGTCCGTCTCCGAGGGCGAGGCGGGTGACCAGCTGAGGTCGGTGACGGTGAGGTCGGGCGCGGGGGCCGCCGTGCCGACGACCTGGAACTCGGCGACCTGGCCGCCACCGCCGCCGCTGTTGGTGAAGAACTGCAGCCGCACGTCCGCGTACCGGCCGGACACGGCGATGTTCACCGTGTTCTTGTTGCTCGCCGGGTTGAACGTGTAGTCCGCGCGGTCCTTCAGCGAGGTGAAGTCCGTGGCGCCCGCCTTGCGGCCGAGGACCTGGATGGCCTGGGTGCGGGTCTGCCAGGCGGCGTCGGGGTTGAGCTTGACGACGACGCCCGACAGGTCGGCGTCGGCGCCCAGCTTGACGGTGAGGGTGGAGGGCTGGCCCGCGGCCTCCCAGTAGGTGGAGGTGCTGTCGTCGTTGGCGTTGGTGGCCGTGTAGTTCTGCGTGGTCGAGGACGCCTCGATGGGCTTGCGCAGGGCCAGGTTGGTCCCGGCGGGCGGCGGGTCGCCGGGGTCGGTGCCGCCGCCCGTGCCGCGGACCTCGACCTCCGACAACTGGGCCGCGTTCCAGCCGGTGTTGGCGCTGACCTGGACGCGTACGTAACGGGACTTGCCGGTCACGCCGAGCGTCACGGTGTTGGCGGAGGACGGCGAGAACGCGCGCCCGGCCGCGGCGGACAGGGTGCTGAAGGTGCTGCCGTCGGTGCTGCCCTGGACGGCGACCGTCTCGGTGCGGGCCTCCCAGGAGGACGGCAGTTTCAGGACGACCTGCTGGAGGTCGGCCGCGCTGCCGAGGTCGATCTGCACCCACTGCGGGAAGGAGCCCGCGGGCCCCTCCCAGTAGGAGGCCTGGCTGCCGTCGGTGACGTTGGAGGCCGGGTACTGGCCGTGCGCTCCGCTGGTGGTGACCGGCCTGCCGAGCGCGAGGTTCGTGACCTCGGCGGCGTGCGCGGTCCCCGGTACAAGGCCGAACGCGAGCAGTCCGGCCGTCAGCAGGCCGGCGAACAACCGCCGCCCCGGACGTCTTTGTCTCATGACGCTCATGAGTCCCTCTCGTTTCCTCTCCCTCTCGGCGCCCGGACCCGTCTCCACCGCCCCGTTCGGCGAGCAATCCGAAACTTGAGTGATTCCGTCAATCTTTTGCGTCGCTGAGGTGACAGGTTTCTAGCAGGTATCGACTTTGTCAACGGATCTGTACGCAGAGGCTGTTCGGGCCCGGTGCGGGGAGCGAGCCTCGCGTCAGCACCGAAAACCGGCCACACCGACGCGGCACGGACATCCGCCGAACGACCGCCCACACCGTGATCCGGATCACGAAATCGGACGTGTGTACCGGTGATTGAGCCCCGCGGCCCGGGGCACACGCATGTCAGGTCCCGCCGCGTTTCCCCCGTCGCGGCGGGGCCTCTTCGCTTCCCGGGACCCGACCGCCCGGGCACGGGGACCGCCCCGGCCGTCACGAAAGTCCAAGTCCGCACGGCGAACTGTCCGTGGACGCCCCACGGCCGCGTGAGGAGACTGCGGGAGTCGCGGCGGGCCCCTCACGCCGCGCGCCTCCCCTCCCCCACCGGACGGAGCGCTCCGTGACGCCTCACCTCACCCTTGCTTCAAGGCCGTTCACCACTCTGTCGGCCCTGCTCGCCACCGCCGCCCTCCTCCTCGCCGGAGGCGCCGGCGCGGTACCCGCGGGCGCCGCCCCGCAGGCGGCCCGCGCCGCCGCTTCGTACACCATCGCCGTCGGCTCGCCCGTGCCGTACACCCACCCGTCCGACACCCCGGCCAACGGGTACGTCGACAAGGACGGCACCTTCCACTTCCAGCAGTCGGCCGCCCTGTACGGCAAGGACGACCCGCGCCACTGGGAGTTCTTCTCCGGCACCGACTTCGACAGCGCGACGCGCGACGCCGCGATCAGCGACGCGGTGAACCCGGCGAACCCCCAGGACCGGAACGACGACACCACCTGGCGGTGCAACAACAGCCCGACGGGCCGCGAGTCGACGTACGCACCCGCGAACTCCGGCTACGCGCAGCGCAATTACTGCGACCTCTCCGGCGTGTGGGTCGACCCCGACACCGGGGACTGGTACGGGCTCGTGCACAACGAGTTCACCCCGCAGCCCTTCGGCGACGGCATCCACTACGACGCGATCGACTACGCGGTCTCCCGCGACCAGGGCAGGACCTGGGACGTCAAGGACCACGCCATCACGTCCCCGTACAGCACGAAACGCGGGGACAACACGGCCTTCCCGCACGAGACGTACAACTACGGGGACGGCGACCAGCGCCTCTTCGTGGACACCGCGTCCGGCTACTTCTACCTCTACTACGGCTCGCGGATCGTGGCGAAGAACGGCAACTGGGAGGACAGCCTGGCGCACGTCGCCCGCGCGCCCATCGCCGCGAAGATGGCGCCCGGTTCCTGGCGCAAGTGGTACGACGGCGCCTGGTCACAGCCCGGCACGGGCGGTCGCGAAAGCAACATGGTCCCCGTCGACGCCGCCGGCACCACCGGCTACACGCCCGTGTCCGGCGACTACGACCCGGCCAACGCCGGCACCGTCGCCCAGCAGATCGCGGCCGGTGAACTCCCGCCGAAATCACCCCTGTTCGTGATGAACATCGCCTACGACGCACACCTGGGCCTGTACGTCGGGGAGCCCGAGGCCGTGTCGGGCTCCGCGCCGCAGCGCTTCTACGTGACCGACGACCTCGCCACCCAGAAGTGGCGCCTGGCGGGAGACACCGGAAGCTACCGGACCAACTCCTGGTACCGCTGGTTCCTGGACAGTGCCAACCGCACCAACTCCCAGATCGTGGGCCGCGGTTTCCGCTCGTACTGCGTGTGGGAGTGCGCGAACGGCGCCAACGGCGAGTACGTCGACGTGACCATCGACTCCTCGACGCCCGCCGCTCCCCCGGTCGACGCCTCGCGCGCCCACCGCATCGCCGCGGGCGACGGCCGCGTCCTCGCCCAGGCCGCCGGCTCCTCCGCCACGACCTCGGTCGCCACGCCCACCGGATCGCCCCTGGAATCCTGGGTGTTCACCCCGGACGGGGACGGCTCGTACCGGATCTCCAACGCCTCCACCGGGCAGCTCCTCGGCGTCGGCGCCTCGTCCACGGCGGGCCGCGCCTGGGGCGCAAAGCCCAGCGCGACCGCCCAGGCCACCGGCAGGCCGGCCGTCGGCCAGCAGTGGTTCCTCGTCCCCGGCACCACCGCCGACGACGCCCCCACCGGCACGTACCGCCTGGTCAACCGGTACAGCGGCCTGGTGCTCGGGCTGTCCGCGAACGCGGCCCGCACCGCCGAGACCACCCCGACCCGCTCCTGGACCGACACCACGGGCAACCCCGTCGGCGGCAACCGCACCACGGCCGAGCAGACCCTCACGCTCTCGGCGACCGGCCCTGCGCCCGGCGGCGGCTCCCTGGACGGCGTGCACACCCTCACGGCCGGCGGCAAGGCGCTCGACGACCCGGGCCACAGCAAGGACCCGGGCACCCAGCTGGTCACCTGGACGCCCAACGGCGGCGCCAACCAGCAGTGGCGGTTCACCCGCCAGGCCGACGACACGTACCGCATCGCCAACGTCGAGTCCGGCCTGTGCGCCGACGTCGCCGACGGCTCCACCGCGTCCGGCGCCCGCGTCATCCAGTGGACCTGCACGGACGGCGGCAACCAGCGGTGGCGGGCGACCCGGCGGCCCGACGGCACGTACACCCTGGCCTCGGCGGTCAGCGGCCTGCCGATGACCACGGCGTCGACCTCCGACGGCGCCCCGGTGACCCAGCGGACGGACACGGGCTCCGCGCTCCAGCGGTGGACGGTGGGCTGAACACCGAGGTGCGGCACGTTGTGCGGTGCGGACCGGGGGCGTACGTCTCCGGTCCGCACCGTCCGTAGGCCGGGACGTACGTTTCCGGTCCGCACCGCCCGTCGGCCGGGCGTGCGGACCGGAGGCGCAGTCCGGGGGCGCGGGCCGGGGGCGTACGCGAACACTATGAACGCAAACGCCCGGCTCATGGCCAGGCGGCCCCACCCTTCCTAGCATCGCTGCCCGCGCCGCACCCACGTGGCGCGGGAACCCGGCCGCCGCCAGGAAGCGAGTCGTCGACCATGTCCAGCACCCGCTCGACCGCACCACGCCCATGGACCACGCCCCTCGGGCCACCCCGCGCCCGGCTGCGGACGCCGGCCCTCACCCGTACGGCCTCGACGGCCGCCGCGGCGGCCCTCGCCCTCGGCGCGCTCACCGGGGCACCCGCGTCCGCCGCCGACCGCGCGTCCGGCCCGGTCGTCGCCGCGTGCCCGGCCGCCCTCGCGGGCAAGGCCACCTGCTACACCGGCACCGACAGCCACGGCGCCCACTACGCGCTGGCCGTGCCCGCAGGCGGAAACGGCAGGACCCCCTGGAACGGCAAGCTCGTCGTCCACGCGCACGGCGGCCCCGACCTCGGCGACGCGTCCGACCCCGCCCGCAGCGTCGACGACCTGGGCCGGTGGGCGGTCGTGGTGGACCAGGGGTACGCCTGGGCGGGATCGTCGTACCGGCGCGGCGGTTACGGTACGCGGATGGCGGCCGAGGACACGGAGAGCGTGCGGCGCGTCTTCGTGGCGACGTTCGGCCGGCCCCGACGCACGTACGTGCACGGCCAGTCGTGGGGCGGGGACGTCGCCGCGAAGGTCGTGGAGACGTACGGGCGCGCGGGCGGGCCGTACGACGGGGCGCTGCTCACCAACGGCGTCCTGGGCGGCGGTTCGCGCGGTTACGACTACCGGGTCGACCTGCGGGTGGTCTACCAGTACTACTGCCGGAACCATCCCCGGCCCACCGAGCAGCGGTACCCGCTGTGGCAAGGGCTGCACGCTGACTCCACGATGACCGCCACCGGCCTGCGCGCCCGGCTGCGGGAGTGCACGGGCTTCGACGCGGCGCCCGGGGACCGCACCGCCCTCCAGCAGCGCAACCTGGACGACGTCCTGGCCGTCACGAGGATCCCGGAACGCACCCTTGAGTCGCACCTGCGCTTCGCGACCTTCACCTTCCGGGACATCGTCCACACGCGCCTCGGCGACCGAAACCCCTTCGGGAACAAGGGTGTCGTCTACTCGGGCTCGCACGACGACGCGGCCCTGAACGCCGGGGTGGAGCGCTTCGGCCCGGACCCGTCGGCCGCGCGGGACCTCTCGTACGACAGCGACCTGACGGGCCGGGTCGACATCCCCGTACTGACGATGCACGCGATCGACGACCCGACCGCGTTCGTGGAGCACGAGGCGGCGTACCGCGCCACGCTGGAGGGCGCGGGGCGGCAGCGGAACCTGGTGCAGACGTTCACCGACGAGCACGAGCACAGCGAGCTGAGCAACGCGGAGTACGCCAACTCCCTCGCCTCGCTGGACTCCTGGGTGCGTACGGGACGCAAGCCGACCGCCCGCTCGGTGGCCGCGTCGTGCCCGGCGTTCGACCGCGTCTACGGCACGGGCTGCTTCTACCAATCGGCCTTCCACCCGGCGCCCTACGCCTCGCGCGTCAACGCCCGCCCGGGCGGCCTGCGTTGGCCCGCGATGAGCGCGGCGCGGGAGCGGGCGTGGAGCAGGATCCCGGGGGTGGGGATCGCTCCGTAGGATCCGGAGGCCGACCCGGGGTGACGGCGGGGACGGGGACGGGGAGGTTGACTTCGAGTGCACTCCAGCTCATAGCGTCTCGTACCAGCAAGATCGACTTTGTCGAGGCAACCGGCCGAGCAGTCATCGGAGCATTCGAGCGCAGGAGGCACCACCATGAACCACGTCCCCACCCGCCACCTGGGCGGACTCGCGGTCTCCGCCCAGGGCCTGGGCTGTATGGGCATGAGCCACGGGTACGGCACCTCGGACGACGAGCAGTCGATCGCGACCCTGCACCACGCCCTCGGCCTCGGGGTCGGCTTCCTCGACACGTCCGACTTCTACGGCTCCGGGCACAACGAGGAGCTGATCGGCCGGGCCATCGCCGGGCGACGTGACGACGTGGTCCTGGCCACCAAGTTCGGCTTCGCCAACAAGCTCGGCGAGCCGACCCGGCTGCGGGGCGACGCAGCCTACGTCCGCGAGGCGTGCGAGGCGTCGCTGCGCCGCCTGGGCGTCGACCACATCGACCTCTACTACCAGCACCGGGTGGACCCGCAGGTGCCGATCGAGGAGACGGTCGGCGCGATGGCCGAACTGGTCGCCGAGGGCAAGGTCCGCCACCTGGGCCTGTCCGAGGCGGGCGCGGACACCATCCGGCGCGCGCACGCGGTGCACCCGATCGCGGCGCTGCAGAGCGAGTGGTCGCTGTGGACCCGGGACCTGGAGGCGGAGATCGCGCCGCTGTGCCGGGAGCTCGGCATCGGCGTCGTACCGTTCTCGCCGCTCGGGCGCGGCTTCCTGACCGGGAAGTACGCGTCGGTGGCGACCATGGAGGCGGGTGACGTCCGCCGTACGCAGCCGCGCTTCGCCGACGGCAACCTGGAGCGGAACCTGGCGATCGTGGCGAAGCTGGACGAGCTGGCGGAGGCGAAGGGCGTCACGGCCGGGCAGCTGGCCCTGGCGTGGGTGCAGCACCAGGGCGAGAACGTGGTGCCGATCCCGGGCACCCGGCGCGTGAAGTACCTGGAGGAGAACCTGGCGGCACTGCGCGTGGAGCTGACGGCCGAGGACCTGGCGGCGATCGAGGCGGCGGCTCCGGCGGGCGGGGTGGCGGGCAACCGGTACGACGACAACAGCATGGCGTTCGTGAACGGCTGAGCGGGCGGGCGGCGCGCACTCGGGAGGCTCGGGTGCTGGGAGCGGGTAGCGCGTACGGACGCTACAGCGACAACGAAAACGGGACCGGGCGGACGAGAGGTCTTCTCGTCCGCCCGGTCCCGTTGGCGTACGCGCGGTCGCGGGGGCACTCCGGGCCCGTGGGCGTAGGCGCGACCTCGGAGGCCGGGCGCTCCCGGCCCGTCAGGTGGCCGTGGACGCGCGGTGCTGCTCCACCAGCTCGACGGCCTCCTCCTCGGTGGCAACCGAGGGCGGCGAGCCGTTCAGCGGCTTACCGGCCGTCTCCGTCATGAAGAAGACGGCGATGGCGCCGACGGCACCGGCCAGCATCGTGTAGAAGGCGGGCATCAGGTCGTTGCCGGTGGCGCTGATCAGCGCGGCGACGACGAGCGGAGTGGTGCCGCCGAAGAGCGACACGGAGATGTTGAAGCCGACGGACAGCGAGCCGTAGCGCACCTCGGTGGGGAAGAGCGCGGGCAGCGAGGCGGACATCGCGCCGAGGTAGCAGACCAGGGCCAGGCCCAGGATCAGCAGTCCGGCGAAGACGAAGGCCGTGCCGCCGTGCTTGATCAGCAGGAACGCGGGCACCGCCAGGACGACGAACGCGATCGAGCCGGCCATCAGGACGGGCTTGCGGCCGACCCGGTCGGAGAGCCGTCCGACGCTGTTGATCAGCAGCATCAGGATCACCATCACCACGACGATGGACATCAGCCCGCCGGCCTCGCCGAAGCCGAGCTCGGTGAGGTACGTCGGCATGTACGACAGCAGCATGTAGTCGGTGATGTTGAACGCGGCGACCAGCGCGATGCACAGCGCCATCGCGCGCCACTGGCCGGCGAAGGTCTCGCGCAGCGTCCGCTTCGGGGCGTGCTCGACCGAGCCGGACTCCTCCATCTTCTGGAAGGCGGGCGACTCGTCCAGGCGCATCCGCAGGTAGAGGCCGATCAGCCCGAGCGGCGCGGCGACCATGAACGGGATGCGCCAGCCCCACGACTGCATCGAGCTGTCCGAGAGGACCGTCTGCAGGACGGTGACCAGGACGGCGGCGGCCGTGTAACCGATCAGGGTGCCGAACTCCAGGAACGAGCCCCAGAAGCCGCGGCGCTTGTCGGGCGCGTACTCGGCGATGAACGTCGCCGCGCCGCCGTACTCACCACCGGTGGAGAAGCCCTGCACCATGCGGCAGAGGACCAGCAGCACGGGCGCCCAGAAGCCGATCGTGGCGTAGCTCGGGATGAGGCCGATCGCGAGGGTCGCGGCCGACATCATGATCATCGTGAGCGCGAGGATCTTCTTCCGGCCGACGCGGTCGCCGAGCGGCCCGAAGAACATGCCGCCCAGCGGGCGCACCAGGAAGGCCGCCGCGAACGTCGCGAGCGAGGAGAGCGTCTGGGCGGTGGCGTTGCCCGACGGGAAGAACTCCTTGCCGATGATGACGGCGAGGTAGGCATAGACGCCGAAGTCGTACCACTCCATGGCGTTGCCGAGCATCGTGGCCTTGACGGCCCGCGAGACCTGCGCCTCTTCCGTGACCGTGATGTCCGACTTGCGCAGCCGGGGTCGACGGCGGCGCTCGGCAGCGCGGAACAGGGACCGGTGTCGGGACACGGCCTCCGGGTCCGGCTGCGGGTCGGCAGGGGGTGCAGGAGCTTCGGCACTCAAAACAGGATGACCTTCTGTCTCGTACTAACGCCTTACGTAGTAAGAATTTGCCACCCGCGACACGCCGGGCTGCGCGCCGAAGGTCCCGCCGACCAGGGCCGAAAGTCCCGTCGAGGTAGGGCCTAAAGTCACATTCCGGAACGATCATGCGCGGGAGGCGCGGTGCCGCCTGGCCGGTGTCCGGCCTTTGATGTAGGGGGCAAGGAGGCCTTGGTTAATGACGCTAACTAGGTAAATGGCGTTCACCGTGAGGGCTCGCTAAAGGCATAGGACGTTTGCATCACATCGATAGGCCGTTTGAGGGACGGAACGAGCGGTTTCAGGGGCCCTCGCAGCGGGGTCGGGTGCCGGCCTACGCCAGCGGGGTCGAACACCTACGTAGGAGGCTCGCCCCCCCTTCCCGCCCCGCCCTTCGCCCCCTCCCTCGCGCACCCCCGCCCCCAGCGCCGCCGCCCGCAACGCCTCCGCCACCCGCAGCACCGGCTCCGCCGGAACCCCGGGCACACGGGCCAGCAGCACCCGCCGCTGCTCCTGCGGCCCGCCGCGCACCGGCAGGACCCGCACCCGGCGGCGCGGCGTCCGCGAGAGCGGGCGACACGGTGGTCAGCCCGTATCCGGCGGCGACCAGGTGCAGCTTGGCCGGCCAGTCCCGGACGGTGTGCGCGATCTCCGGCCGCTCGTCGAGCCCCGGCCACACCCCCATCAGCCGGTCCTCCCACGAGGACGGCCCCGCGATCCACTTCTGCCCGCGCAGATCCGCGATGTCCACATAGGCGTCGCGGGCCGGCGGGTCGCGCGCCGACATCGCCACGCACAGCGGCCGCTCGGTGAGCGTCTGCAGGACCAGCGGCAGCGACTCCGTCCGGGGCCCGGAACGGCGGCGCCGACGCGAGCAGCGCCAGGTCCAGGCTGCCCGCTCGCAGGACCCGCACGAGCACCGGGGTCGTCCCCTTCTCTACTCACCACCCGCAGCTCTCTCCTCACCACCCGCAGCCCCGGGTCCGTACCCCGCAACGCGTCGAGCACCACCGGCAGCAGCGACGCCCCCGCGCTCGGGAACCAGCCGAGCCGTACCGTCCCGGATGGCTCCGGCATCCCTCCTCAGACCAGCCGCCGGATCTCCCCCCTCACCCGGTAGAACCCGCGCGTCGACGAGTGCAGCGCGTCCACCACGTACCGGGCGCCCGCCTGGCGTATCGCCCTCGGGAACTGGACGTTCCAGCCCGACTCGTAGCCGTCGGATATGACGTGCACCCGCAGGCGTCCGCCCGCCTGGACGCACTCCACGACCACCCCGGAGCCCGGCGCGGGTGCCGCGCTCACCGTGGCTATCGCCGCGGGGCTGGCCGGCGGCACGTACGTCGGCAGGGCGGCGGCGAGCTTGATGTCCTGGGCGACCGGCACCGAACCGGCCTCCGCGGCCTCGATGGCCGCAGGACTGGCGTCGACGCAGGCCAGGGAGCCATCGGTCGACACGAGATAGAGGCGCTCCTCGTGGTACTGCATCGACAGGGCGGAGCCGCCGCCGGTCGACAGCTTCCAGAGGCGCGTGCCGTCGGCGCGGAAGCAGTAGACGGAGGACGACGAGTCACCGGCGAAGACGTACTCGCCGCCCGGTGAGGTGGCGCAGGAGTACACCGCGGCGTCGCACGTGTACGTGGCCTCGACCCGCCCGTCCGTCTTGGCCAGGCGCTGTACGACCCGGCGGCCGGTGCCCGCGTACACGGCGTCGGACTCCTGCCAGCCGAAGAGGACGTTGCCCTGCGTGGCCGTGTGCCACAACTGGCCGGTGCCGTCGGCCGCGTACGCCGTCACGCCCGTACCGTGCCCGTGGTAGACGGCCCGGTCGTCGGCGCGCACCATCCAGGCGCTGTCACCGGCGGAGTTGCGGGACCACTGGAACTCGTCCTCGTGGTCGATGACGGTCAGACCGCCGTTGCGGTCCGCCACGTTGAGCACGCCCTCGTGGATGTCGAGCCAGAAGATGTCCACGTCATCCGCGATGGCGTACGCGGCGAACGGCACCTTGGCCGACAGGTCGTACACCCGGCCGTCGTCGCACCCGGCGTAGATCCAGAAGTCGTCGGCGACCAGGCACTTCACGCCTTCGGGCAGCGAGTAGTGCGCCAGGACCTCGCCGTCGTGGGCGAGGGAGTAGACGTCACCGTTCTGGTTGCCGACCCAGCAGCGGTCGTCGTCCACGTGGATGCCGAAGGCCGAGGCGCCGGTCCGGAAGCGCCACAGGACCGGGGCCGTCGCCCGCGCCGTCGAGGGGGCGGAGGTGACCTGGCGCCGCGTGACCGCTCGGGCGGCGCGCTGGCCCCGCACGGCGGGGGCGTACCCCTTGCGGACCTTCTCCCCTATCTTCTTGGCGGCCGCGGCCCGGGCCTTCTCGGGGGTGGGGAAGCTCGACTGCTGCAGCTGGCCGTCCGCGCCGATCCGCCCGTAGCGGACCGACACGCTGGTGCCCTGCACCGTCACCTCGTAGAACTTGTGGGCACCGCCGCCGTCCTCGGACAGCTCCAGGTACGTCGTCTCCGCCACCTGGCCGGTCTGCGCAGCACTCAAGGCACACCCCTCCCCAACAGCGGGGCAACCTGGCTCGGTTGGCCCCTTCACTGGAGACAACGCTACGGGGCACCACTGACAACGGCCCCCCGAGCCCACCCGCCCAGGCCGCCCGCCCCGCCACCAGGCATGACGCCGGAGGTCCTTCGAGGTGGTGGGCCGACCGGTCCAGGTTCAGGTCCGAGTCCATGACCGCGTACGGCAGACCCACGCCTCCCGCGACACTAATCGCGCACGACGCTCACTCCGCCGAGGAGCCCCCAGGCGTTGACGCGTACGGTCGGTCCGCCCGGCACGCTCGGGCCTTCGTCGCTGACGCCGCCGAGGCGGATGCCGGTGACCAGCACGCGCACGTCGGGGCGCACCCTCAGCTTGACGCCGCCGATCAGGCTGAGCTTGGTGATCTTCAGCTCGGAGCCGTCGGGAACGTCGACGCCGGTGAGGTCGATGTCGGCGCCGCCCACGAGCGAGACGGTGAGGGTCTTCTCGTGCACCTGCTTGCCTTCGAGGCGCGTGCCACCCATGAGACTGACGTGGACGTCGGTCTTGTCGGACGCTGTGCTCTCACCCTTGCTCATGCTGTCCCCCGTCGGCTCTTGCGGCTTCGTCATGCCCTAGAAGGTAAGGGCGGTGGCGCCCTCCGGCACAGTGTCTGGCGTCCGGGTCGGCATATGACAGATGTCAGGTGGGGGCGCTCCCGCAGGACACGGGCACGGCCCGAAGTCCGCACGGACGCGGCTCACTTCGAGCATTGGCCGGACAGCGGTCCGAGACCGGAGCGAGAGAGCCCGATGTGATGATGCGGCGACTCCTCCTCGGCCAATCCCGGGGTCTTCGGGTCGCCGCGCCGTCGCGTCGCCGAGACTTCGAGAGGCCGAGTGTTCGAGACTTCGAGAGGAAGTCACCGTATGCAGTTGTCGCTCACGTGCCTGCGCATCGCCGCCGCCGCGCTCGCAGTCCTGGCCCTGGGCGCCGGCATCACGATCCAGGCGTCACCCGCCGCGGCGGACGACGACTCGTCCCTGCACGGCCGGGGCAACACGGTCTCCATCGGCGCCGTGTTACCCGCCACGGGCAAGGCGATCACGATCGTCGTCACGTACTCCTGCGCGCCGTCCTCGGAGCTCTACCTGAGCGTGGTCTGGCGACTGGCCGACGCGCGCGATGCGCACGTCCGCAGTCCGCGCGGCGTGGGTACGGTGTACCACCCGGGTCTGACGTGCGACGGCCAGAAGCACGACGTCCAGGTGACGGTTCCGGTCCTGCTGGACGACAGCCTTCCGTTCGGTACGGGAGACCCGGTCCGGGTGACCGTACAGCTGAGCAATCCAGAGGGTGCACCGTACGCACGGACGGAGAGGGTCACGACCCTGTGAGGCACCCCATCGAAGACAGCTGAAGACACCCGCGGTCGCCTGTGCGATGCTCCCTCCGTGTCACAACCAGGTTCGGAAACACGCGTGCAGACGGAGCGGTTCACCGAGGTCGAGGCCGCGGACGGACAGCGGTTCCCGCTGCTCGGCTTCCCCCGACCGGAGAACGACAGTCCGGTGGTCCTCATCGCCCCGGCAATGGGCACCCCGGCGGGCTTCTACCGACGCTTCCTGTACGAGTTGCACGGCGCGGGCGCCACGGCCCTGGTCCTTGACCACCGGGGCAGCGGGGACCGGTCGCAGGCCCCTCGGGACACCGCCTACCACCACCTGGTGGGCGACATCGGCGCCGCGATCGGTGCGATCCGCACGAGCAGGCCCGAGGCCTCGGTCACGGTCTGCGGACACAGCCTCGGCGGCCAACTCGCACTGGTCCAGGCAGCCCTGGCCGGCGAGCGCGCCGAACCCGCGCCGGACGCCGTGGCCATCGTGGCCGCAGGTTCCGTCCATCACCGGGCGTACGGCTCACGCTCCCTCGGGCTGCTCGCCGCGACGCAGAGCGCGGGGCTGATCGCCACCGTGCTAGGCCACTGGCCCGGCCACCGCCTGGGCTTCGGCGGACGCCAGCCCACCGGGGTCATCCGCGACTGGGCGCACCAGGCGAGGACGGGCCGCTACCGGGTGAACGGCACCGACACGGAGGCCGCCCTCCAGCGCCTGCGCCTGCCGCTGCTCGCGGTGGACGTGGAGGGCGACCACATGGCCCCACCGGGCGCGGTCACCCACCTCTGCGACAAGGCCCCTCACGCCCGCCTGGAACGCCGCGCCTACACGCGCGCGGAGGCGGGCGAACCGGTGGACCACTTCCGCTGGGCACGCCACGGAGGACCACTGGCGAGGGACCTGGTGCAGTGGGCGCGGGCGTCGCGGGACGAGGCCTAGCCGGCGCTCTGCCCGCCCCACACCACGATGGGCTCAGCAGTTCACCCTCAGTCGGCGCCCGCCAGGTACGGCCGGATCCGCGTCACGAGCACCTCGGAAGCGGCGAACTTCAACTGGGTTTGCGGTGCCTGCACGATAACGTGCATCGCCTCCTCTTCCCGGACCATGGCGATGTGCGCGTCGCGCACATCGGCGTTCCACCCTGCGACAGCCAGGTCCCGAACCCCTGTGAAGCGCAAGAAGAATTCCACAGTGTTGTACGGCTTATCCGCCCAATCGGCCGGCGGGTTATCCGGAAGGACACGGGTGTCGAAACCAAATGTCACCGAGACGCCCCGCTCGTCGAACTGCGCATAGAAGAGCACGCATTCATCAAGCGCCGGCGGGTCTCCATAGAGCTCCGAGAGACCATTCTCCGAGAAAATCTTCGAGGTCCAGTCAGATGCGGCCATGGAAATTCTTCTCGTCGGTTGCGGGCAGTGAGCGGTAACGGAGAGAGTCCATCCGCTTAGTGAAGATTCTAGGCCCCTCGTCCGTTCCATCTACGCCCATCTTGAAGGCGCTCACGTGCCCCAGACGTACGGAGGAAGCGCTACGGAAACCCAGATCGACGCCGTCACCAGCCACACTCACGGTCACTCTTCCCTGTTCGCCCAGCGCCGCAATCGCCATGCGGACCGGAGCCACGGAAGGAGCCCAATCCCTCAAAACGAAATCTGACACAGCGATGAACTGCAAGTGGCACTGGACCGTGTCCACGTCCACGCCTTCCCACTGGGATGGCAAGGTGGAAGGGAAAGTGGAAAGGTCCACTCTCAACGTGACCATCGGACCGTGCCAGTCGAGATGAAAGGACCTCAGCCTAAACACGTCCAGCGGCGGCACATTTCCGTAGAAGGACGCCAGCTCCCCTGGGTTCAATAGCATGCGGTCAGCGTACATAGTAATAATGCGGCTCCGTACCGGGAATCTGTCCGTTTCGGGTGTCTTCGAACGGCCTCACGTGGACGTGTGACGGCTGATAGCCATCCTCCCCTGGTTTGCGATGACCGAACCAGTGGTCTTGGAATACCACGTAATCCTGACCGTTGGGATGTTCGTAGACTTCTTCACGATAGTAGATAGGCTGATGGTTCTCGTCCATCAACTGCTTCGCCCCCTGCCATTCAGGTGTCGTGGCAGGGACGTAGTCGTCGATCTCGATGGGAGTCGCCCCCTCGGGTATCCCGGCTTCTCGCAGGGCGTCCGCCTTGGCGGTCGCAAGGTCGGGTCGGACCTTGGACTCCGCATCTCCACAACCTTCCGGTGCGAGACCCAGCGGATCCGCCCAGGTGAGCGGATTGTCCACGTACGCGGTCGGATTGGGGGCGGGGGCCAAGCCCAGGGGGTCCGAGGACAGGTAGCGGGCGGTAGCGGGGTCGTAATAGCGGAAGTAGTTGTAGTGGAGCCCCGACTCCGGATCGAAGTACTGACCTGGGAAACGCAGTGGGGTGTATGCGGTGGCGTCGCGAGTCCAGGCAGTGGAGCCCCACAGGGTCGAGCGGCTGCGCCAGGCCAGCGATCCCGACTCGTCCACCAGTTCTGTAGGGGTTCCTACGAGGTCTGTGACGATGGCGAAGAATCGCCGCTCCGTGGAATCCGTTCGGCGCTCGGTCTGACCCAGTGGACGCGTGCCCGCGTAATCCCAGGTCAGCACCGTGTTCGTGGTCGCCTGTTCACATAGAGAGGCGCCGTCCCACGTGAAGTGGATCGTCTCACTGAGTGAGGACTTGGCGATCCGGCGACCGAGCGGATCGTAGGCGTAACGCCAAACCGTTCCGTCCGGAGTCGTCACCTCGGTCAGGTGATCTTCTGCATCCCACGCGTAGCGCCACGTTTCCGGCTTCTTGGAGAGCCGGGTGTGTTGGCGCAACGTGATACGGCCGTGGGCGTCGAACTCGTACCGCACGGATCCGGCTCGGGTCAGACGGGTACCGCTGTAGGTCCGCGAGCCCCTCGCCTCGTCGTGCGCATGGCCGCTCGGCCAGTGGGCCTCCGTCTGGTTGCCTGCGGCGTCGTAGACATACTGTTCGCTCCAGCGGCCCGAACGGACGGCCGTGACCCTTCCCGACGTATCGAGGTCGAAGTGTCGCGTGCCCGAGAACTCGTCCGTGACTGACAAAGGTGCGCCATCCGCCCGATAGGCATAGGCGCGGTGCTGGAGGCGTCCCCGAGGCGAGGTGACTTCCTGGGAGCTCAGCCTGCCCTGGCTGTCGAACGAGGAACACAGCGATACAACGCCTTCGACCGACCGGTGCACTTCACGGCCCAATGCGTCGTACGAGAAATCGACAACCCTTCCTGATGTGGTTAGCCGTGTTCTTCGGCCTGCCGCATCGTAGGTCCAATCGCTGACCGAACCGCCAGGAGTGGACCGGCGTATGCGCCGGCCGAGTGTGTCGTACGCATAGGAGACTGTACGGCCATTGACAGTTTCGGCCTTCAGCCTTCCCAGGCGGTCCCGAACGCGCTCCAGCCGGGCGTCCGGACCCGTGGCCATCGCCAGTGAGTCGAAAAGGTCATACTCGAAGGTCGTGGTACCGCCGTCGTCAGCGGCCTTCAGGACGATACGGCCAAGCGTGTCCCGACCGTAGTGGATCGTCTGGCCCAGTCCATTGGTCCGGGACAGGAGGCGCCCGGCCACGTCGTACGAGTAGGCCAGCGTACGACCGTCGAAATCGGTCTCCGCGACCGGACGACCCGCCTGGTCGTAGGTGTAGTCCCAGCTCAACCCCTGGGGGCCGGTTACCTCTATGAGTCTCAAGTTGGCATCGTAGGAAAACTCGTAGCGCCTGCCGTCCGGATCGGTACGGGACGCCGTCAAGTCGAAGTCTGTATAGGTGAAGCGGGTCGTACCCCCAGCAGCATCCGTATGAGCAAGGCAGTTCCCTTCCCCGTCATACGACCACGTCTCGACCGCGCCATCGGGTGCTGTGCGCCGGGCGGGCCGCCCCTCGATCGTCCATTCCATGTGGGTCACGGCGCCGATGGCGTCGGTAATCCGCACAGCCCGACCAAAAGCGTCGCGTTCGTACCGGGTGACGGCGCCCAGCGGGTCGGTGATCTCAAGCAACAGTCCACGACTGTCGAGTACCAGGTTGGTGACCGCACCCAGGCCGTCGGTCACGGAAGTGAGTCGACCCTGCTCGTCATACGCGAAGTGTTTTGTGGCACCTGAAGGTACGGTCACCGACGTGCGGTTGCCTCGTTGGTCGAAGGTCTGTCGTGTGACATTTCCGTCGGTAGCGGTGATGACCGTGGGGTTTCCGCATTCGTCGAATTCCGCCTGGGCGATCCGGCCATCTGGCCGCTCCAGCGCGACGATCCTGCCTGCGGCGTCATAGGTGGTCCGCGTGGTGTGCCCCAGAGGATCGGTACGGGAGAGCGGTCCGCGATGACGATCGTGCGTGTAACGGGTGATGGAGCCCAGCGCATCTATCTCGGCGACCACCTGGTCTCGGTCATTGATGAGGTGGCACTCGGTGTGCCCGTACGCGTCGGTCAGCGTGGTCATCCGCAACCCGGTCGCCGGGTCAGTGCCGTCCCAGGTGAAGCGGGTCTCAAGATGGCCACGGTCGCCTGCCTGGTAAGTACACCGGTCCTTCTCGTCATATACGTATTCGAACCGACTGTCGTTGCTGTCCGTCCAGGAAGTGATGCGCCCGAGGTGATCACAGGCGAATCGCGTGGCACGGTCGCGGGAATCGGCGACCTCGGTCAGGTGCCCCCCGGCATAGCCGTAACGCACGAGAGCCTGATCGGAGCCGTCCGGAGCGGCACCTGCCAGGTGCAGGGCCGTGACGCGACCATTCGCCGTGCCCAATTTGAGGTAGTACCCGCCATGGTGGCGGATGCCAAGAGGAGCGCCCTCATCGTCGTACTCGAACGCGATCCAGTTTCCGTTGCGATCCTTCAACTCTGTCAACAACGCAAGGGCGCCGTCATGGTCGCTGAAGCGGCGCACCAGACCACTCGACGGATCGGTCAGGGTGTACCCGTCGGCAACACGGTCGAGAGGCCACTGTCTTCCGTGTGTGGGAACGACCGGAACGCCGGGAGCCGGATGAGGGTAGGCCAGAACGCTCCCCTCGTCGCAGGCGAAGACCACTCCTTCGGCGTCGATCTCCAAGCGCTGGTCCACCGTGCTCGACCAAGTGGGCCCGAACCAGCGGCCCGAGCGTCGGGACGAGTCGTACACCCGCCGGAAGACCAGAGGCAAGAGGCCAGGAAGGGTGACGTCCGTTCGGGGCAGCAGAACGCGGCCTGTTGCGATGTCGACGGGGTCCCGTTTGCAGACCGTCTCGCTGCAGCGCTTCCCGTTGCTCTCAGGGCTCTTCTCGTGATCACCACGGATTCCTCCGGGCTTCTCGTGCGGCAGGTGTCTGCCCCCTTCACGCAGTCCCGCACGCAAACCACCGCGCACCAGACCAGTGCCCTTGGTCCCGATCAACTCGGGTACGAGCCTGCCGAGGAACTCGGAGGGGTCCCCCTTCGCCGAGTCCCAGGCGTTCTTGAGTACGCGATCGGGGTTGGCAGCGGAGGAGACCAACCCGGCGAGCGTGGTGTTGACACCCTTGTAGTACTCGGCCGGGTGGGTCAGGTTGTACATGTCTGTCGGGTTGACCGAGCGTACGAAGTTGATGAGCCCGGCACCGCCCTTCACGATGCCGCCGCCGAAGTGCGCAAGCTCGAATCCCTGGCCCAGGGCGTGATCCATCAGTTCCAGCTGCGCCCTCTCACGGCCCGTGGGCATCTCTGGCGCCTGCGCCACGGCAGTACGGATCGCTGCTCTGGCTGTCTCGCCGGCTTCGTTGCGGGACTTTCGGGCCTCGCTCAGGATCTCCTGGGCGCGCGCCCGCTTCGCCTTGCCGGTATCAGTGAAGTCCGTCGGTTTCGGCAGAGGGTTATCGTCCGCCCGGCTCGCTTCGTAGGCCAGGACCTCTTTGCGATGGGTGGCGGCGGCGGTTTCGGATTCCTTCGCACCCTCCTTGTAGAGGATGACCGCCTCCCGAGCCTTGCCCTGAGCAGTGACGACGGTGTGCCCATAGGACTCCAGCGCCTTGGCCGCGGCCTCCATCGCGTCGGCGGCACGCAGCCAATCCGTGGGCAAGGTCTGAAACTTTTCACGGAAGGAGTCGGCGGCCTCCCCCTTCCAATGAGCTGCGTCCAGCCGCTTCATCCCGCTGCCGACGAGGTCGAACGCCTTCTGGAAGTCCCTGAGGTTCCTGACCGTCGCGGTGATTCTCTCAGGATTGCCGTGGATCAGCTCGTTGGCTTCCTCGGTCTCCCCGAGCTGCTGTTCGCCCACCTCGGCACCGAGCGATGAGGCCGTCTGGTCACCCCAGTCCTCGACGGCGTCGGCCCAGTCGTGCGCACCGACCTTATCGAGGCCCTCCCCGGCTTTGTCCGTAACGTGGTCAATGCCCTCGCCGACGAGTTCCTTGCCCTTATCGATCCCGTCACCGATCTTGTCGATGCCCTTGTCGACCAGTCCGCCCCAGTCCACCATCAGCGGTTCGTCCCCCAGCGCGGCTGGTCTGCCTGGTCCAGAGTCGCCTGGTCAGGATCGAGATCGCGCTTGAGCCGCTCGTCCACGCGCTCGCGCACCGACGGGTCGATCATTCCCTGTCGCTCCATCGAGTCCAGCTGTGCGTCCATGACGTCATAACCGGTGTTCTTCCATGTCTGCTTGACATCGTCGTTCGCCCGCGAGAGCGACTCGGCGCTCCAGTCGGCTCCGTCCGATGCGTGCTGATCGCGGATCTTCTCCCAGCTCATCTGCTTCACTTCGTCCTCGGACAGGTGCGGATTGCCGTTGAGGGAGTTCACACCGATCTTGAAGGCATCCTTGATGTATCGCTCCTGTTCAGCGAACGAACCCGAAGAGAGACCAACCCCCTGCGCGAAGGAATTGCCACGGAGGGTGAGGGCGCGCACACCCCACTCCCATCGCCCGCAGAAGTTCTCCAGTTCCGCCGTCAGACCACCGTGGCCCAACTCGACTCCGGACAGAGCCAGATCGGAGAATCCACGACCCACCGATGCCTCGCCCGTCATACCGAGGTCCTTCAACTCGGAATGCGCCAAGTCGATGCCGCGCGCAATCTCTGCCAGCGCCTCCGGTGGGGCTGCGAGATCTGGTTCCTTACCGGTCATCCGGCCATCTCCCCTTCGCCGATCACGGCCACTTCGTCGGGAACGATCCCCACGACGGGGGGAAACAGCGTGCCCTCCGTACCGCCGGCGTCCAGGGCCACGCCACCCGGCTCCGGCAGCATCGGCACCATTACGTCAAGGAGCCTGGCGCCCAGGACACTCTGGTACGTCCACTCTCGCCCCGCCTCCCCACGAGCTGCCGCGAAGCGTGCCAAAGCCTGTTCGTCAGAGAACGCACAGATCCACCGGACCCCACCGAAATCGGAGGTCCACAGGCTGCCCTGCCCGTCGAACGGCACAAGCACCGCAGCACGCCGAAACTCTCCGAGCAGCCTCGCGAAACCTCGACGTGCAGCAGCTGCAGCCGTCGGCATACCTGCGGCTGGGGCCGTCCCCTGCACTCCTGGCTGAGCCTCCCCGGTTGCTCTCTCGAGCTCAGCCGACTCATCTTGGCCGGGCGGCTCGGAGTTCCCCCGGGCCTTGTCCGACGTTTCGAGCCCGTTCACGCCCGCCAGCTCCGTCAGACTCGCAAGGCGCAAACCTTCTCGCTCGTCCCCGTTTTCAGTCACTCCGGCATGCTGTCATGCGAACATTCACACGAGCAACGAGACAGAGATATCACGCGCACGAAAGGAGCGAACCGGCTCACTTCGCCGATCGAAACGACGTCACGTCCGGCAGGGTGACAGAACGACATCGAGACCGCATCTGTTCGGGCCGGACGCGTACTGCCTCGCGCTCGCCCCTGTGAGCAGTTGCAGCGATGGCGGAGCCACCGTGCACCCTCAGTCCTCGATCCACCCATGCGCCTGCGCCGAGTTCACCAACGCCGCCCGGATCGTCAAGATGTCCGTGCCGGAGAGCGTCGGGACGGTGCGGAGCAGCAGTTCCGTGACCTCGCGCTGGTACTCGTCCCTGCTCAGCACATCGCAGTCGCCGTCCTGCGGGTCCACGTGGCGCGCCACCGCGTGCGTGGCGGCCTGGGGCGGGTTGTCGGCGGAGAGGCGTACGAAAGCGGCCTTCGGGCCGCGGTCGCCCTCGACGATCTCGAACTCCAGCATGACTCCCGGGTGGACGCGCTCCTCGCCGAACGACAGGTCGTTGACGTGGAGGAATACGTCCTCTCCTCCCGTGTTCGGCGCGATGAAGCCGTAGCCACGCGCCGTGTCGAACCGCAGGACCTTACCCGTAACCACCACAGCAACCCCAAACCCCAGGACAGACACCTCTTTTGTCTGCCGCGTCCGGCGAGTTTAGTCACGCGCCACCGGCATGGCAGCAGGAGACCTCGTCATGTAGCTCGCAGGAGTGGCGTCCCCGGTTCACTCACCGCGAGCTCACTCACCGCGAGCGCGCGTACCGTCCCGGCGTCACCCCGACGACCCGCTTGAAGTGTCGTGTCAGGTGTGCCTGGTCGTAGAAGCCGACCTCGGTCGCCACCTGGGCGGCCGGGTGCCCGTCGAGCAGCAGACGGCGTGCCCGGTCCACCCTGCGGGCCATCAGGTACTGGTGCGGCGCGATGCCGAAGGCCCCGCTGAACGCCCGTACGAGATGCGCGGGATGCGCGTGCACCACTTCCGCGGCCTCGCCGAGCGTGACACCGCTCAACACGCGCGCGTCCAGCAACTCGCGCAGTTCGACGGCCAGTCCGCGATCCCTGCGGTGCACGGGCACGGCGAGCCGGGGACGCAAGTGGTCCCGCAGTCGCTCCTCGATCAGCGTCAGCCGGCTCTCGGCCTCCAGCTCGTCGCCGGGGTGTTCCAGGGCCGTGTGCAGCCGTCCGACGCGCCGGCGCAACAGCTGGTCGGCCATGTCGGGTGCGTCCACGGCCGCGCCGATGAACGTCTCGTCGAGCTGCGGCAGGTCCAGGTAGAGGACCCGCTTGCGGAAGCCGTGGGCGGTGGCGGGCTGGCCGTTGTGCGGAACGTGGGGCGGGAGCAGGGACACCGTGTCGTGGGGGGTCCCGCGCTCGCGGCGCTCCAGGTCGTAACGCACAGCGCCGTCGTCGACGATGAGCAGGGTCCACGCGTCGTGGACGTGCATGGGGTAGGCGTGCTCGGTGAAGTGGGCGTGGAAGACCTCCACGACCCCGGCGACGCGCGGGTGCCAGGCGGACACCTCCTGCGGACCCCGCGCGGGCTCCGGGCCCCGCGCAGAGGAGGCGGGTGGCTTCGACGGCATGCAAAGAACGTACAAGACCTTGGGGCGAGCCGGGAGCGAGCCTGAGGGCATGACGTACGAGACCGCCTCAGCTCCCGCCCCTGCCCCTCACTCCGCTGCCGCCGCCCCCGCACCCATGGCCACGCCGGACGACAGCGCCCCCGTGCGCTTCGACACCAAGATCGCGGTGCTGCTGCGCGACGACCTGGAGACCTGGCAGCGGCTCAATGTCACGGCGTTCCTGGTCAGCGGGCTCGGGCAGGCCGCCCCTGAGGTGATCGGCGAGCCCTACGAGGACGCGGACGGCACCGAGTACCGGCCGATGTTCCGCCAGCCGGTGCTGGTCTTCGAGGGCGCGAAGGAGACGCTGACGACGGCACACGGTCGCGCGCTGTCGCGTGGTCTCTCGCTGGCGGTGTTCACCTCCGACCTGTTCTCCACCGGGAACGACCGGGACAACCGTGCCGCCGTACGGGCCGTCCACCGCGATCACCTGGACCTGGTGGGCATCGCCGTGTACGGGCCGCGCAACGCGGTCGACAAGGTGCTCAAGGGTGCGCGAATGCATCCGTGAGACAGCCGGGCGCCACGGGCCCGTTCGTCCTTCCCTGGGACGCCTCTGGTGCGCCTCTGGGACGCCGCTGGTGCGCCTTTGGGACGCCCCAGGGAACTCGATCGTGCGCCCACGCCGTGATCACTAGGGTGGGCGTCCTCGCCCTTCCCGTCCCCCGCCCCTGGAGACTCCGATGACGCCCGCCCTCCTGGAGCTGAGCGCCGTGACGCTCGACTGCGCCGACCCTCTGGAACTCGCCGCCTTCTACCAGCAGGCCCTGGGCGTCGCGCCGCACGCGCGCTCGGACGCCGACTTCGCCGGGCTCACCCTGGCGAACGGCCTGTTCATCGGCTTCCAGCGCGTCGACGGCCACCAGCCGCCGAGCTGGCCCGGTCAGGGCGTACCGCAGCAGCTCCACTTGGACTTCGACGTGGACGACCTGGAGCAGGCCCGTGACGCGCTGGTGGCGCTGGGAGCCTCGGAGCCGGCGCACCAGCCGACGCCCGACAAGTGGCTGGTGCTCCTCGACCCGGCGGGACATCCGTTCTGCCTCTCACCCCGCAACCGCACCTGACGTCTCCGGAACAGAGCGCCGGACCAGGGAAACGATAAATGGAGCGGCCTCAGTCCCACCAGAAGTCCCAGCAGTCCGCACCCATCAGCCGCTCGGCGTACGCGTCGAGTGTGGCGTCCGGGCCCTGCCAGATGTTGTCCGGGCAGAACGCGAAGTGTTCGGCGGCGACGCGCAGCGCCTGCCCCTTGTCGACCGGCGGCGACGCCACGCTCAGGTGCAGCGTGGCGAACCCCACGCCCACCACCCTCACCCCGAAGCGGTCCTCCCAGCTCCGCAGGACGGCCGCGTACTTCCCGAAGTCGTTGTCGTAGTTCATCGGCCCCGACCAGCCGGCCGTGGCCAGCGCGTCGGCGCCACGCGCCGCCGCGACCAGGCCCAGGCGCACCTCGTCGCGGAAGTCGGTGAAGAAGCCCGCACACTCGCGTGCAGCCGCCTCGGGGTCGGCGGACGGCGTGGTGGCGGGGGCGGGACCGGGCCAGAAACGTCCGAAGGGAGCGGTGACCGCTGTACGCGCGGGCGCGTCGAGGACGCCGTCCTCGACGCGCGGGCTGTGCTGCTCCCACCACTGGGCGAGCAGTTCCTCCGCGTCGTGCTTCCCCGGAGACGTCATGCCCTCGGGGAACAACTCCCCCGTGGACCAAGGCCTGAAGTCCTCCTCGCCCGTTCTCAGCGGCTCCAGAAGCAGCGGCCATATCCCGGTTCGGGTGTGCTGGGCGTGCACGCGCTTCCACAGGTCGAACGCGACGGGCCCCTCGCTCACCCACAGCGCGGGCGCGTCGCCGTCCCCCTCGCCGGACAGCACGATGCGGCCGGGCGGAAGGGACACGTCGAGGCTGTGCAGCAAATCGGTGTTCATGACGGGGATGGTAGGAGGAGGGTCTGACAATGCCTACCGCTCCTCAGCTCCGACTCAGCGCCCTCGCACGCCACTTCGTCTTCGCGGAGGGCCCGCTGCCCGGCCTGCGGACCCACCACCCGGCGAGCACCAGCACCGCCGCCACCGCGTACGCCGTGGTCCCTACGGTCGCCGGGTCCGCGAAGGCCCGCCCGGTCACGTACTTCGCCGCGCCGGCCGCCGCGACCGCCAGCCACTCCCAGCGGCCGTCCAGGGCCACCAGCGCGACCAGAAGCAGGGCGTACCAGGAGTAGCCGGGGGTGAGCAGCAGGAACGCCGTGCCGGTCACCAGCAGCGCGCCGCTCCACGGCCGCTCGGGGTCGCCGCGCCACAGCACCCACCCGCACACCACCGCGAGGATCACCACCAGCACGGGAAGCGCCCAGTCGTCGGGCAGCAGCAGGCGCAACAGTGCGTAACGGTTGCCCGCACCCGCGTCGTCATAGCCCTCCTCCTCCACGTACCCGCTGAGGTAGCCGAACACGGAGTCGCGGGAGGCCAGGGCGTACGGAAGGTAGGCCAGGGCGACGAACAGGCCGGCCGGGACGAGTACCGCCGCCGCGTCCCGTACGCGCCGTACTCCTGACAGCGCTCCGGGCAGGACGACGGCAGGCATCAGCTTGGTGGCGACGGCCGCTCCCAGCAGCAGGCCCGCTCCGACCGCGCGCCGTCCGGCCGGCCGCGCCGCACCCGCCCCTCGCCGCGCGGCGACCAGCCCCAGTCCCGTCACTGCTAGCAGCACGCCCAGCACGTCGACGTGGGCGTTGTTCACCGCCTCGATCGACACGGCGGGGCACCACGCCCACAGGGCCGCCCGTCGCGGGTCGGCGCCACGGCGGCGCAGTACGACCAGCAGGACGGCCGTGACGGCCACCGACAGTGCGGCGCCGCCGATCTGGAAGGGCTTCAGGCGGCTGTCCTCGGGGGACAGCGCGTGGACGGCCAGGAAGTACCCCTCCGCCACGGGCGGGTAGATCGTGTGCACGGAGGGACGGTTCAGGCGTGTGCAGTGCGGGGCCGTCGGCTCCGGGTCCCCTGGTGGTGCCGCGACCTTCGCCCTCTCGGGCTGGGCGCACTGGGCTCCCGTCGGGAACAGCCACGCATCGCGCAGGGGCGCGAGCCGGGCGTCCCCAGGTGCGTAGTCGTACGGGGAGACACCCGCGGCCTGCACCCGGCCGTCCCACGCGTACCGGTAGGCATCGCTACTGGTGCGGGGCTCGGCCACCAGGCCCGTTGCCGCGACCAGTGCGGAGCCGGCCAGGACCAGCGCCACCACGCGCCGCAGCGGAACCCGGCGCACCGCCCAGGCAGCCAGTGCGAAGAGCAGCCAGCAGGCCGCGTACAGCCAGGAGAGGCCCGCCGGGTCGGTGTAGTACCCGTCGTAGCGCACTGTCACCACCAGGACGGCGATCAGCGCCCCGAGCGCGGTGACGGAGAGGGCGGTGGCGCGCCGGGCGTGCGACGTCCCGGCGGCGGCCGGTCCGGAGGGGGCGTGGGCGCTGTCTGTACGTGTTTCGGGCACGGTCCCACCCTCGCAGCGGCCACGCCCGGCTGCGGCGCCACAGACCCTGACGTCCGCGTTTCGTAAGGAGTCGCTGGCCCCACGCGAGGCCTTCGGCCGGTGTGATGGAGGGCATGAGCCACCTCCCCGCGTCCCCCGGAGGGCGCCCCCCGCGTGCACGGCCACGGTCGCCCCGCTTCAGGCTCCCGGCCGCGCTGAAGCCCTCTGGGCTGCGGCCGCCCGTCTTCGCGGGCCGTCTGCACGACGCCCGGACCGCGACCGTGCTCGGACGGTGGCTGGGCGCGGCGGTGCTGGTCTGCTTCGTCACGGGTGTCATCAGCCACTACCTCCAGCACCCTCCGGGCTGGCTGGCCGATGATCTGCCCAGCAGGCCCGCCTGGGGATACCGGTTCACCCAGGGGTTGCACGTGGCGAGCGGGATCGCCGCGATCCCTCTGGTGCTGGCGAAGCTGTGGGCGGTGTACCCGCGCCTGTTCGTCTGGCCGCCAGTGCGTTCGGTGAAGCACGCGCTGGAGCGCCTCTCCATCGGCGTCCTGGTGGCGGCCGTGCTGTTCGAGTTGTTCACCGGACTGCTGAACACCGTCCAGTGGTATCCCTGGCCGTTCTCCTTCGTCCCCCTGCACTATGCGGTCGCCTGGGTCATCGTCGGCGCCCTGCTGCTGCACATCGCTGTGAAGTGGGAGGACATCAGGGCGCACTGGGGGAAGCGGTCGAGTGGAACGCTGTCGCTTCCGGCGCAGGACACTCCGGACCGACGGTCCCTGTTGCTCGCTGTGGCGGCTTCCGTGGGCGCGGTGACGGTGACGACGGTGGGACAGTCGTTCACCCCGCTGCGCAGGCTCGATCTGCTCGCGCCACGCCATCCGGACCACGGCCCTCAGGGTCTTCCGGTGAACAAGACGGCCGCGGCGGCGGGAGTCACCTCTGTTCCGGAGAGTTGGCGGTTGTACATCGAAGGGCCCCGGCCGTACTCCCTCAGCCTCGCCGAGCTGCGCGGTCTTCCTCAGTACGAGGTGGAATTGCCGATCGCGTGCGTCGAGGGGTGGAGCAAGTCCGCGCGCTGGACGGGTGTGCGGGTTCGGGACCTGCTGGAGCGTGCCGGTGCCGGGCCGGGCGCGCGCGTGCGCGTGGAGTCGCTGCAGCGAGGCGGCGCGTACCGGGTGATGGAGATGGGTGCCTCGTACGCGCGCGATCCGCTGACGCTGGTCGCCCTGCGGTTGAACGGAGAGGTCCTGGCGCCCGACCACGGCTATCCGGCGCGCATCATCGCGCCGAACCGCCCGGGCGTGTGGCAGACCAAGTGGGTCGCGAAGCTGGAGGCGCTGTGATGTCGGTCGGGCGTGCGGTCACGGGTGGTACCGGCCTCGTGCTGCTGGGCTTCGGGGCCTGGCTGATGGCGGGGTTGCCGGCGCCGTGGGACGCGCTGGTGTGGCTGGCGGGAGCGGTGGCCGTGCACGACGGGCTGGTGGCACCGCTGGTGCTGGCGGCGGGGCTGCTGGTCGCGGCGGTACCGGCGCGCGGTGTGGTGCGGGGTTCACTGGTGGCGGCCGGGTGCCTGACCGTCGTGGCGCTCCCGGTGCTGCTGCGGCCCGGCACCCCGGCCAATCCCTCGGTCCTGCCGCTGGACTACCTGCGCAACTGGCTGCTGCTGCTCGCGGTGGTGGCCGGGGCGGGTGCCGGGCTGGCCTGTGTCCTGTGGGCCCGTCAGCGGCGCGCGGGACGCCGCAGCTGAACGAACCGGCGCTCCCCCGCCCGCCACCGCTCGGCGACGGCCCAGCCGGCGGTGGCGGCGTACCGCGTCAGGGCCCGGGTGCCCACGCGGGCCCACGGGAAGGCCCCGCCCCGGGCTCCGCTGCCGTCCTCGACGCGTACCTCGACGCGTTCGTCGACGTCGTGGGGTGCGGCCTCGGCGATGACCGTGCCGTCCGGGGCGGCGAGTTCGCCGGCGCGGCGCAGCAGGGCGGCCGGGTCGCCGCCGATGCCGATGTTGCCGTCGATCAGCAGGACGGTTCCCCAGGCGCCCTCGCGGGGCAGCGTGTCGAAGACGGACCGGCACAGTGCCTGGCCGCCGAGTCCGTGCGTGCGTTCGACGGCCGCTCGGCTGACGTCGATGCCCAGGACGGGGCGGCCGCGCTCCGCCAGCGCCGCGACCAGTCGTCCGGGGCCGCAGCCGACGTCGAGGACCGCTCCCGCGCAGCGCGTCAGTACGGTCGTGTCGGCGTCGTCGGCCCGCGCGCACCAGCGCTCGACCTCCAGGGGCAGCAGCCATCCGTCGCCACGCCGCAGGAACAGCGGGCCGCGTCCCGAGCGCAGCGCATCGGTGTACGGGTCGGCGCTCCAGGTCCGCGTCACGGTCGGGGACTCCAGGGCGTTCACCGGGCGCCTCCCCGCGTGAGCCCCTCGGATTTCCGTGCGAGCGCGGCGTGTTCAGTGGCGAACCGGCTGTCGGGGGCGAGGGCGGCGACCGCGCGGGCGTCCTCGGCCGTGTCGACGTCCCTCAGGGCGGGCAGGTCGCGGACGGTGAGTCCCGCTGAGGTGAGGCGCCTGCGCTGTACGGCGCCTGTCGTGGCGGTGGACATGGGGACGCCGCGTACGAGTTCCGGATCGGGTGCGGCGAGGCCGAGTGCCCAGAAGCCGCCGTCGTCGGCGGCCCCGAAGCGTGCGTCGCAGTCGGCGAAGTCCAGGCCGGCGGCCAGGAGCTCGGGAGTGACCTGGGGGGTGTCCATGCCGATGAGGAGGGCCGGACCGGTGCAGTGGGACAGCGCGGCGGCCAGGCGCTCGTCGAGTCCGCCCGGGCACTGCGGTACGACGTCGAACCCGTCGGGCAACCAGGGTCCGGGCCGTCCGTCGAGGACGAGGACGCGCCGCCGCGCCGGGGTGGCGCGTACCGCGTGCAGCGTGTCGGTGAGCGAGGCACAGGCGAGTCGTGCGGCCTCCTCGGGAGAGAAGGGTGGTGTGAGGCGGGTTTTCACACGTCCGGGCACGGGTTCCTTGGCGATGACGAGCAAGGTGCCCCGCGCGACGGGAACGGCCTCGGACTCCGTACCGTCCAGGCCGCCCTCCGGGTCCGTACAGCCCTTCACGAGGCGACCTCCCGCGCGGTGCCCGGACGGCGGTCCGCGCGGGCCGTCACGGGCGGTTCCCGGAGCACGCCGCGCATGTCCTTCACCGCGTGCCAGGTGCCCCGCCAGGTGCCGGTCACCTTGGACTTGCCGGTGCGCGGGCGGTAGGGGACGTCGTGTTCGGTCACCCGCCAGCCCGCGTCGGCCGCCCGCACCACCATCTGGAGCGGGTAGCCGCTGCGCCGGTCGGTCAGTTCGAGGCCGAGGAGTGCCTCGCGGCGGGCGGCCCTCAGGGGGCCCAGGTCGTGCAGGCGCAGTCCGGTGCGGTGGCGCAGCATCCGGGCGAGGGCGATGTTCCCCGCCCTGGCGTGCGACGGCCAGGCGCCCTTCCCTTCGGGCCGCCGTCTGCCCAGGACCAGATCGGCCCGCCCTGATGCCACTTCGGTGACGAAAGGGGCCAGGAGGCCGGGGTCGAGGGACGCGTCACAGTCGCAGAAGCAGACGATGTCGGCTGTGGAGGCGAGCAGACCCGCGTGGCACGCGGCGCCGAAGCCCCGTCGCGCCTCGCGCACCACGGTGGCGCCCAGTTCGAGCGCACGTTCCGCCGAACCGTCGGTGGAACCGTTGTCGACGACGATCGCCCGCCAGCCTCGTGGGACGCGTTCGAGGACCCAGGGCAGGGCGTCGACTTCGTCGAGGCACGGCAGGACGACGTCGACCGTGCAGGCAGTCCCGTCCACGCCGGACCGTAGGTCCGTCTCGTTCACACTGTTCACGTCTTTCACGGTAGGGATCGAAGGCCGCTGTTCACGGGCCGAGGACCTTACGAAACGAGGACGTCAGCCCTCCTGGGCGCGGGCGTCATCCCTCCGGGACGGAAACGGCGACCGTCCCCCGCAGCCCGGCGTGGGCGAACTCCGTCATCCCTTCGGTGAAGCCGACGGCCGGGCGCCATCCGAGATCGGCCCGCAGGCGCCGGGAGTCGGCCGTGATGTGGCGTACGTCGCCGAGCCGGTACTCGCCCGTCACGACGGGCGCGGGACCGCCGTGCGCCGCCGCGAGGGCCGCTGCCATCTCACCGACGGTGTGCGGTTCGCCGCTACCGGTGTTGTACGCGGTGAGCACGCCAGGCGTGCGGTCGGCGAGGGCCTCCAGGACGGCGACGTTGGCGGCGGCGACATCGCGGACGTGGACGAAGTCGCGGCGCTGGCCGCCGTCCTCGAAGACGCGGGGCGCCTCGCCGCGTGCCAGGGCCGAGCGGAAGAGGGCCGCGACCCCCGCGTACGGAGTGTCGCGGGGCATCCTCGGGCCGTACACGTTGTGGTAGCGCAACGACACGGCGCGCCCGCCTGTGTCACGCGCCCAGGCGGCCGCCAGGTGCTCCTGGGCGAGCTTCGTGGCGGCGTACACGTTGCGCGGGTCGGCGGGGGCGTCCTCGGCGACCAGGCCGGGCACGAGGTCGGTTCCGCACTCGGGGCAGAGAGGTTCGAAGCGGCCTGCTGCGAGGTCGTGCTCGGCGCGGGGGCCGGGCCGCACCAGGCCGTGCCGAAGGCAGGCGTACCGGCCCTCGCCGTAGACCACCATGGACCCGGCGAGCACCAGGGCGCGCACGCGCGCGTCCGCCGCGGCGGCGAGGAGCACGGCGGTGCCCAGGTCGTTGCAGCTCACGTACTCGGGTGTGTCGGCGAAGTGCTTGCCGAGGCCGACCATGGCGGCCTGGTGGCAGACGGCGTCCACGCCGTGCAGCACCTCTCGGACGGTGTCCGGGTCGCGCACGTCCCCGTAGGTCCACTCGGCACCGGGAACAGGCGGTACGGCGGACGGATCGGGCGGGCTGCCGTGGGCGCTGGGCAGCAGGGCGTCCAGGACGACCGCTTCATGGCCCCGCCGGACGAGGGCCTCGACGATGTGCGAGCCGATGAAGCCCGCACCTCCGGTGACGAGTACACGCATGCTTCGACGCTAGGCCGGAACGGACACGTGACGCGCTGTACGCGCACCGGCGTCATGGACCCGTAAGGATTGCGCGGGGCCGGCCGACGGGGGCCGGACCACGACGACCGGGCGGCGCGCGGGTGCGCACCACGCGGTCCCGGACTGCGAGACGGGCATGGTCAGACGACTCAGGCAGTCTTCACGAATTCCGCTAAATCCGGCGCGCGGCAAGAAAACCGTGGGCAGGGACCGCCAAAGCGCCCGCGATGTAACGGCCTTGCGAACGACCGTACGCCCGGTCACCGGCCTGGGGGACGCCAACTGTGCGGAACATGGGGGCGTTGTGCGCATCCCGTGACCATGTCCTCCACGGTGCGACTGTGTTGGATCTCGCCGGGCATCCCGTGGGATGGTGAAGACCTCAGTCCTCATCCGCTTGGGAAGCAAGGCGGGTAAGAGCAGGACGGCGCGAGGGGCTACTTCGTGACGAATCGATTCGTTCGCCGCAGCCATCGGCGTGACACGTCGGGCACGTCGTGCGCCCACGGCACGCGTGCCCCTTCACGCCCTCGACACGACTCGACGCCACCGTCCGGAACCGGGCACCATCTCCGTGTACGGCACCTCCTGCTCGACGTGCGGCCGCGGCCGCACGGTCGGCTCCCTAGCAGCGGAAGGTGGTGGGGTGCGCATCGCGCGTTCCCGAGTGACATGACTGCTCCCCGGCAGGCCGACGAACATCTGCGAGGCCGTTCCGAACACCTCGCGGAGGCATGGGACGACGCGCCGTACCCGGTGTTGATCGCGGACTTCTCCGGCGAGGTCCGTGCGGTCAACAGGGCGGCGTCCGTACTGCTGCCCGACGCGGACAGCGGCAGGTCCCTGGGCGACGTCGCTCCCGCGTGGCTGGCCCACGCGCACGCCGAGCTCGCCCGGGGCGGTCCTCGACGGCACACCATCGAGCATGACGCGCGCGCGGGCGGCCGGGGGCACGGCGGACAGGTACCGCCGCAGGGCACTCCGGGCGGGCCCGGCGACCGGACGCCCTCCCCCGCGCGCGGTGACATCGGCGGACGCAGCTTCGCGGCGCACCCCAAGCCCCTGGACGAGGGCGGTGTCGTGTGGTGGCTGACCGAGGACACCCTGTTGCGGCGCCTGGAGGGCGAGCTGCGCCAGGAACGCGAGCGCACGGAGTTCCTCGCCTCGGCCTCCCAGGAGCTGCTGGCTTCCTTGAACGCCGGGCGCTGCATGGAGGTGACCGCCTCGCTCGCCGCCCGCCACCTGGGCGACGCGGCCGTGGTGATCGCACCCGGGCGCGGCCAGCGGTACCCGGTCACGTCCTGCGGTCCGAACGGCGAGGTCTCCCGCACGACCGTCGTGGCGGACCTGGCGGACGTCCCCGGCCTGATGGAGGCCATGCAGGGCTTTCCGCCGGTGCCTTCGCGGTGGATCGACCCGGCCGCGCTGCCCGAGTGGGTCCTGCCCGAGCCCTTGGCGGGCGCGGTGTCGTCCGTTGTGGTCACGCCGCTGCCCGGACACGGAGTGCCGGCCGGGGCGCTGATCCTGCTGCGCACCGCCGGGCACGAGGCGTTCACGGAGGCCGAGGAGGTCTTCGCCCGGATCTTCGCCGCACGCGCGGGCAGTGCCCTGTCCGCGGCACGGCTGTACGCGGAACAGACCAGCATCTCCGACACGCTGATGCGGGAGCTGCTGCCGCCGACCCTGCGGTCCGTGCACGGCGTGGAGTTCGCGGGCGGCTACCGCTCCTCGGGCGAGTCCGAGCGCGTCGGGGGCGACTTCTACGACGTGCACCCGGGCCGGGACGAACAGGCCGAGACCCTCGTCGTCCTCGGCGACGTGTGCGGCAAGGGGCTCGACGCGGCCGTCCTCACCGGCAAGATCCGCAACACCCTCCAGGCACTGCTCTCGATGCAGGGCGACCACCTGCAGATGCTGCGGCTGCTCAACGGCGCGCTCGTCAACTCGCACCACACGCGCTACGCCACGCTCGCGCTGGTCTCCGTGGCGCGCCGCAAGGCCCGCGTGGACCTGCGGATCACCAGTGCGGGTCATCCCCCGCCGCTGCTGGTGCGGGCCGGCGGCACGGTGGAGGAGGCCCGCACCCGGGGCACGCTGGTGGGCGCGCTCCCCCACATCACGGCCACCAGCGCGCTCACCCGGTTGGAGCCCGGCGAGGTCTGCCTGATGTACACCGACGGGATCACCGAGGCCGTCGGAGGGCCGCTGGGCGACGAGATGTTCGGCGAGGAACGCCTGAAGGACGCGCTCTCGGAGTGCTACGGACTGCCCGCGGAGGCAGTGGTGGAGCGGATCCAGATGCTGGCCTCCGAATGGGTCGGCAGCGGTCCGCACGACGACATCGCGGTCGTGGCCATCGCCGTGCCGCGCCACAACCACCTCAGCGCGGTGGACGGTCACACTCGGGGCAGGTACACAGCATGAACGCTTCTCAGGACACTCCCGCGTCACTCCGTCCGGACACGGACGTCGTGGCCCGCGCGGGCGAGGCGCTCTGGGCCGCCGTGCGCGACGGCGACGAGATCACGGCCTCCATGGTCGTGCTCGACCTGCTCGAGGCCGGCACCGACCCGGTGACGGCGCTCCTGGACGTCGTCGCCCCCGTACAGGCCAGGGTCGGGGCCGAGTGGGCCGCGAACCGGCTGACCGTCGCCCAGGAGCACGCCGCCACCGCCATCAACGACCGCGTCATCGCCGCACTCGCGCAGGCGACGCGCGACAGCGCGGCGGCCAGGGGCCGGTCCCCGGTCCCGGTGCCCGCACAGGGCGGCCCGTCGCTGCCGGAGGAGCCCGCCGCGCCCGGCTCGCGGCCCCCGGCACGCCCGGAGCCCATCGCGCCCTCGCGCGGGCGCATCACGGTGGCCTGTGTGGACGGCGAGTGGCACGCCTTCCCCGCACGGCTGCTCGGCGAAGTGCTGCGCCTGGACGGCTGGCGGGTGGACTTCCTGGGCGCCCACACGCCCACCGCCCACCTCATCCACCACCTCCACCAGACCGGCCCCTCGGCCGTCGCGCTGTCGTCCTCGCTGCCCACCCACCTGCCGACCGCGCACGCGGCCATCACGGCCTGCCAGGCCATCGGCGTCCCGGTCATCACCGGCGGCAAGGCCTTCGGCCCCGCCGGGCGGTACGCGCACCTGCTCGGCGCCGACGCCTGGGAGCCCGACGCCCGTGCGGCGGCCCGACGGCTGGCCGAAGGCCTGGAGCGACCGGTGGCACCGCCCCACCAGGCGGTCGACGACCTGCCGCACCTGATCGACCAGGAGTACACCCTCGTCGTGAAGACGCGCGGGGACCTGGTCAGGGAGACCATCGCCGGCCTGGAGAAGCTCTACCCGCCGATGCGCGCGTACTCGGCGGCACAGCGCCGGCACACCATCGAGGACATCGCGCACATCGTGGAGTTCCTCGCCGCCGCGCTGTACGTCGACGACGACGAGCTGTTCACCTCGTTCCTGACGTGGACGGCCGACATCCTCACCGCCCGGCAGGTACCCGTGCGTTCCCTGGTCCCGGCCCTGGACGTGCTGGAGCACAGGCTCATCGACTTCACCCGAGCCGGGCGGGTGCTGCGCGCGGGCCGCGCCGCACTCGACGCGCGTGTCCCCGACCATCGCGACGGGAAGTCCGAATGACCACCTTCCAGCCCGACTTCAGCCTCCAGACCGAGCGCCAGGGAGGTGTGGTGACCATCCGTGTCACGGGCGACCTGGAGTACGGCGTCAGCGACGAGCTCGTCGAGCTCGTCCGCGAGGAGCTGGTCCCGCCCGCCGGGCGGTCCGGACCGCGGGAGCTGAGGGTGGACTGCGGGGCGACCCGGTTCGTGGACTCGATGGGGCTCTCGGCGCTGCTGATGCTGCGACGGATCGCCGACGACGCGGGTGTACGACTGGTCCTGGAGCACTTCCCCGACGCCCTGCTCCGGCTGATGGACATGACCGGCACACTGCAGTACCTCACGGGCACGGAGAGTGCCCGTGAGGCAGCGGACCCGGCGCCGTCCCCGCGCGCGGACTAACGCACGCGCGCGTACCCCCGCGGCGTGATCCTGCTCGACGCCCTGGAGCACCTGCACCAGGAGGCGCGCGTGCAGCGGGCCAGCGGCTGACGGGCCCGCGACCCACGCGCCGGGATTTCTCGTGAGAACTCGCCCGGCAGCGATGACTTCGACGCGACGGGCCGGTCCTACCTCTCGAAAGCACCAGTCTCCGCCCGGCAGCCGGTCGACGGCCGCCGCGCACTCCCCGAGGAGCCAGAGATGACCGAGCCCGTCACCCGCACCCTGGACGCGATCGGTGCCACGATCACGTACGACGTACGCGACGCCGGGACGCCGGAGGGCGCCGGGCAGCCCCCGCTGTTCCTCATCGGGTCGCCGATGGGCGCCGACGGGTTCGCGACGCTGGCCTCTCACTTCGCCGACCGTACGGTCATCACGTACGACCCGCGCTGTGCCGGGCGCAGCCCGCGTACCGACGACGCGTCCGAGACGCTACCGGAGGAGCACGCGAACGACCTTCGGCTGGTGATCGAGGCGGTGGGGGCGGGCCCGGTGGACCTGTTCGCCAGCAGCGGCGGCGCCGTGAACGCGCTCGCCCTGGTGGCCCGCCACCCCGAGCTGGTGCGCACGCTGGTGGCGCACGAGCCGCCCGCCGCGTCCGCGCTGCCCGACCGCGTGAACGCGCTGGCGGCGTGCGAGGACGTGCACGTGACGTACCTCCGGTCGGGCTTCGGTGCGGCGATGGCCAAGTTCATCGCGCTGACCGCCTTCGAGGGAGAGTTCCCGGCGGACTGGGCGGAGCGCCCCGCGCCGGACCCGTCGGCGTTCGGCATGCCGACCGGCGACGACGGCACCCGCAACGATCCGCTGGTCGGCCAGAACATGCGCAGCTGTACGGCGTTCGCGCCGGACTTCGGGGCCCTGCGTACCGCGTCCACGCGTGTCGTCGTGGGAGTCGGCGAGGAGTCCGGCGAACAGATGGCCGCCCGTTGCGGGCGCGCGGTGGCCGAGGGCCTGGGCTCGGAGCCCGTCGTCTTCCCGAGCCATCACGCGGGCTTCCTGGGCGGTGAGTACGGCCAGCACGGTGCGCCGAAGGAGTTCGCCGCGAAGCTGCGCGACGTCCTGGCCGAAATCGGCTGACCTCCGCCGGGAACGTGGAATAGCCGTCACAGTAGGACGGGTTGGTAACCAGGACAGACGACAAGGTCCCCGCCAGCCGCACCACCGAAGGAGTTCCCCGATGCCCCTCAGCGTCGAAGAGCGCGAACAGTTCCTGGCCGAGCCCCACATCGGGGCACTGTCCGTCGTGGCCGAGGAGGGACGAGCGCCTCTGACGCTGCCCATCTGGTACCAGTACGCGCCGGGCGGAGACTTGTGGGTGATGACCCGACGGACGTCGAGGAAGGGCCGCTTGATCGAGTCGGCGGGGCGCTTCTCTCTGATGGTGGACCGGACCGACCCGACGGTGCGGTACGTGTCCGTGGAGGGTCCCGTGGTCCGTACGGAGGACGCCACGAAGGAACACCTGCGCGAGATCGCCGCACGCTACCTGCCGGCCGACAAGGTCGACGGGTACGTGGAGTTCGCCACCGACGAGCACGGTGAGAACGTGCTGTTCCACCTGCGGCCCGAGCGCTGGTACTCGGCGGACCTCGGATCGGTCTGACGGCCCGGGGCCACGGGTCTCGGATCGCAGAGTGCCGTGGCGCCCGCCCCGGGAGGGGGCGGGCGCCACAGTTTCATCCCGTCAGTGCACTTCGCGTCAGCCGAACAGGTTGTACGACTTCCAGCCCGTGCCGACCTTGATGCGCTGGGACGTCACGAACGGCACCGTCGCCGAACCGGTGCTGCGGTAGGCCCACATGTCGCCGGCCGCGTCGCGGACGATGAAGTCGGCACGACCGTCACCCGTGATGTCGCCGGTGGTGACGTACGCGGTGAAGTTCCAGCCGCTGCCGATCTGCACGCGCGCGGAGAACGGCGAGTTCGGGTTCCCGGTGCCCTTGTAGACCCACAGGCGGGCCTGGGCGTCGCGGGCCAGCAGGTCGGGGATGCCGTCGCCGCTGTAGTCGCCCTTGCCGTAGACCTGGTAGGTCGACCAGCCCACGCCGATCTTCTTGGCCGCGTTGAGGCCGCCGTTGCCCTTGCCGCTCCACAGCCACAGCGCGCCGGCCGCGTCCGTGGCGACGACGTCCGGGGCGCCGTCACCGGTCACGTCACCGGGGACGGTGATGTTGCGGTACGAACCCCAGCCGCTGCCGATCTGGTGGTCGGTGTACTCCTCCTCGTTCGCGTCGTAGCCGAACCAGTACAGCTTGCCGTCGGCGGTGCGGAAGAGCAGGTCGACGTCGTCGTCCAGGTTCAGGTCCGTCTGGCGGACCACGTTCGCGCCGCCCCAGTCGCCGAGCTCCGCACGGCTGCCCAGGGAGGTGCCGCGGGAGAGGTAGGCGTACGCGTTGCCGTCCGAACCTCGGGCGAACAGGTCCGCCTTGTCGTCGTAATTGAGGTTGGTGTCGTCGACGCGCGGGTTGATCAGCCCGGTGAACGTGCTGGTCTTGGTGAACACGCCGCGCGCACCGGAGGTGGAGCAGTCCTTCTCGCTCCACGACACGATGCCCGCGATGCGCCCGCCGATGACGAGCGGACCACCGGTGTCGCCGTGGCAGGGGGTGACCGTGCCGGTGTCGCTGCCGGTGGCCGCTTCGCCCGCGCAGAGCATCTGTCCGGCGGTGAAACGGGCACCGTACTGGTCGGTGCAGGCCTTGTCCGCCTGGACCGTGAGGGTGGCCTTCTTCAGATTGGGGGCCAGGGCGTCCGAGGAGGAGCTGGGGCTGCCCCATCCGTAGACCGTGCCGGTCGTCCCGGGCGTGTACGACGCCGTGTTGGCGGCGGCGGTCGGCTGGAGGCCCTTGAACGGCAGCAGGCCGCGCAGGGTCAGCACGGCGACGTCGCCCGTGTTCTTGGCGTCGTCGTAGGCCGGGTTGGTCCAGGTGCGCCAGATGCCGACACGGCGGCCCTGGGTGCCGTCGTACAGCTTGGTGCTGCCCGCGACGACAGTGCCGTGGTTGACCCAGTCGCGGCCGGCCACACAGCTCGCGGACGTGACGATCTTGCTCTGGTTGACCAGGGTGCCGCCGCAGAAGAACGACTCGTCGTCGCCCACGTCGTCGGTGCCACGGTCGTCGTTGTAGAACAGCTGCACCATCCACGGCGCCTCGGTCGTGGTGGCGTCGTCACCCCCGATGATGCGGGGGTTCGCCTTGCCGGTGCGGGGCTTGCCCTGGCCCTCGGTGTCCTTGCCCTTGGCCGCGAGCGCCGCCTTCACGGCGTCCACGCGGGCCTGGAGCTCCGCCTGGCTCGCGGGAGCGGGCCGCCCCACGGAGGCCGGGCGCGGGTCGTGTCCGGCGGCCTGGGCCGGTGCGGCCGTCAGGACGGCTCCGGCCAGGGCGCCCGCGACTGCGGCCGCGGGGACCGCCTTTCGAAACGTGTGACGCGCAGATGTCATCCAGTTCTCCTCTCGCTCGCGTCGCAGCGCGCGGGTGAGAGTCCCCCCGGACCAGCCGACGTATACGAAAATACGTTCCCCCCAGCTGCGACCGGTTGATCGTATAGCGCTCCGCCGCCCTTCGCCCCGGCATTGGGCACTCGCCGTCCACTATTCGCCAAAGCTGACAACCGGACCGACACCGCCGGGAGTTGGGAGGTCAGTGCGTTCCAGGGGACGAAAGTGGTAACCATGAGTGAACAAGTGCCGCCGAACCGTCACTCTTCGTGGCCTTGGCGCGTTGTCCCCTTCCGCTTGCCCGCCCCTGGACGTCCCGAAAGGTCCCCCATGCAGTTCACGTCCCCACCCCGCCGTCGCCGTCCCCTGGCGCTGGCCTGTCTGCTGCTCGCCACGGTCGCGGCGACCATCGCCCCCGCCGCCGCTCCGCACGGCGCGCAGGCCCATGCCGCCGACTGCCGGGGCATCGGCTCCTCGTTCAGCGACCGGCTGCTGCCCGGCCAGTGCCTGCGCAACGGCAACAACCGCCTGGAGATGCAGTACGACGGCAACCTGGTGCTCTACTCCGGCGACCGCGCCTGCTGGGCGAGCGGTACGGAGGGCACCGACGGCGTGTACGCGCAGTACTCCGGCGACTGGAAGTTCGACTCCCCGTACATGTCACTGGAGTCACAGTTCGGACAGCTGCGCAAGTACCGCGGCAAGTACACCGGTCTACACAAGTCCGGCGACATCAGCCTGAACGGCAAGGGCGAGGTCTGGATCGCGTACGAAAGGTTCGCGGGATGCTGAGCGCGCGCACCGGCCTGCGGGCGGCGGCCCTCCTGTTCGCGGGGCTCGCCCTCACCGTCGGTACGTCCGGCACCGCGCCCGCCGTCGCACCGCCCCGGCCCGCGGGGTACTGCGACGCCAATGACAACCTCGGGGAGATCGCGAACAACTTCATCTCCCGCTGCCGCAAGGGGTCGATCCGCCAGGTCTTCCCCGGACAGCATTACGGAGACACCCTCGGGTACCTCAAGGACTGCGGCGACCGCACGTGCAAGACGGCGTGGAAGCTGCTCAACGACAACCGCTTCGCGAAGTAGGGACGTCACCATGCCCCGTTACGTCGCCGTCCTCGTCCTGGGGACCGGGACCTCTCCCGGGCTGCCGCCGCTGTACCAGGAGAACCTCGTGCTGCTCGAAGCACGCGACGAGGAGGAGGCCAGGCAGCGGGCCCGCAGCCGCGGGCTCGACATGGAGACGAGCTACGCCAACGAGCGGGGTGAGCAGGTGACCTGGCGCCTGCTGCACGTCGTGGACGTCGCCGAGGTCACCGACGACCTCGGTGACGGGGCCGAGCTGTACACGCGCCACTTCCGCGACTACGACGCGTACCGCACGTTCGAGCCCCTGCTGTCAGACATCCCATGCCGTAGCGGTGTCAAGCTGCGGTTGGGAGGGTTGCGTGGTGTGACCAGGCGGTGGCCTCGTCGTAGGGGGTACGGGTCTT
>NZ_JBEOYE010000008.1:0-192277 GCF_040296945.1 Streptomyces sp. NPDC001941 | reverse complement strand
CCGGGCTTCGTCGCCTGTCTGTGGGTGAGCGCCGAACAGGGCCTGTCCGCGGTGGGGGGGGGGGGGGGGGCGACGCGGCGGGGGCCGCCGGCGACGACCCGCAGGTCGGCTCCGGGGCGCGGGGGCGCGCCGAGCCGGGCCCGGAAGGTGCGGCCGTCCGGGTCGGCCGTGGGTATGCCGAGGAGCTTCGCGCCGTCGCGGAACTCCACGCGGGCGTCGCCCGGGTGGAGCCGCCGGGGCGCCACCCACTCCAGGTCACCCCTGGCGCCGAGTCGCCAGCCCGCCGGCAGGTCTCCGCCCGCCGACTGGCGGGCACCCGCCTCGGGCGCTGCGGCCGGCGCGGCCCCCGCGGGCCCGGGTGACACCACGGTCAGCCCGAGCACCGCAAGGCCGGTGGCGGCCGCTCTCAGAACACGTCTCACAGCGTGCGCTCCTCGTCCTCGGTACAGCGGCCCCGGAGCCGGGGTGAGTTCACTTCAACCACGGTGAACTCACCAGCACGCAGGGCCTCTTCCGTACCGTTGGACGATCTGCGGGGGAAAGGGGTTGCCCGCAGGGGCGGGCCCGTCGGACGCGCCCGCGCGGAACGGCTCAGCGGCAGGGCACGGGCTGCGTCTTGTACAGCAGGCCGATGTAGCGGGCGCTGACGAAGCCGTGGGCGAACGGGCCGTCGGCCACCTCGAACCACACCGGGTTGCGGTCCACCGGCTGCCCGTTGACCCGGCACCGCAGGTGCACCTTGCGACCCGCCGGGAGCGTGCCCAGCGACGGCGCGTGGCTGGTCGGCGCCCGGCGGACCTTCAGGCCGTCCGCCGCGATCGCCACGCCCGTCACGTACGGCGGCGTGACCGGCGGCTTCGGCTTCGGAGGCACGGGCGGCTTCGGCGGGGTGGTCGGGGTGCCAGGGCGGCCCTGGACGCGGACCGTGCCGTACACGATGTCGCTGGGCTTGTCCTGGTAGAAGCAGCGGGCCTTGACGGGGTAGCTGCCGGTGCGCAGGTCCGAGCGGACGAACGCGCTGGTCGCACCGGTGGCCTGGCGCGGGCGCAGCTTCGTCAGACGGACCACCGGGCGCGCGTCGAACGCCGTCGAGGAGAGCGTCGCCCGCTCGCCGTCGCACGTCACCGAGATCCCGACGCGCTCCCCGGCCCGGGCCGGCTGGGGCCGCACGTCGACGCGTCCGTCGGCGAACGCCTGGCCCGACAGGCCCACCAGGATCGCGCCGGTGCCCGCGCACAGGGCCAGCGAGCGCTTGAACATGAACCGCATGGAATCGACTCCTTGTCCGGGAACCGGCGAAGCGGCCGGTCAGGACGGAGCCTCTACGCCGCGCCCCCGCCGGGGCCAACCGGTGGCCCGTCCGGTGCACCGGCTGGCCCACTGCTACCACCCGCTCGGCCGAAACCGCCTCCCGCGCGGTGCGCGAGGACCGCCTCGAAGACCTGCGCCAGCTCCGCCGCGTCCTCGCCCGCGTGGTGGGTGTGGGGGAGCCCTTCGAGCCCCAACTGGTGCTTGATGGAACCCTTGCGGGTCGCCACCCACTCCGCTCCGGTCAGCCCCATCCAGTAGCTGCGCAGGTCCACGCCGGAGCCCGTCGCCCCGAACGGGCTCTTCCCGGTGAAACGGTGGAAGTACCAGTGAATGAACATCCCGTCCCACACGGCGGGGGCCGCCAGGAAGACCGGACGCCCGATCCCGCGCAGCCCGTTCACCCAGCGCGCCGCCGCCCCCATCGCCTCCTCGGCCGTCGGCGCCTCGCGCAGCAGCCGCTCCCGGTCGAGCCCGGAGACGGCCAGCGCCTTGGGGTCGAAGTCCTCCGAGATCGGCCGCAGTTCGGTGTAGAAGGACAGGTCGGGGCGGCCCGTCACGGCCAGGCCGAGCGAGATCATGCTGTACGGGCCCGGGATCGGGCCGTCCGCCTCGACGTCGGCGGCGATGTAGAGCTCGGGGAGCGCGGGTTGCCGGTCCATGCGGCGCACTGTAGGCCGCCGGAGCGCGCGCCCGCGAAGGGTTTTGCGCCGCGCGCGCAGGGCAGCCCGGGGACGGCTCAGTGGTAGCGCGGGGTCGAGTCCGGCTTCCAGGTCTGCTGGTAGCGCGCCGCGTCCGCGCCCCTGGCGAAGGCCGCCGAGGCGGCGGCGGAGGTCCCCACCCGCCAGTCGATCTCCTTCACCGCCTGGTACCAGATCACCCCGATGACGTCCCGGTAGCGGGGCAGGGTGCGGAACATGTCGGTGATCCACGCGGCCTTGCGGCCCGCCGCGTCCGTCGCCCCCACCTCCGTGATCACCAGCGGCTTGTCGGTGAAGCGGCGCAGCTCCTTGCGGGTCGGCCCGAAGAGGCTCGCGAAGGGCTGGTACGCCTCCTTGCCGACGGTCCCGTAGTAGCCGGACAGGCCGATCCAGTCCACGTACGCGTCCCCCGGGTAGAGGCCCTTGAGGGGCGTGGAGTTGGTGTAGCCGACGTTCGGGCTCCACACCCACACCGCGTTGCGCGCGCCGACCTGGTCGAACAGGTCGTGGACGTGCCGCCAGGCGCGCGCGTAGTCGCCGGGCCGGTTGCCGTTGGACTGCTCGCACCACGGGTACCAGTAGCCGTTCATCTCGTGGGCGAGCCGGACCGCCACCGGGTAGCCCAGCGACTTGATGCCCTCGGCCCAGGACCGTACGTACGCGTCGAAGTGCCCGGAGGTGATCCGGGACAGCTTGAAGTCGCTCTGCTCGCCGCGCAGTTCGGGGTCCTTGGACTCCTTGCGGTGGTCCCACGGCTCCCAGGCGACCATCGGCATCATCCCGCGCGCCGCCACCCGGTCGATCGCCGCCGCGTCGAAGCGGCCCGAGGCCCAGTCCGCCGAGAACTCGAACACCTGCGGCCGGTGCTTCGTCTGCCGGGCGAAGTCGGCGGCCTCGGTGAAGTCGTGGGTGCCCTCCGAGGTGAACACCCCCAGGAACGCCCGGCCCTCGGCCGGGAACACCTCGCGCGCCGCCGTCGGCGCGGGCGTCGGCCGTCCGTCGGGGAGCACCGTGCTCGGCGGCAGCACCGCGTCCGCGCGGGCCGCCGCCTCCCGGCGCGGCCGGTCGGCCAGGTCCGGGGCGAGCTGGAAGGTGTACCAGGCGAGCAGCACCGCGCACAGCGCGGCCAGCACCCGGGGGACGGTCAGCCTCACTGCTCGGCCCTCGCCGTCCGCAGCCGCGTGGTCAGGCCCTGCGCCAGGGCGAGCAGCGGCGGCAGCGACCCGGCGGCCAGGCCGAGCAGCGTCCAGATCCGCATGCCCGTGTAGTCGTGGTGCCGGGTGAAGGAGACCACGAGCAGCGCGCCCGCCATCAGCGCCCACAGCAGGTGCAGCCGGAAGGTGCGCGGCGACTCGGCGCTGCGCAGGTCGCCCTTGGCGGTGACGACGTACGCCAGCGGGCGGCGCAGCAGGGCGCTCACGGCCGCCGCGATGTACACGGGCCCGGCGAACAGGGTGAGCAGGATGCCCGCCGTGCCGAACTCGCGCCGCTCGTGCTCGGCGAGGTTGAAGCGGCGCAGCCACAGCCACAGCCCGAGGGACCCGGCCATGCCGGCCGACCACAGCACCAGCCAGGGCAGGCCCGGCAGCTGGATGGAGGTCACTCCGAGCAGCATGTACAGGGCGGTGGCCAGGGTGCCGAGCGCCAGGTTCGCGGCGACGCTCGGGTAGTAGAACTGCACCAGGTCGTACAGCAGCCGCTGGCCCCGGCTCAGCCGGATGCCCTCGCGCAGCCGCCGGTTGAGCTTGATCTCCCAGATCCCGTACGCCCAGCGTCGCTGCTGGTTGAAGTAGTCGGTCCAGGTGGTGGGGCCCTCGCCGATCGCGACCACGTCGGGGGTGTAGACGCCCCGCCAGCCGTTGCCGGTGGCCGGGTTGACGCTTCCGTGGACCCGCATGCTGGTCAGGTGGTCCTCGATGATCGAGTCCTGGTAGCCGCCGATCTGGCGCCAGGCGGCCGTGCGGTAGAGGTGGTTGGTGCCGATGAGCAGCGGGGCGTCCAGGCCGTTGCCGCCGCGCTCGACGACGCTGCTGAACAGGTACTGCTGTACGGAGGCGCCGTGCGCGACCCAGTTGTCGTAGGCGTTGCCGTACACCTGCGGCGCGACGACGAACGCGGTGTCGGGGTCGTGGAAGTAGCCGAGGGTGCGTTCCAGGAAGCACGGCATCGGCACGTGGTCGGGGTCCATCTGGGCGACCACGTCGTAGGCGGCCTCGTGCTCGGCCCGCCAGGAGTTGTGGTTCCCGGACTTGGTGCGGGCGCGGAACGGGCCGGAGTCCTGGTTGTACTCGGGGCGCCCCTTGCGGCTGAAGTGGTGCACGCCCAGGCGCGCCGCCATCTGCCGCACCACCGGGTCGTCGCCCTCGTCCAGGATCCACACGTCCACCGAGCAGCCGTGGCGGCGCACCTCCAGCATGGCCCGCAGGGTGCGCTGGACCACCTCCAAGGGCTCCTTGGCCGGGACGATCGTGGTCAGCACGGCGACCCGCAGGCCCTCGGGCGGCGCCATCGGGATCGGGTCGCGGGCCCGGAAGGCGAACACCCAGATGGCCAGCGCCTGGACGACCTTGATGCACTCCACGGCGATCACCAGGCAGAAGCCGATCCGGGCGAGCAGCAGCCAGGGGCCGCCCGGTCCGGTCACCCCGGGGCCGGGCACGTGCTCGGGCAGCAGCAGCCAGCCGATGAACACCAGGTCGACCAGGGCGGTCGCGGTGGCGATGGCGCTCAGCGCCAGCCGGTCGCCGAGCCGCAGCACCGACTGGTACGCGACCCGGGGCGCGGGCTCGGCCAGCGGACCGGTGCTGCGGCTCGCCAGCCGGTAGGCGGCCACGGCCGAAGCGTTGCGGTCGCGCCTGCGGTCGGCGCGCCGCTTCGACCGGGCTGGGTGTCCGGACATGTCCCCCCTTGGAACCCCTTGGAACCCGTTGGTCTCACGGACGGGTGAGAACCAGCTACGTGCGGTGAGGAGGACAGCGGGGGTCCGCTGTCCGGTTCCCGACGCCGCGCCGATCCCCGCACCCGTGACGGAACTGACGCATTGCCGGGACCGCTCAGGCGTACAGGGCGATCAGCGTCCCGTCGTCGGAGCCGATGAACACGCAGTCCCTGCCGACGCCGGGCGTGTGCAGCGGGGCGGAGGCGGCGTACGACCAACGGCGCTTCCCGCTCGCCGCGTCCAGCGCGTACAGCGTGTTGTCGGAACTGCCGACGTAGACCGTGGAGCCCGAGACCACCGGGGCGTGCACGTCCCCCCGGGTGGTGAACTTCCAGCGGGGCTTGCCCGTCGAGGCCTCCAGCGCGTGCAGGTCCTTGCCGCCGCCCACGTACACCGTGTCGCCCGAGGGTGCCGGGTGGGAGCCGACCGAGGCGCCGGCGAACCGCCAGACGAGCCTGCCGGTCCCCGCGTCGACCGCGTACAGCGCGTTGTCGGTGCTGCCGAAGAACACCAGGCCGCCGGAGACCGCCGGGATCCCCGAGACCGCGCCGCGCGTGGTGTACGCCCAGCGCTT
This sequence comes from Streptomyces sp. NPDC001941, assembly GCF_040296945.1. NCBI lineage: Bacteria > Bacillati > Actinomycetota > Actinomycetes > Kitasatosporales > Streptomycetaceae > Streptomyces > Streptomyces sp. NPDC001941. Next base: position 186,756 of record NZ_JBEOYE010000008.1, on the reverse strand, counting down.
CTCGCCCGAACTGGCGTCCAGGGCGTAGAGGTTGGTGTCACTGCACCCCACGTACACGGTCTGGCCGGACAGCGTCGGCGAGTGGGTGTCGTTCCCGGTCGGGTACGCCCACCGCCGCTTCCCGGTCGCCGCGTCCACCGCGTACAGCTTCTTGTCCGCGCTGCCGACGTAGACCAGTCCGCCGCCCACCACAGGCGTGTGCACGATGCCGCCGGTGGTGAACTTCCAGCGGACCGCGCCGGAGACCGCGTCCAGGGAGTACAGCACCTTGTCGTCGCTGCCCAGGTAGGCGGCGCCGCCGAGGACGGCGGGCGCCGAGCCGACCGCGGCGCCGCTGGTGTACTTCCAGCGCTGCTGACCGTCGTCGGTGCCGATCGCGTACAGCGTGCCGTCGTTGCTCGCCGCGTACACCAGGCCGCCCGCGACGCGCGGGTAGGACAGGACGGTGCCGGTCGTGGTGAAGGTCCAGCGCGAGGTGCCCGCGGGCGGCCGGTCGTCCCCGCCCAGCAGCGTCCACGCGGTGGCGGCGGCGCCCCCGGCCGCGAGCACGCCCGCCGCGCCGAGCAGCACGCGCCGCCGGCTGGGGCGCGCCGCTGCCCCGTCGGGCGGTGGCGTGGCCGGCGGGGGAGGCGTGGGGCCTTGGAGCTGCGACTGGCGCTCGGTGGCGGCGGTCGGCGCGGTGCGCAGGGTGCCGGAGCCGTACGCGTACGGCTCCGGGGTGCGCGGGTCGGGGGCGTACGGGTCCGAGGCGTACGGGTCGGGCGCCGGGGTGCGCGGGGCGAACAGCGGCGTGCGGGGGTCGGGCGTCGACACCCGCGGGTCCGGCGGCGCGGGCGCCGCGTCGACCGCCTGCCAGGGCTCGGGCAGCCAGCCCGGCGCCAGCAGCTCGCCCGGGGCCCGCCCGCCGCTCAGCGCGGCCATCAGCTCGGGCAGCGGCGGCCGTTCCTCGGGCCGCTTGGCCAGGCAGCCCGCGATCACGTCCCGCAGCCCGGCCGGTACGGCGGTGAGGTCCGGGTCCTCGTTGACCACCCGGTACAGCAGCGCGGGCACGGACGCCTCGCCGAACGGGCCGGTCCCGGTCGCGGAGAAGGCGAGCACCGAGCCGAGCGAGAACACGTCGCACCCGGGCGTGACGGCCAGGCCCTGGATCTGCTCCGGCGCCATGTATCCGGGCGAGCCGATCGTGGTGCCGGTCAGGGTGAGGCCGGTGTGCTCGGAGAGCCGGGAGATGCCGAAGTCGATGACCCGGGGCCCGTCCTGGGCGAGCAGCACGTTGGCCGGCTTGAGGTCGCGGTGGATGAGCTGGGCGGCGTGGATGGCGACCAGCGCCTCCACGAGGGCGGCGCCGAGCGCCCGTACGGACCGCTCGGGCAGCGGCCCCGCGCGGTGCACGGCCCTGGCCAGCGAGGGGCCGGGGATGTACGCCGTGGCCAGCCAGGGCCGCGGGCCCTCCGGGTCGGCGTCGACCACCCCGGCCGTGAAGAAGCCGCTCACCGCGCGCGAGGCGACCACCTCGCGGGCGAAGCGCCTGCGGAAGGCGGGTTCCTGCACGTACTCGGGACGGATCACCTTGATCGCGACCTGCCGGCCGCCGGGCGAGTAGCCGAGGTAGACCCGGCCCATGCCGCCGCTGCCGAGCTGTGCGACCAGCCGGTACGGGCCGACGGTCGCGGGGTCGTCGGGCCCCAGTTGTTCCAAGGCGCCCCCCGGGTCGCAGCCTGGACGAAGTGCCGCCGACCGGCGGACCCGCGGCGGAAGTGTAGCGGAGCGGGGGTGTTCCGGACATCGGAACAGAATCCAGCCGTATACGAAGTGCCGTGATCAACTGGGTTCATTGTGCCGAGAGTTGTCGGTGCGCGCGCGGACCCGGTGGTTCCGCGCGCGGGGTAGGCGGGCCGGTCCGGCCTGCCTACCCCGCGCCCTTGCCTACAGGCCCAGCTCCGCCGAGACGCGCTCGGCCATCTTCGCCTCGCCCAGCGCGTTGGGGTGCACGGGCACGAAGTTGGTGCCGAACAGGGCGGGTTCGACCCAGCGGGTGCCGATCGGCTTGCACGCGTCGTGGCCCTCGGAGGCGGCGGACAGGTCCACGTAGGTGCTGCCGGTCTCGGCCGCCGCGCGCGCGATCACCGCGTTGAGGTGCGTCTGCAGGTCGCGCAGGTAGGGCACGTCGCCCTTGGCGATCGGCATGGTGACGAAGCAGCCGGGCTGGGCGGCCGCGGGCAGGATCCACGGGTAGCCGAGCACGGCCACCCGGGCGCCGGGGGACTTCGCCTTCACCGCGAGCAGCGCGGCCTTGACCCGCGGGTAGGTGTTGGCGTCGATCTCGTCCGTGAACTTGCTGCCGTTGGCGTTCTTGCAGGGGCTGCCCTGGCCGAGCGAGAGCGCGCCGAGGGTGCCGCAGGACAGGATCGCGTTGATGAACGTGCCGTTGTCGTTGCCGCCGATGGTCAGCGTGACCAGGTCGGTGTCGGCGCGCAGGGCGTCCAGCTGCGGAGCCACGCCCGGGTACTGGGACCCGGCGAAGTCCTTGGTCTGGGCGCCGCCGCAGGTCGCGTCGGTGAGTACGGCGCCGGTCCTGGCGGCCAGCACGTGCGGGTAGTTGGCGGTGGACCGGGCGCACAGCAGCGAGGCCGACGGGTCCAGCGGCAGGATGCCGGAACCGGCGCTGTAGCTGTCGCCGAGCGCGACGTACCGGGTGGCCCGGCCCGCGGTGTCGGCCTGGGCCTGGGCGGGGGCGGCGAGCGCGAGGAGCGCGCAGCCTGCCACGAGGGCGGCGGCCGTCCGGCGCAGGCGTGCGGGGACCTGCATGGCGGTTCTCCTTCGGGTGCGACGGGGAGGGCGGGCCCGCCGGACCCGCGCGTTCCCGGGCAGCCCCGGGCAGCGCCGGTGGGCGCGGAGCGGGGGTGCGCGTCCGGCCCGGTGGCCGTGGGGGTGGACCGGGGCAGGACGGACGGGGCGGCGGCGGATCGGTGGGGCGGGCGGCTCTGCCGTGATGGGGGATTCCCTTGGCGCGCTTTGAAGTTACCGACAGGTTTGAACGAGGGTCAATGCTCGTGCACGGGGTTGTCCGCGGCCGTTCACCCGGCACCGGCGCGGGACGCCGTGCCACCTGGTGGGGGAGCCGGAACCAAGACCCACTTCCCGCGCGTCGTCGCCCGCGGGGGTGAACAGGAGGACGGGTGTGCGGGGCGTGACCGAGGGCTGGACGCTGCGGGGCCGGCGCGGACGGGGGCGGGTGCCCGCGGCGCTCGCCGTGCTCGTCGCCCTGCTGCTCGCCGGGCATGTGCTGGTGCCCAACACGGGCCCGCGGCTCGGCAGCCTCCTGGAGACGTTCCTGCCCTGGCTCGGGCTCGCGGTGCCGCTCCTGGCGGGCGCAGCGCTCCTGGCGCGTTCGGTGGCCGCGCTGCTCGCGGCGCTGCTGCCGCTGGGGGCGTGGCTCGGCGTGTTCGGACCCGCCCTGCTGCCCGCGCAGGGCGGCCACGACCTGACCGTGCTCCAGCACAACGTGAGCGACGAGAACCCCGACCCGGAGGCGGCCGCCCGCGCCCTGCTGTCCGTACGGGCCGACCTGCTGGCCCTCGAAGAGGTGACCCCCGCCGCGCTGCCCCGCTACCGGGCGGTGCTCGACGCCGCCTACCCGTACCACGCGCGGTCGGGCACCGTTGCGCTGTGGTCGCGCCTCCCGCTGCGGGACGCGCGCCCGCTGGACATCAGGCCGGCCGGGGTCCCCGAGGACTGGCAGCGCGGCCTGCGCGCCACGGCCGCCACCGCACGCGGCGACGTCGCCGTGTACGTCGTGCACCTGCCGTCGGTACGGATCGGGGCGGGCGGCCTGCGCTCGGCCCGGCGGGACCAGAGCGCGGCCCGGCTGGGCCACCTGCTGGCCGCCGAGGCCGAGGAGCGGGTGGTGCTCCTCGGCGACCTCAACGGCACGGTCCAGGACCGCGGCCTGGCCCCGCTCACCAGCCGTCTGGACACGCCCCGTTCGGGGCTCGCCCCCAGCTGGCCCGCCGGGCTGCCGCTGGCCCGCATCGACCACGTGCTCGCCCGGGCCGCGACGGTGACGCGGATCGGGCGGGGCCCGGCGACCGGGAGTGACCACCTGCCCGTCGTGGGGAAGGTGAGGCTGTGACGCGGCCGCCGTCCGCGCGCCGCCGGCCCAGGTGAAGATCACGACCGGTCTTGCGGGGGCGGGGGTCCGGCGGCGATCTTTGTCGCAGCGGTGTCCGGGACGCGGGGCGAGTCAGGAGGGAGCGCGGCGTGCTGCGCATGTACTTCACCGGGGACGACCTCAGGAGGATCGTCGTGGCCGACGCCCCCGACCCGCTCTGGGACGTGCTGCTGAGCCTGCACGTGCTCCAGGACGGCGCGGGCGACGTCGCGTTCGGCGAGTGGCGGCGGCGCACCCGCGCCGAGCGCTCCCCGGACGCCCGGCTGCTCTCCGAACTGGCCCGGCCCTGGGGCTACTCGCCGGACTTCCTCACCCCCGGGCGCGGTGACGCCGGGTTCGAGGCCCAGCTGGACCGGCTGCTGTCCACGCCGCGCCGCAGGATCGCCCACGACATGGACCGGCTGGCGTCCGGGGCGCCCCTCTCGCTCTGGGCCAAGTCCCTCGCTGAGGGCGACAGTTCGGCGCTGGAGCGGCTCGGCGGGGCGCTGGCCGGGTACCGGCGCGCGGCCCTGGACCCGTTCGAGGACGTGCTGCGGCTGCACACCGAGGCCGACCGCCAGCGCCGGGCGCGCGCCCTGCTCTCCGGGGGCGTCGACCGCCTCCTCGCCGAGCTGCACCCCCGGGTGCGGTGGAGGGCGCCGGTCCTGGAGATACCGGTCTACGCCGACCAGGAGGTCCACCTCGACGGGCGCGGCCTGGTCCTCGTCCCCTCGCTGTTCCTGCGCATCCAGCCGATCACCGTGCTCGACCCGGAGATGCCGCCGGTGCTCGTCTACCCGCTGCCGCCGCAGGTGGGGTGGCTGGCGGCGCGGCGCTCCCGGGGCGGCCGAGGGGCGCCGCCGGACGCCCTGGTGGACCTGCTCGGACGGACCCGCGCGGCGGTCCTGGAGTCGGCCGCGGGGACGGGGACCACGACGGACCTGGCCCGGCGGGCGGGCGTGGCGCTGCCGGTGGTCAGCCGCCACACCGCCGTACTGCGGGACGCGGGGCTGCTGACCACCCGGCGCGAGGGCGGAGCGGTGCGGCACCGGGTCACCGGCCTGGGCATGGCGCTGCTCAACGGGGAGCTGCCGGGGTGTCCCGGCGGGGTCTGAGGCGGTCCTTCCGGGCCTCCGGTGATCTTCGAGCCGTGCCCGCGGTGACCTTCGAGCGGGGCTTGAGCAGGGCTTGAGCAGGGCTTTTGCCCGAAGAGGCAAACGATGGCCGCCTCCGGTCCGCTGGGCCAGACTGGTGTTCGTACACCACCGGGAAGCCCACGTCGCCCGTCGCGACCGACACACTTGGGGGTTTTGCGCGTGCCCGTTCCCTCCGCGGTCAACCGGCCCGATTCCGGCCACTGTTCCCGAGGTGACTCCGCGCGGACGGCGGAATTCCTTCAGAGGACTGGACCGGTGGTCCCGTGAACTCCTTCCGGTCTCGTGCGGCTTGACCGCATTGCCGTGACATTGGAATGACAAAGGCCCAAGTCTGTAAGCGGAAAGGGTGGTCATCCGGCCGATCTCCGCAGGTCACTTGCCCGTCTTGAATCATGCGTTCCGCGGATCTAAGAAGAGTGACAGAAGAGTGAAAGCGCTTAATCTGAGCCACATGGTGCACTCCGACAACTATGGCAATCACCAGCAGGGGCAGTACGGAAGGCGCCGTACCGCTCGCCGCGTCGTCCTCCCGGTGCTCGGCGCGGGAGTGGTCGCGGCCGCGGGCTACTGGGGCTGGACCGCGCTCGCCGGGGACGACGCCGACGACCCGCAGGTGGTCGCGGCGGGCCGGCAGCTCGACCGGTTCCTGACCGCGTGGGAGGCCGGTGACGCCAAGGCGGCCGGAGCGCTGACCGACACCCCCGAGGGCGCCGAGTCCCTGGTGAAGTCGGTGATGACGAACCTCGGGCCCACCTCCACGGAGATCACCGCCGAGCCCGGCGAGAAGGTCAAGGAGGGCGTGGTCAAGGCCCCGTTCACGGTACGGATGAAGCTCGCCGGGGCCGGCGACTACTCCTGGGACTCCTCGGCGCGGCTGATGCGCACCGGCGAGTCCTGGAAGGTGGAGTTCGAGACCCCGCTGATCCACCCGAGGATGAAGGCGGGACAGACGCTGGCGCTCAAGTCCCGCGACCGCGCGCCGATCCTGGACGCCACCGGCAGGGAACTGCGGTCCGCCTCCCTGGTCGGCGCCGTCGACCCCAAGACCGGAAAGGGCCTGTCCGGCCTCCAGGCGCGCTACGACGCCCAGTTGACCGGTGGCGCGGGCCCCGCCCGGTCCGTCGTCGTCCTCGACCGCGCCTCCGGCGAGGTCGTCAGCAAGCTCACCGGCACCGAGGCGGGCAAGGGCAGGCCGGTGAAGACGACCATCGACCCCGCCGTGCAGGCGGCCGCCGCCGCGGCACTGGAGGGCGTCAAGAAGAACGCGGCGATCGTCGCCGTCCGGCCCAGCACCGGGGAGATCATCGCCGCCGCCAACCGGCCCTCCGGCATGAACCGCGCCCTGGAGGGGCGCTACCCGCCCGGCTCCACCTTCAAGGTCGTCACCTCCGCGGCGCTGCTCGGCAAGGGCATGAAGCCCGCCGACACCGGCGACTGCCCGAAGTTCGCCACGGTCAACGGCCAGCGCTTCGAGAACCAGGACCAGTTCGAGCTCGGCGCGGACGCCACCTTCCGGGACGCCTTCGCCCGTTCCTGCAACACCTTCTTCGTCAACTCCCGCACCAAGCTCGGCCCTTCGACCCTGCACGACACCGCGGCCGCCTTCGGCATCGGCGGCGCGTGGGACGTCGGCGCGGTCACCTACGACGGCAGCGTCCCGGTCTCCGAGAGCGACAACGACAAGGCCGCCTCCACCATCGGCCAGGGCCGCGTCCAGGCGTCACCGCTGGTCATGGCCTCCGTCGCGGCCACCGTCAAGGCGGGCGCCTTCCAGCAGCCCGTGCTCGTCCCCGAGGCCGTCAAGAAGAAGCACACCGCCACCGCGAAGCTCGACAACGCTGTCGTGGCCGACCTGAGGGCCATGATGCGCGCCACCGTCACCTACGGCGCCGGAAAGGCCCTCAAGGGCCTGCCCGGCGAACCCCACGCCAAGACCGGCACCGCCGAGTTCGGCCAGGACACCCCGCCCCGCACCCACGCCTGGATGATCGGCTACCAGGGAGGCAGCGACATCGCCTGGTCCGTACTCCTGGAGGACGGCGGATCGGGCGGGCGCGACGCCGGTCCGGTGGCCGCGAAGTTCCTCTCCGGCCTCACCCCCTAGCGTTCCGGCACCGGCCGGGAACGAGCACCACCGCATTCCGCCGCATTCCTGCGGGGGCCGCCCGCCCCCACGGTCCGAAGAACTCTCGCACCGTTCTGTCAAGAGAGTTCCCGTCCACGTTCAAGGTGTTGATGCACGAGCCACTGCGTTTGATCATCGATGCGGGCCAGGTCCCGGAAAAGGATCTCGATTCGGCCGGGGAGCCGGCGTCCAGACGCTCCCGTCGGGCTGGGTATCTCACACAAGGGGGAACCACCAGATGAGTATCCGCAACCACCTCACCATCCAGCTTCTCGGCCCCGTGACCCTGCTGCGGGGCGGCGCGTCCGTCGCCGTCCGCGGGCAGCGGCAGCGGCGCTTCCTCGCCTCACTCGCCCTGCAGCCCGGTCAGGTGATCTCCAAGGGAGCCATCATCGAGGACTCCTGGGACGGAGAGCCGCCGCTGACGGTCTCGGGACAGCTGCAGACCTCGGCCTGGATGATCCGCAAGGCGCTCTCGGAGGCCGGGACGCACCGCGACGCCCTCGGCTCCCACGACCTCGGCTACGAGCTGCGGGTGCCACCGGAGTGTATCGACGTGTTCGTCTTCCGCGAGGCGGTGCGCACCGCGCGCGACCTCCACGCGCGGGGCGAACAGAAGGAAGCGGCCACGCGGTTGGACGACGCGCTGGCCCTGTGGAAGGGCGCCGCCCTCACCGACGTCACCTCCGTACGGCTGCGCATGAAGGGCGAGGCGCTCGACCGCGAGCGGATGGCCGCCGCCGAGCTGCGCGCGCTGATCGACGTCTCCCTGGGCAACTACGGCGAGGCGATCGCCGAGCTGACCGAACTGGTGGAGCGGGACCCGCTGCGCGAGGACCTGTACGTGGGGCTGATGAAGGCCTACTACGGCGAGGGCCGCCAGGCCGACGCCATCCACGTCTTCCACCGCGCCAAGGAGATCCTGCGCGAGCAGATCGGGGTGAGCCCCGGCACCCGGCTGCGCGAGGTGATGCAGGCCATCCTGCGCCAGGACGAACTCGTGCTCAGCGCCCAGGGCCGGCCGACCCGGACGGCCGAGCGGGTCCCCGAGCAGATGTCCCGGCAGCGCGTCGGCTGAGGTCCGGGCGCGACGGTACGGGAAGCACGGCGGGGGGGGGGCGGGGGGGCGCCCCCCCCCCCCCCCCCCCGGACAGGGCGCCCCCCCCGCCGGCCGGCGCCGGCGGGGGCCGCCCCAGCGCGGGCGGCGGCCGGCTCTCGCCGTCCGCGGGGGGGGGGGCCCGGCCCCCCCGCCCCCCCCCCGCCCGTACGTACGCGTACGCCCCCGCGTCAGGCCGGCGCGGGCTCGGCCTCCTCCTGGCGCGCCGCGCGCGCCCGGGTCAGCCGGTACAGGCCCGTCAGCGTCAGCAGCGCCATCACGATCAGGAACACCATGCCGTGCCGGTAGCCCTCGGTGACCTGCGCCGGGTCGGGCTGGGCCCGCAGCGCCAGGCCGTAGAAGGCGATCCCGATGACCGCGGTGCCCACCGAACCGGCCACCTGCTGGGTGGTCGCGAGCAGCCCGCTGGCCGCGCCCGCCCGGCCCGGCGCCACCCCGTCCAGGACGAGGCCGAGCAGCGGCCCGACCACCGAGCCCGTGCACAGGCCGTTGGCGCCGAGCAGCACCGAGAGCGCCACCGTGCCCACCTGGCCCGGGTGCGGGACCAGCAGGTACTGCGCGCTGAACAGCACCACCTGGCCGCACATCGCGACCAGCAGCGGACGCGTCCCGAAGCGCTTGGACAGCGCGTGCGAGCTCATCGACGCCACGCAGAAGCCGATGAACATCGGGCAGGTGACCAGCCCGGCCTCCAGCGGGTCCAGGCCGCGCCCCGACTGGAGCAGCAGGGCGATCACGTACACGTGCGAGGAGAGCGAGGCGTAGAACGGCAGCACCGCGAGCAGCCCGGTCCGCAGGCCCGGCACCCGCAGCAGGCTCGGCGGCAGCAGCGGGTCGCGGCCCAGCGACTCCTCCCGGCGCTCCCACCACCAGAACACGGCGAGGACCACCACCGAGACGGCCAGCATCGCCAGCGCCCAGGCCGGCCAGCCGGTCGAGCGGCCCACCGTCAGCGGCAGCACGAGCAGCACCAGGCCCGAGGCGCACAGCAGCACCCCGGCCCGGTCCAGGCGCAGGCCCGCGCCCGGCGGGGACTGCGGGATCAGCCGCGGCGCGAGGAGCAGCGCCACCAGGCCCACCGGCAGGTTCACCAGGAACACCCAGCGCCAGGAGAGCCCGAACAGGTCCACGCTGATCAGGACGCCGCCCAGGAGCTGTCCCACGGCCATCGCGGCGCCGAGCGCGAAGCCGTAGACCCGCATCACCTTCGAGCGCTCCTCCGGCGGGTAGTGGATCTGGATCAGTGCCAGGACCTGCGGGTAGAGCACCACCGACGCGGCGCCCTGCAGGGCCCGGCCGACGATCAGCCACCAGGCGTTCGGGGCGAAGCCGCACAGCGCGGAGGTCGCGGTGAACAGGGCCAGCCCGATCACGTACGCCTTCTTGTGGCCCCAGTGGTCGCCCAGGCGCCCGCCGATGACCAGGAACGAGGCGTACACCAGTCCGTACACGACGACGACCAGCTGGGTCTCGCCGCTGGACGCCGACAGGTCGGAGGCGATCGACGGAACCGCCACGTTGACGATGAAGAAGTCGAGGGTCGCCATGAAGGCGCCCACGAGCAGGATGGTCAGCACGGGTCCTCCTGCTCCACGGCCAGGCGCAGCTCGGGCTCGATGAGCTCGGGCGCGAACATGAACCCGTAGTGGCCCAGGTCCGACTCGATGACGCGGACCCGGGCGCCGGGGATGCCCTCGGCCAGCTCCCGCACCGCCTCCGGGGGGTAGGGGCGGTCGCTGGAGAAGCCGACGACGTGCGCGGCGGCGGTGATCCGGGCCAGGGCGTCCTTCACCGAGCCGCGGCCGCGCGCCACCGACGCCCGCATCGCCGCCTCGGAGAGCACCAGGTAGCAGTTGGCGTCGAAGCGCTCCACCACCTTCTCGCCCTGGGCGAGCAGGTAGCCGCCGAACCGCTCGTGGCAGCCGTCCGGGTCGTCCGCCAGGTCCTCGCCGCCGAACCGCTGCTGCCAGTAGGCGTCGGTGCCGTAGCGCAGGTGCGAGAAGCCCCGGGCCAGCGCCGTGCCGTCGTGCGGGCCGCAGCCCTCGGGCAGTTCGTAGTAGTCGCCGCCGTGGAAGTGCGGGTCGCGGCGGATCAGTTCGAGCTCCAGGACGGTGTGCCCGGCCTGCTCGATCCGGGTCGCCGCGGACACCGACACCAGCGCCAGGGCGCGCACCCGCTCGGGGCGCGAGACCGCCCACTCCAGGGCGCGCGCCCCGCCGATGGACATGCCGACCACCGCGTGCCAGCGCGCGATGCCCAGCGCGTCGGCCAGCGCCGCCTCCGCGTCCACCTGGTCGGACACGTCGAGGGCCGGGAAGCGGGAGGCCCAGGGGTGCCCGTCGGGGGAGGCGCTCGCCGGTCCCGTACTGCCGTCGCAGCCGCCCAGGCAGTTGATGACGACCACGTGGAAGCGGTCGGTGTCCAGGACCAGGCCGGGGCCGATCACCGAGTTCCACCAGCCCTCGGCCGGATGGCCGGGGCCCGCGGGGCCCGACGCGTGGCAGGTCATGCTCAGCGGCGGCAGGACCAGCACCGCGTTGCCCCGGTCCGCGTCCAGCTCGCCCCAGGACTCGTACGCCATCGTCACCGGGCCCAGCGAACCCCCGGAGGCGAGCCGCAGCGGGTCCTCGACGGTGTGCGTGGTCACGAACCGCCGCCCGCCCGGCGGGTCGCCGGGCTGCCACGCCCCGGTGTTGCGCAGTCGCATGGTGAGCCTTCCGTGGGTCGCGAGGGGTGGGTACGGGGAAGGGCCGGGGCGTCGTCGCCCCGGCCCGGTCCTCAGTGATCGGCGTAACGGCCGCGCAGCAGCTTCTTGTCGAACTTGTTGGTGGCCGTCCTGGGGATCTCCGGGACGAACTCGAACCGGTCGGGCACCCACAGCCGGGCCAGCCGGCCGAGCAGGAAGTCCCGCAGCGCGCCCGGCGAGACGCGCGCCCCGGGCCGCGGCACCACCACCGCCAGCGGGCGCTCCTGCCAGCGCGGGTGCGGCGCCGCGACGACGGCCGCCTCCCGCACGTCGGGGTGGTCCATCAGCGCGTTCTCCACGGCGATCGAACTGATCCACTCGCCGCCCGACTTGATCAGGTCCTTGCTGCGGTCGGTGATCCGCACGTAGCCCTCGGGGTCGATGGACGCCACGTCCCCGCTGCGCAGCCAGCCGTCGTGGAACTTGTCGGTGTTGGACTCGTCGCCCGGCCGCTCGTAGCGGGTGGCGCCCCACAGCGAGCGGACCTCCAGCTCGCCCTGGGTGACGCCGTCGTGCGGCAGCTGACCGCCGTCCTCGCCGGTCAGCCGCAGCTCGACGCCCGCGACCGCGAGGCCCTGGGTGTGGTGCAGGTCCAGCTGCTTCTCCAGCGGGCGCGAGGCGTGGGTGCTGCGCACCCCGGTGAGCGCGACCGTCGCCATGTTCTCGGTCATGCCGAGCCCCTGCTGCATGGTCACGCCGCGGTCGGCGTAGCGGTGCACCAGGCCCGCCGGGATCGCCGAGCCGCCCGACAGGATGCGCTTGACCGTCCTGAACACCCCGACCGGCGGGTCGTGTTCGTCCAGGGCCAGCCAGAAGCTCGGCACCCCGCAGGCCAGCGTCACGCCCTCGCGCTCCAGGGTCCGCGCGATCGCCGCCGGGTTCAGGTGCGGGCCGGTGAAGACCAGCCCCGAGCCGGCCAGCGCGGCCACGTAGGGCATGCCCCAGGCGACCGCGTGGAACAGCGGGGTGAGCGGGAACAGCACGTCGTTCTCGCCCACCCCGTAGGCGTCGGTCGCGCACATCGCCAGCGAGTGCAGCACCAGCGAGCGGTGCGAGTGCGCGACGGCCTTGGGGTGCCCGGTGGTGCCGCTGGTGTAGCAGACGCACGCCGTACGGTTCTCGGCGACGTCGCGCGGCTCGTCGGGCGCGCTCGCGGCGAGCAGCTCCTCGTAGTCCGCGGCCGCCGCGAAGGCGGGGTCCACCTCGGCGCCGTCGGGCAGCACCACGAAGGTCCGCACCGAGCGGAGCAGGGGCAGCAGCGGGGCGAGCCTGCCGGTGAGCGAGGCGTCGACCATCATCACCTCGGCCCCCGAGTGGGCCACCACCCAGGCGATCTGCTCCTCGGAGAAGCGCACGTTGACCGGGACCAGGACCGACCCGGCCATCGGGACGCCGAAGAACAGCTCCAGGTGGCGGGTGTGGTTCCAGGCGAAGGTCGCCACCGCGGCGCCGGGGGCGACCCCGAGGCCGGGCAGCGCCCCGACGAGCCGGTGCGCCCGCTCGGCCACCACCGCCCAGGACTTGCCGGCCGGCCGTCCTTCGAGGTCGCTCTCGCGGATCTCCTTGCCGGGCGCCACGGCCACCGCGCGGCGCAGCAGGAAGCCGACCGAGAGCCCTATTCCGCCCAGCGCCGTCACGACGCCAGCTGGACCAGGGTCATGCCGTCGTGGACGGTCAGCAGCGCGGTGCGCACCCGCGGGTCCTCGGCGACGTGCCGGTTGAACTTGACCACGTCGTGCGCCCAGTTGGCCATCATCCGCTCGACCCACTCCTCGCCGGTGGCGGCGGTCTCGGCGGGCGGCAGGTCGCGCGGGGACAGCACCTCGCCGCCCCACATGGTGTTGTCGATCACGAGCAGGCCGCGCGGGCGCAGCAGGTCGCGGGCGAGGATGGTCTCGAAGTACTTGATGTAGTTGGGCTTGTCGGCGTCCAGGAAGATCAGGTCGAAGTCGCCCTCGACGCTGCTCAGGGCCGACAGCGCGTCGTCGTCGACGGTACGGATCTTGTGCTTGTCGCGGCAGCGCTCGAAGGCCCGTACGGCCACGTCCTCGGCGCGCTTGTCCGCCACGTAGGTGTCGACGGTGACGATCTCGCCGTCCTCGGGCAGGGCGGCGGCCATGGCGACCGTGCCGTGCCCGGTGAAGGTGCCGATCTCCAGGATGCGGTCCATGCCGCCGGTGGTGATCAGCATCTGGAGGAACGTCACCTGGGTGGGGGCGCTGGAGATGTCGGCCCACTCGGGCACCAGGCGGGCCGTCTCCTCCTCGATCCTGGCCAGTTCGGAGGAGACCGGCGAGGAGGACGCCTCGGCGTACTCGCGCATCCCCTCCCGGAAGATCGTGGGCTTCTTGAAGACGGCGTCAGACCTGTGTTCCATGGGTGCTCCCTCGGCGGGTCGCGAGCGAAGTGCCTGTCCGGCAGGGGTGGTTGGGGCCGTGCTGGGTGGGGGTCAGGCCTTGGTGGCGTGCATGGTGACGTAGTTGGTGCCGATCCAGTCGCCGAACGTCGCGGTCTCGGCGTCCAGGCTGACGTCGAGGCCGTACGCGCGGGCCTTGGGCACCGAGAAGGAGAAGTCGGTGGCCGGGCGCAGGAAGAACACGCTGGAGGTGCGGTCGCTGCCCTCGCGCTGCCCGGCGCCCGGGGAGATCACGTGGTGCCGGGGCGCGGGCACCCGGCCCTGGGTGACCAGCGGCGCGATGGCCCCGCACATGGCGACCACGGTGCCGGGCACGTGCGGCAGGCTGACCATCTCGCCGTCGATCTCCGCCTGCAGGCTCACGAAGCCGTTGGCGCAGGGCGTCTGGTGGATCAGCGTCACGATCGACAGGTCGTAGTGCGGCGCCATCCGCCGGGGCACCAGCTCCGCCGCGCGGTGCTCGGGCACCTCGGGGAAGTAGCGCAGCCGCAGCACCGGGTCGGCGTCAAGCAGCTCGTCCAGGTCCGGCCCGTCGTAGCTGCCCGAGGCGACGAGGACGGCGCGCGCGGTGTCCTGGGTCGCCCGGTACAGCCGGTCGAAGTAGTCCTGCCACACCGCCTCGAAGGCGGGGGAGGGGAAGAGGTTGCCCCCGATGCCCATCGAGAACGACTCCGAGTAGTCGGTGTAGGTACCGGTGTTGGTGACCTGGGCGGTGCTCTCCGCCTCCAGCGCCGAGTAGCCGCGCCGCATGGTGGGCACCGAGGTCGTCACCGCCGCCTTCTCCTCGGCGGAGCCCCGGGCGAAGAAGTCCGTGGCGGTGCGGGTGGCGTGCCGGTGGTCCTCCTCGGACACTCCGGTGTCGGTGAGGTAGCAGACGCCCGCCCGCGTCATGCAGCGGTGGAACGCCTCCTGGTCCTCGCCCTTGCTCAGGGCGGCCAGGCTGAAGGTAGGTACGGTGCTGTTCATCCTGTTCACCTTCGGGGTTCGGCGATCGGTGGGTCCGTCGCGGGACGGCTCCCTCAGTAGTGGTAGACCAGCGCGCGCAGCTCCAGGGAGGTGCGCAACAGGCCGGAACGGGGCCCCTGTTCGTCGAGGAACGCCGAGTGCGGGCACACCCCGGACACGTCCGCGAGCTCGCCGTCCGCCCCCTCGCCGCTGGCCCGGGCCAGGCCGCGGCTGGCGCTGTCGTAGCACTTGAAGACGATCGCCTCGGCGGGCGACAGCCCGTTCCAGTACGACCAGCGGTGCTCCGGGTTGTGCTTGACCGAGTAGCTCTCGCGGTCCTTGAGCCAGGCCGGGAACTCCAGCCGGGTGGGCACCAGGTCCCGGCCGAGGTCGAGCGAGCGGTAGTCGCACAGGGCGAGGGGGTAGTTCCGCACCGGCGCGAGCAGCGGCCGCCACACGTTGAGGATCTGGAACCGGCGGAACGGGCGGCCCGGTTCGCCGTGGCCGTCGGCGCGGTGCCGGGCGCTGCGCGGGCTCTGGTCGACGTGCACCCGCAGGTGCGGCGACTGGTTGTTCGGGTCGCGCGGCGCGTCGGCGACCTGGCGGCGGTGCGTGGCGTCGAAGAAGCGGACCTCGTCCCCGCCGGTCAGCCCGGTCAGCAGCTCCCGCACCTCGGCCCGGTAGCGCTCCATGGCCTCCGGCTCGTCGTCGGCGAGGGCCCGCTGGTCGACGGCGGTGGGGCGCTCCACGCGCTGGAAGCCGGCCTCGTCGAGCGAGGGCTCGCGCGGTCCTTCGCGCAGGTCGTCGACGACCGTCTCGTACGGCTCCATGCGGAAGTTGAGGATCACCTCGGGGGGCCGGGACACCGCGTCGATGTACCAGTCCTGCGGCCCGTCGGGGGTGAGCGGGGCCGCGTAGTGCAGCAGGGTGGAGACCGCCGCCATCAGCGGTCCTTCTTCGGCAGCCTGCGGAAGACCCCGCGGTCGAGCTGGGGGCTGGTGTTGGCGTACACCATGTCCATCGACAGCACGTCGCGGAAGGAGGACAGGTACTGGATCAGGTGCTGGGGGCTGTACCGGTACCAGTACGGGATCATGTCCTCGATGATGAAGTAGTCGCCCTCGTCCAGCAGGTGGTCCACGGCCCAGCGCATGATGTTGAACGTGTTGGCGTGCGCGTCGTCGATGAAGATCAGCGGGTGCGCGAGGTCCTTGAGCTGCTCGAAGGTGGACAGGTCGTTGCAGTCGGCCTCGCGCAGCGAGATGTTGTGCATCTCGTCCTGGGGTATCTGGCACCGCGACAGGTCGCGGTCGATCCCGATCACCTGGGTGTCCAGGCCCATCAGCCGGGTCAGGTCGCGGAACCAGGCGAGCGATCCGCCGCCGTAGACGCCGAGCTCGACGATGGTGCGCGGCTTCAGCTCGAAGACCAGGTCGTGCAGGGCGGCCTGGGTGTCGGGGTCCTTCAGCAGGCGAAGCCCCCTCCACTGGTAGCGGGAGAAGTCCGAGTAGCCCAGGTCGCGGGGCGCCTCGTCCCACTGGTCCAGCGGCCAGTCACGGGGCCGGTCGGAGAGCACCGGGGGGTGGTAGGCGGGATCCTCGCCGAGACCGCTGAACTTGCTCAGGTCCAGGAATTCTTCGGCCGAGTAGTCGTTCACGGAACTCTCCCTCGAATCTGCGGGTCCGGGGCCTGAATTGAACCGGTGTTTCACGATCCCCCATGGCACTTCGATGCTAACGAGACGTGCTCTTGGGGCGCTCTTCCGGCGCTCTCGGCGATCTCTTCGCCGCATTGCGCGGCCTTTCGGGGAATCCCGGCGCGCCCTCGGGCCAAGTGGCACGGTATTCGCCGCAATTCGGGGACGCGGGCGCGGAGTGAGAGCGGTTTCCGGCCAGATGTGCGAAAGCGTCGCCCGTACGGCGGGCGGGTTGGACTCTCCTCCCGCCGACCACGTACAAAAGGGACGTCACGCGCCGACCGCCGCCGAAAGCAGGTACGACCGCATGCCCCGTACGACGTCCGGACCGTCCCGCCGCTCCCTGCTCCTCGCGGCAGCCCTGGTGCCGCTGGCGGGCTGCGGGACCGGTACCGAGAGCCCCGCCCGGCGCGCCACCCCGGCGCCCGCGCCCAGCAGGCTGCGCCCCGCGCCCTCCGTGGACGTGTCCGAGTACGCGGCCCTGGAGCGGCGTCACGGCGCCCGGCTCGGCGTGTACGCGCTGGACACCGGCAGCGGGGCCGCCGCGGCCTACCGGGACGGCGAACGGTTCGCGTTCTGCTCCACGTTCAAGGCGCTGGCCGCCGCGGCGGTCCTGCACCGCGAGGCGCTCCCCGCCCTGGAGCGGCGCGTGCCCATCAGCGCCGACGACGTCAACACCATCTCGCCGGTCACCGAGACCCGTACCGGAGGCAGCATGACGGTACGTCAACTGTGTGACGCGGCCGTACGGTTCAGCGACGGCACGGCCGGCAACCTGCTGCTGCGCGAACTCGGCGGGCCCGATGGCCTCACCGCCTACTTCCGCACCCTGGGCGACACCGTCTCGCGCATGGACCGCTACGAGCCCGGACTGCACCGGGGCCGCGTCGAGGACCCCCGCGACACCACCACGCCCCGCGCGGTGAGCGAGGACTTCCGCCGCCTGCTGCTCGGCGACGCGCTGCCCGCCGACAAGCGGGCCCTGCTCGACGGCTGGATGCGCGCCAGCACCACCGGCGAGAGCCGCATCCGCGCCGCGCTGCCCAAGGGCTGGCGGGCGGCGAACAAGACCGGCACCGGCAAGTACGGCCGCGCCAACGACGTCGCCGTGCTCTGGCCCCCCAGCGGCGCACCCCTGCTGCTCGCCGTGATGAGCGACCGGCCCGGCGCCGACGACCGGCCCCAGGAGGCCTTGGTCGCCGAGGCGGCCCGGCTGGCCTTGGCCGACGTGCGCTGAACCGGCGGCTACCCGCACCCGCTGACGCACGCGAGGGGGCGGCCACCCCCGTGGTGGCCGCCCCCTGACGTCACGTACGCGCTACTGCGAGAAGTCCACCCCCTGGGCCAGCGCGACCCGGCCCGAGTAGTTGACGGTGTTGGTCGCCCGGCGCATGTACGCGCGCCAGGCGTCAGAGCCCGACTCGCGCCCGCCGCCGGTCTCCTTCTCGCCGCCGAACGCGCCGCCGATCTCCGCGCCCGAGGTGCCGATGTTGACGTTGACGATGCCGCTGTCCGCGCCGTCGGCCGCCAGGAAGCGCTCGGCCTCGGCCTGGTCGGTGGTGAAGATCCCGGCGGACAGGCCCTGCGGCACGTCGTTCTGCAGCCGGATGGCCTCGTCCAGGTCCCGGTAGGACAGTACGTACAGCACCGGCGCGAAGGTCTCCTCGCGCACCACCGGGCTCTGCGCGGGCATCCGCACCAGCGCGGGCCGTACGTAGTAGGCGCCCGGCGCCGCCGCGTCGCCGACCCGCTCGCCACCCGTGACGACGGTGCCGCCCTCGGCCCTGGCGCGCTCCAGCGCGGCGCGCATCTTCTCGTACGACGCCTCGCCCACCAGCGGCCCGACCAGGGTGTCCTCGGCGAACGGGTCACCGATCGGCAGCCGCTCGTACGCCCGCGCGAGCCGCTCCACCACCGTGTCCACGACGTCCTCGTGCACGATCAGGCGCCGCAGCGTGGTGCACCGCTGCCCGGCCGTGCCGGCCGCCGCGAACACCGCCGCGTTCACCACCAGGTCCAGGTCCGCGCTGGGGGCGACCACGGCCGCGTTGTTGCCGCCCAGCTCCAGCAGGCTGCGGCCGAACCGGGCGGCCACCCGGGGGCCCACCGCCCGGCCCATCCGGGTCGAGCCGGTCGCGCTGACCAGCGCCACCCGCTCCGCGTCCACCAGCCGCTCGCCGATCCCCGCCGCGCCGAGCACCACCTGGTTCAGTCCCGCCGGCGAGCCGGTGTCGGCGGCGGCCCGGTCGAGCAGCGCCGAGCAGGCCAGCGCGGTGAGCGGGGTCAGCTCGGACGGCTTCCACACCACGGTGTCGCCGCACACCAGGGCCACCGCCGCGTTCCACGCCCACACCGCGACGGGGAAGTTGAACGCGGTGATCACGCCGACCACGCCCAGCGGGTGCCAGGTCTCCATCAGCCGGTGCCCGGGCCGCTCCGAGGGCATCGTGCGCCCGTACAGCTGGCGGGACAGGCCCACCGCGAAGTCGCAGATGTCGATCATCTCCTGCACTTCGCCGAGCGCCTCGGAGCGGATCTTGCCCGCCTCCACGGTCACCAGGTCCGCCAGGTCCTGCTTGTGCTCGGCCAGCAGCTCGCCGAGCCGCTTGACCAGGGCGCCGCGCACCGGGGCGGGCGTGGTGCGCCAGGTCAGGAACGCCGTGTGCGCGGCCTCCACGGCCCGGTCGACGTCCTCGGGCGCGTCCACGCGCAGGCCGAACAGGGCGTCGCCGGTGACCGGGGTGCGGGCGGCGAGCGCGTCGCCCTTGTGGGCGGCGAGCACCACCCCGCAGCGCGCGAGCGCGGCCTCGGCCCTGGTGCGTATCTCCTCGGTGGCGCTGACTGATTCGAGCATCGGGTCGTTCTTCCCTCTTTCACCGGACGGCTGTCGCGGAACGGGTGTCGCTGAGCGAATGCTGCTGAACGGGTGCTGCTGGGCGAATGCTGCTGATCGGGTGCTGCTGGGCGAGTGCTACTGAACGGGCGTCACCGAGCGGGCGTCAACGCCTCATCGCTCACGATGCCTTCTCCGTACGGATGTTGACGTAGTTCCCGCCGATCCAGTCCTGGAACGTCGCGGTCTCGCCGTCCAGGCTGATGTCGAACCCGCACTCCTTCGCCAGGGGCACGGAGAAGGAGAAGTCCGCGTTCGGCCGCATGAAGAACACGCTGGAGGTGCGGCCGCTGCCCTCGATCAGCTCCCGGCCCGGGGCCGCCACGTGGTGCCGGGGCGCCTTGACCAGGCCGCCGGTGACCAGGGTGGCGATGGCGCCGCAGAACACCAGCACCGAGTCCGGCCTGGCCGGCAGGTCCACGAAGGTGCCGCCGACCTCGACCTGGAGGCTCACGAACCCGTTGGGGCACGGGGTCTGCTGGATCAGCGTCACCGACGACAGGTCGTAGTGCGGCGCCATCCGCAGCGGCTCCTCCTCGGAGCTGCGGTGCGCCGGGACCTCGGGGAAGTAGCGGAAGCGCAGCAGCGGGTCGCAGTCCACGAACGCCTCGACCCCGCCCTCGGGCTCGGTGCCGGTGGCGAGCAGCACCTGGCGGGCGACCTCGCGGGAGGCGTCGTACATCCGGCCGAAGTACTGCGTCCACGTCTGCCGGAAGTCCTCGGTGGGGAAGACGTTGTCCGCGAGGCCCATCGAGTAGCACATCGAATAGTCGGTGTACGAACCGGTGTTGGTGATCGAGGCCGTGCTCTCCGACTCCAGGCCGGTGAAGCCGCGCCGCTGGGTGGGCACCTGCGAGGTGACCGAGCGCTTCTGCTCCGGGGTGCCGTGCTCGAAGAAGTCGACCGCGACGTCCTTGGCCGACTTCAGGTCGGACTCGGTCAGGCTGCTGCCGGTGAGGTAGAAGACGCCCTTCTCCGCCAGGCAGGCGCGGAACGCGTCGCGGTTCCGGCCCTCCTGGAGGTCGGCGAGGTCGAAGGTCGGCACCGTGGTGTCCGTGGTGTGGTCCATGAGGTTCCTCGTCCTTTCGTGACCGGCCTCAGCGGGGGAGCAGTTCCCCGAGCGCGTCCGCCAGGATCCGTATCTCCGCCCCGGTGTTGTAGAAGTTCACCGAGACCCGCAGCAGCGCCCCGTCGGGCCGCTCGCTCACCGCCACCTCGATCCGGTGGCGCTCCCACAGCTCCTGCTTCAGCCGCCCGGCCCCGGCGCCGCGCGGTGGCCGGAAGGCCACCATGGCGCCGGACAGGGCGGGGGAAGCCGGCGTGACCGCGTCGAGGCCGAGCTCCCCGGTGAGCAGCTCGCGCAGCCGCCCGGCGAGCCCGGCGCGCCGCTCCCGGATCGCCCGGGTGCCCAACCGGTCCTGGAAGTCGATCGATTCGGGCATCGCCAGCCAGGGGCAGATGTCCCTGGTGCCCTCGCACTCCAGGCGGCGCAGGCGCGGCGTGGAGCCGAACCGGTCCCGCTCGTCGGGCGGGCTGTCCGGCGGGGGTTCGTACGCCCAGCTGACCTGCAGCGGCTCCAGGCCGGCCAGCCGGTCCTCGGCGACGTGCAGGAAGCCGACACCGGTCGGGGCGAGCAGCCACTTGTGCCCCGAGCCCGCGTAGAAGTCGTACGGGACCGAGGCGAGGTCGAGGTCCAGGAAGCCCGGCGCGTGGGCGCCGTCGACCACCGTGAGCACGCCCCGCTCCCTGGCCGCCGCGCACAAGTCCCGCGCGGGCAGCACCATCCCGGTGCTGGCCAGCACGTGGCTGAAGCCGAAGAGCCGGGTGTCCGGGCCCATCGCGGCGACGGCAGCGGCCACCACCTCCTCGGGACCCGACGGCGCCTCGGGCAGCGCGAACTCCCGTACCCGCAGGCCGAGCCGGCGCGCCATCCGCTCCCAGCACCAGCGCATCGGCGGGTACTCGTGGTCGGTCAGCAGGATCTCGCCGGGCGCCGCCAACTCCAGCGACGAGGCGACCAGGTTGACCGCACCGGTCACGTTCGCGCACAGCAGCAGCCGGTGCGGGTCGGCGCCGAGCAGTCCGGCCAGGCTCTCGCGCGCCTTCCACAGCAGCGGCGGCACCTCGCGCAGCAGGAAGTCCATCGGCGCGGCGGCCAGATGGGCCCGCAGGTCGGTGATGCGGTCGAACGTGCCGCGCGGCAGCGGCCCGCCGGAGCCGGTGTTGAGGTTGACGGCGGCCGGGTCGAGCAGCATGCGGCCGCGGGCTTCCGCCCAGTCGGCAACGGCCATGTCGTGTGTCTCCCGCGCATTCGGTGAGGAAGAACCAAGAATTGGGAACCCGTCACCCAGGGCGACGGGAAGCATCGACGCAAGCAGCCTAGCAGCGAATGCCGGATCTACAAGAGTGCAATTCCCGCAGGTGACAGGGGCGTTGAGCGAAAATGCGCGAAGAGATGCCGGAGAGAGGCAAAAGAGAGGCGCAAGAGGCCAGCCGGTTAGCATGATGAGGCCGAAAATCCAAATCCCGGAATTCCGCCCCCCACCGAGTGAGCCAGAGCCCGCACACCGTGAATTCCGTCTGCCCTACGGGAGTTTCCGAACGTGGCTGAGAAAGCAGAACTCCGTCCCGGCATCCGCACCCTCGATGCTCCGCACCCGGCGCCCCCCGCTGTGCACGAGGTGCACCCCACCCTGGAACGCCACATGCTCGTGGACGGCTACGACTTCGTCCTCGACCTCGCCGCCAGCTCAGGAACCCGCCTCGTCGACGCCGCCACGGGCGACTCCTACCTCGACCTCTACTCGTTCTTCGCCTCGGCCCCCCTCGGGGTGAATCCGCCGGCGCTGGCGGAGGACCGGGAGTTCGTGGCCGCGCTCGGCGCGACCGCCCTCAACAAGCCGTCCAACCCCGACTTCTACACCGTGGAGTACGCCCACTTCGTGGCGACCTTCACCCGGGTCCTCGGCGACCCCCGGCTGCCGTACCTCTTCTTCGTCGACGGCGGAGCGCTCGCCGTCGAGAACGCGCTGAAGGCCGCCTTCGACTGGAAGGCCCAGAAGCTGGGCCTCGACGAGACGGGCGTCGACGAACTGCGGGTGCTGCACCTGGAGCGGTCCTTCCACGGCCGCAGCGGCTACACGCTGTCCCTGACCAACACCGAGCCCGCCAAGACCCGCGGCTTCCCCAAGCTCGGCTGGCCGCGCATCCCCTCGCCCGCCCTGCGCCACCCGCTCACCGAGCACGCCCGGGAGAACGAGGCCGCCGAGCGGCGCGCGCTGGCCGCCGCCGAGGAGGCGTTCCGCACCGCGGACGGGAAGATCGCCTGCTTCGTCGCGGAGACCATCCAGGGCGAGGGCGGCGACAACCACCTCAGCGCCGAGTTCCTCCAGGCGATGCAGCGGCTGTGCCACGACAACGACGCGCTGTTCGTCCTGGACGAGGTGCAGAGCGGCTGCGGCATCACGGGCACCCCGTGGGCCTACCAGCAGCTCGGCCTCAGCCCCGACCTGGTCGCCTTCGGCAAGAAGACCCAGGTGTGCGGAGTGATGGGCGGCGGCCGGATCTCCGAGGTGGCCGACAACGTCTTCACCGTCTCCTCCCGGATCAGCTCCACCTGGGGCGGCAGCCTCACCGACATGGTGCGGGCCACCCGGATCCTGGAGGAGGTCGAGCGCACCGGCCTGTTCGACACGGTCGTGCAGCGCGGCAAGTACTTCCTGGACGGCCTGGAGGCGCTCGCCACCCGGCACCCCGGCGTGGTCACCAACCCGCGCGGCCGCGGCCTGATGTGCGCGGTCGACCTGCCCGACGGCGCGCGCCGCGACGAGGTGCTGCGCCGCATGTACCGCGAGCACCGGGTGATCGGCCTGCCCTGCGGGGAGCGCAGCGTGCGCTTCCGGCCGGCGCTGACCATCACCGAGAGCGAGATCGACGAAGCGCTGGACGCGCTCGGACGCAGCCTCACCCCCGCCTCCTGAGGCGGCACGCGCTCCGAGCCACGGCAAGTCCGCCCACCCGGCGGTCCTGCGGCGGCCACCGGCCGCCGCGGGGTTTCGCACTCACCCCGCACGACGGAGAGCCCACGAATGAAGCCTGCACGTCACCCGGTGACCGCCGCTGACTGGTTCGCCCGGATCGAGGGCGTGTCGAGCGAGCGCTGCGATCTGGAAATGCTGCTCAAGGACGAGTGGCGCAACAAGGTCGCGGTCCGCGACGACGACCCGAGCACCCGCGTCACCAGGAGCCGGGAACTGCGCGTCGCCGGAGCGGACCACGCCGCCCTGGAGGAGGCGCTGGGCGCGCACGAGGGCGTGTCGCCCGCCGCGTACGCGGTCGCCGCCCTGCACGCCGTGATCCGCGCCTACGGCCACGGCACCAGCACGGTCGCCGCGCTCGTCGACGCCACCGGCGTCGCAGGACCGCGCCGCGCCCGCGTGCTCCCGTTCGTCGTCGACCACGCCGCGCAGGCAGGGCTCAGCTGCCTGGAGGCGGTACGCGAACTGGACGCGGCGGTCCGCCAGGACTCCGCGTACGTGGGCGCCGACGAGGCCCTGACGCGCGGCCTGTTCGACGTCCACCTGGTCCTCGCCGACCGGGAGATCGCGCTCGCCGAGCTGGCGCCGACGCCGCTGGCCCTGGTGGTGCGGGACCTCCCCGGCGAGGAGTGCGTCAGCTGGACGCTGGCGTACGCCGACGAGCTCTTCGAGGACCGCACGATCGAGGGCGTCCTCGACGTGCTGCGCGAGGTGCTCGGCCAGTTCACCCGGCACCCCGGGCGGACCGTCGCCGAGATCGACCTGGTCTCCGAGGAGCAGCGCGCGCGGCTGGCGGAGTGGAACGCCACCGACGGGGAGTTCCCGCGCGACAAGCGCCTGGACGAGCTGGTGGCGGACGTGGCGCGGCGCGCGCCGGACCGGGAGGCCGTGGTCTTCGGCGACCTCAGCCTGACCTACCGCGAGGTCGACGCGCGCGGCAACGCCGTCGGCCACCACCTGCGCGGCGCGGGCGTGCGGCACCAGGACCTGATCGGGCTCTACCTGGACAAGAGCGACCTGGGCGTCTGCGCGACCCTCGGCATCTGGAAGGCCGGCGCGGCCTACGTGCCGATCGACCCGGCCTACCCGGCCGAGCGGGTCCGCTTCGCCGTCGGCGACACCGGGCTGCGCTTCATCGTGACCAACCGCCACCACGTGGAGCGGCTGCGCGAGGTCCTCGGGGCGGAGCACGCCGGGGTGCGGCTGATCGCCGTCGAGGACGCGGTCGCGGGCGACGGGCCGCGCGGGGACCTCGGCCTCGACCTGTCCCCGGGCGACCTCGCCTACCTCACGTACACCTCCGGCACCACCGGTGTGCCCAAGGGCGTGCCCAAGTACCACGACAGCGTGGTCAACAGCATCACCGACCTGTCCGAGCGCTACGACATGCGCACCCCGGGCACCGAGCGGGTCGCCCTCTTCGCCAGCTACGTCTTCGAGCCCCATCTGCGCCAGACGCTGATCGCGCTGGTCAACGAGCAGACCCTGGTGATCATCCCGGAAGAGGTACGGCTCGACCCGGACCGCTTCCCCGCGTACATCGAGCGGCACGGCGTCACCTACCTCAACGGCACCGGCTCGGTCCTGCAGCACTTCGACCTGCGCCGCTGCACCGCCCTCAAGCGGCTGCTGCTCGTCGGCGAGGAGCTGACCCCGGCCGGGCTGCGCGGGCTGCGCGAGCGCTTCGGCGGCCGGATCGTCAACGAGTACGCCTTCAGCGAGGCCGCGTTCGTCACCGCCGTCAAGGAGTTCGCCCCCGGCGTCACCGAGCGCCGCGACCGCAGCATCGGCCGCCCCGTGCGCAACGTGAAGTGGTACGTGCTCAGCCAGGACCTCAAGCAGCTGCCCGTCGGCGCGATCGGCGAGCTCTACATCGGCGGGCGCGGCGTCGCCCCCGGCTACCTCAACCGCGACGACCTGACCGCCGAGCGGTTCACCGACAACCCCTTCCGCACCGACGGCGAGCGGCGCTCCGGCGAGAACGCCCGCATCTACCGCACCGGCGACCTCGCCCGCGTCCTGCCCTCCGGCGAGGTCGAGTTCATGGGCCGCAGCGACTTCCAGCTGAAGCTCAACGGGGTCCGCGTCGAGCCCGGCGAGATCGAGGCCCAGGCCACCGAGTACCCCGGGGTGCGCAAGTGCGTCGTCATCGCCCGCGAGGGAGCCGGCGGCGCCACCGACCGCCACCTGGTCGGCTACTACCTCGCCGACCCCGGCGCCGAGGTCACCGAGGAGCGGCTGATCTCCTTCCTGGAGGACCGGCTCATCCGGATCATGGTGCCCGCGCGCATGGTCCGGCTCGACACGATCCCGGTGAACGTCAACGGCAAGGTCGACTGGCGCGCCCTGCCGCCCGTGGACGTCGCCCCGCCCGCGCCCGCGGCCCCCTCCTCCCCGGGCGCGGGCGGCGGCGACCTGGACGCGCTGCGCGCGATCTGGGCCACCGTGCTCGGCCTGCCCGCCGCCCGCATCGGCGACGGCGACGACTTCTTCCGGCTCGGCGGCCAGAGCATCTCCAGCATCCTGCTGATCGCCCGCGTCCGCCGCGAACTCGGCGTCGAGATCGGCGTCGAGGACGTCTTCGCCCTGCGCACCCTCGGGGCGCTCGCCGCCCACCTGGCCGAGCGCCGCCGCGAGCCCGCCCCCGCACCCGGGGCCGCCGGGCCCGTGCCGACGGCCGAGGGCGAGTCCGTACGGCTGCGGGCCAACGGCCTCCAGCAGGGCCTGCTCTACCACGCGCTCAAGGCCCGCACCGGCGACGACGCGTACGTCATGCAGTCCGTGCACCGCTACCGCTGCGCCCTGCGCCCCGGGCTGATGAAGGAGGCGTGGCAGCACGCCCAGCGGAGCTACCCGGCGCTGCGGCTGCGCTTCGAGTGGGCCGAGGAGCCGCTCCAGATCATCGACCACGACGACAAGCCCTTCGACTGGCGCTACGTCGACCTCAGCCCCGTCACCGACCCCGAGGAGCAGGAGGCCCGGCTGCGCGAGCTCCAGCGCCGCGACCGCACCGAGCCCTACGAGCCCGCCACCGGGCGGCTGTTCCGCGTCTACCTGGTCAAGCAGCGCGAGGACCTGTACGCGCTGATCTTCAGCTGCCACCACCTGATCCTGGACGGCTGGAGCTTCCCCGTCCTGCACGACGAGGTGCACCGCGCCTACCTCGCCCTGGTGCGCGGCGAGGAGGTCCCCACCGTCGTCGACGGCGCCTACGCGGCCGCCCAGCGGCACTGGGAGGCCCACCGCGACGACCACGTGGAGTACTGGACCGACCAGATCGCCCGGATCGAGGAGCGCGGCGACTTCGGCGGCCTGGTCAAGGAGGACATCCGCTACCAGGTCGACCTCAGCGACTACGACGAGGTCCGCGAGCACCGCACCCGCACCCTGCGCCTGGGCGCCGAACAGACGGCCCGGCTCAAGGAGTTGTGCGCACGACACTCGGTCACCCTGCACTCGGTGCTGCAGTTCGTCTGGCACAAGGTCCTCTACGCCATGGGCGGCGGCGACACCACGGTCGTCGGCACCATCGTCTCCGGCCGCCACCTGCCCGTGGACGGCATCGAGAAGTCCGTCGGCCTGTTCATCAACACCCTGCCGCTCGTCGTCGACCACGAGCGGCAGAACGCCCGCACGGTCGCCGACGCCCTCGGCGACGTGCAGAGCGCCGTGAACACCATGAACAGCAAGGCCGTCGTCGAGCTCGGCCGGCTCCAGACCGGCGGCATGAAGCGCCGCCTCTCCGACACCCTGCTGGTCCTGGAGAACTACCCCGAACTCCTCGCCGAGGCCGAGGAACTGGCCCACGACGAGCACCTGCGCTTCGAGAAGGGCTACGACTCCGACAAGGTCGACCACCCGCTCGCCGTGGTCGCCCGCGAGGAGGGCGAGGAGCTCACGGTCACCCTCTGGTACGCGGGCGAGCTCTTCGAGGACGCCACGATCGCCACCCTCCTGGAGACCACCCGCACCCTCTTCGCCCAGGTCGCCGCCGACCCCGCACAGCCGGTGGCCGCGCTGGAGTACGTCTCCGAGCCCACCCTGCGCCACTTCGAGGTGTGGAACCGCACCGAGGCGCCCTACCCCGGCCACAAGACCCTGCACGGGATCTTCGAGGAGATGGCCGCGGCCTTCCCCGACGCCACCGCCGTCGTCTACCGCGACCGCAGGCTCACCTACCGCGAGCTCAACGAGCGCGCCAACCGCCTCGCCCACCACCTGCGCGACACCGCCGAACTGCGCCCGAACGACCTGGTCGCCCTGGTCACCGACAAGAGCGAACTGATGATCACCGCGATCCTCGCGGTGTGGAAGACCGGCGCCGCCCACGTGCCCATCGACCCGGCCTACCCTGACGACCGCATCGCCTTCATGTGGCAGGACACCAGCGCCCGCCTGGTCCTCACCAACGACGCCCACACCGGGCGCCTCTCCGCCCTCGCCGACCTGCCCGTCCTCGGCATCGAGAGCCTGGACCTCGACACCGGCCCCGCCCACGACCCGGTCACCGACGTCACCAGCACCGACCTGGCGTACGCGATCTACACCTCGGGCACCACCGGCCGGCCCAAGGCCGTCCTCGTCGAGCACCAGGGCGTCGTCAACCTCCAGATCTCCATGCGCCGCCTGTTCGGCCTGGAGAAGGAGCGCCGCCAGGAGGCGCTGCTGTCCTTCTCCAACTACGTCTTCGACCACTTCTACGAGCAGATGACCGACGCGCTGCTCAACGGCCAGAAGCTGGTGGTCCTGGACGACACCATGCGCACCGACACCGAGCGCCTGTACCGGTACATGAACGACGAGCAGGTCACGTACCTCTCCGGCACGCCCTCGGTGCTCTCCCTGTACGACTACTCCACCACCACCTCGCTCACCCGCGTCGACGCCATCGGCGAGGACTTCACCGAACCGGTCTTCGACAAGATCCGCTCCACCTTCGGCCGCACCATCATCAACGGCTACGGCCCCACCGAGATCTCCATCACCAGCCACAAGCGGCCGTACGAGCCCGGCGAGCGGCGCGCCACCAAGAGCATCGGCCACCCCGTCGCCAACACCGCCTGCTACGTGCTCAACAAGCAGCACAAGCGGGTCCCCGTCGGCGGCATGGGCGAGCTGTACATCGGCGGCGTCGGCGTCGCCCGCGGCTACCTCAACCGCGACGAGCTGACCGCCGACCGCTTCGTCGACAACCCCTTCCGCACGCCCGCGGAAGCCGCGGCCGGGCTCAACGGGCGCATGTACAAGACCGGCGACCTGGTGCGCTGGCTGCCCGGCGGCGAGCTGGAGTGCCTGGGCCGCACCGACCTCCAGGTCAAGATCCGCGGCCAGCGCGTGGAGCTCGGCGAGGTCGAGGCCGCGCTCTCCTCCTACCCCGGCATCACCCGCTCCCTGGTGATCGCCCGCGAGCACGAGCCGTCCGCGTCCACCGCCCGGCAGAAGTACCTCGTCGGCTTCTACGTCAGCGCCGACGAACACGACGAGACGGCCGTCAAGCAGTGGATGCGCGGCAAGCTGCCCGAGGCCATCGTGCCCGCCCGGGTCCTGCGCATCACCGACATCCCCGTCACGCCCAGCGGCAAGCTCGACGTCAAACGGCTGCCCGAGACCGACTTCGGGGCGGGCGAGTCCACCGAGTACGCCGCTCCCGCCACCGACGTCGAGGTCAAGCTCTGCGGCATCTGGTCCGCCGTCCTCGGCGTGGCGCCCGACCGGGTCGGCGTCCACGACGACTTCTTCGCCCTGGGCGGCGACAGCATCCGCGCCATGGCCCTCGCCCAGGCCATCACCACCGGCTTCGGGAGCGGCCTCGGCGTCGCCACCGTCCTGCGGCACACCACGCTCGGCGCCCAGGCCCGCCACATCCAGGAGGCCGCGGGCCGCGCCGACGACGACCGCGACCCGGCCGCCGTCCGCGCCGCCACCGGCGCCCCCCAGGTCTCCCTGGCCCAGGAACGCCTGCTGTTCATCGACGAGTTCGAGGGCGGCACCTGGGCCTACAACATCCCCTTCGCGCTGCGCCTGACCGCCGCCCCCGACGCGGTGGCCGCCGCCCTGGAGGCCCTGCTGCGCCGCCACCCGGCCCTGCGCACCCTGCTGCGCCGGGACGCCGACGGCACCCGGCGCCCGCTGGTCCTGCCCGGGGACGAGGCCGCCGCCCGCTTCACGCTCGCCCGCCACACCGTCGACGGCGCCGCCGCGCTCGACCGGGCGCTGGTCGCCCGCTCCGAGCACGTCTTCCGCCTCGACGAGGAACTCCCGCTCCAGGCGGACCTGTTCACCCGCGAGGACGAGCCCGGGCAGGCGTACCTGAGCCTGGTGCTGCACCACACCTGCTGCGACGGCTGGTCCTGGAACCTGCTGCGCCAGGAGCTGTCCGCGCTGCTCGGCGGCGCGCCCGCGACCGCCCTCGGCCGGGCCGGCGGCGACTACGCCGACTTCGCCGCCTGGCAGCGCCGGTACCTCACCGGGCGCCGCCTGGAGGACCTGACCGGCTACTGGCGCGGCGCCCTCGCCGGGTTCGAGACCGTGCGGCTGCCCCTGGACCGGCCGCGCCCGGCCCGCTTCGACTACCGGGGCCGCGAGCTGGAGTTCGCCGTCGACGCGGCCACCACCGACGGGCTGCGCGAGCTCGCCAGGGACGCCCGGGTCAGCCTGTACAGCGTCCTGCTGGGCGCCTGGGCGCTGGTCCTGCACGCCTACACCGGCCAGGACGACTTCGTCGTCGGCACCCCGTCGGCCAACCGGGCCCGCCCCGAGTTCGACCGCACCGTCGGCTTCTTCGCCAACCTGCTCGCGCTGCGCG
The DNA here is from genome assembly GCF_040296945.1 of Streptomyces sp. NPDC001941. Taxonomy (NCBI): domain Bacteria; kingdom Bacillati; phylum Actinomycetota; class Actinomycetes; order Kitasatosporales; family Streptomycetaceae; genus Streptomyces; species Streptomyces sp. NPDC001941. Next base: position 156,669 of record NZ_JBEOYE010000008.1, on the reverse strand, counting down.
TCGGCGTCGACCAGGACGCCACCCTCCTGGACCACGTGCGCGCGGTGGGCGAGCGGGTCGTCGCCGCCCAGGTCCACGGCGAGCTGCCGTTCGAGCAGCTGGTCAAGGAACTGGACGTGGAGAAGGACCCCAGCCGCCACCCGGTCCTGCAGATCAACTTCACCCTGCAGAACGTCACCGACCGCGACCTGGGCGACGGCGCGCCGCAGGGCGCCGACCTGGTCCCGTACCAGCCGGACGCCCAGGGCAGGACCGCCACCAAGTTCGACCTCTCGGCGACCCTGACCGAGCGCGACGGCGGCCTCGCGGGCAACCTGACCTTCGCCGCCGCCCTCTTCGACGACGCGAGCGTGGCCGGGTTCGCCGCCACCTACCGGCACGTCCTCGCCGAGTTCGCCCGCCTCGCCCCGGCCGGGGGAGCGACCCGGCTGGCCGCGGTCGGCCGGCTCGACCCGGCGGGCGAGGCGGCCCTGCTCGCCGTCGCGACCGCCGTGGGGAGCGACGACCGGACGGCCGCCCCGGCGCGCACGCTGCACGCGGTCTTCGAGGAGTGCGCCGCGCGCACCCCCGGCGAGGTCGCGGTGGTGTGCGGCGAGACCACCCTCACGTACCGTCAGCTCAACGAACGCGCCAACCAGCTCGCCCACCACCTGCGTTCGGTGGGGCGGCTGCGCCCCGGCGACCTGGTGGCGCTCGTGCTCGACCGGAGCGAGGCGACGGTGGTGGCGATCCTGGCGGTGTGGAAGGCGGGCGCGGCCTACGTGCCGATCGACCCCGGCTACCCCGAGGACCGGATCGCCTTCATGCTCCGGGACACCCGGGCCCGCCTGGTGGTCACCGGAACCGCGCACGCCGGTCGCCTGACCGCCCTGGCCGACTGCCCGGTCGTCGACGCCGAACGCCTCCCCATGGGCTACCGCTCCGCCGAGGACCCGGACGCGCGGGCCACCCCCGACGACCTCGCGTACGCCATCTACACCTCCGGCACCACCGGCCGCCCCAAGGCCGTCCTCGTCCCGCACCGCGCGGTCGACAGCTTCCGCGCGGAACTCGCCGGACGCTACTTCCCCGCACCCGAACGGGCCCGCCACGGCGTGCTGTTCCTCGCCAACTACGTCTTCGACTTCTCCGTCGAACAGCTCGCCCTGTCCGTACTCGCCGGACACACCCTGCTCATCCCGCCGCAGTCGCCCGCCCAGGACGACTCCTTCTACCCCTGGGCCGAGTCCAACGGCCTCACCTACCTCAGCGGCACCCCCACCCAGATCACCCAGTTCGACCTGGCCCGGCTGCCCGGCCTGCACTGCGTCCTGGTGGCCGGGGAGGCCTTCCACGAACGGCACTTCGACACGATCCGCGCCGCCTACCCGGGCGTCCTGTACAACGCGTACGGCACCACCGAGACGGCCGTCTACAACACCGGCCACCGCTTCGCCCCCGGCGACCCCTACCGCAACACCTTCGGCGGCCCGCTCGGCAACTCGCGCCTGTACGTCCTGGACGAGGCGGGCCGCCTGCTGCCCGAGGGCGCCGTCGGCGAGCTCTGCGTCGCCGGCGACTGCGTCACCGACGGCTACCTGGGCCGCGACGAACTGACCGCCGAACGCTTCGTACCGGACCCGTTCGCCGCCCCCGGGCAGGACGGACGGCTCTACCGCACCGGCGACCTGGTGCGCCGCACCCGCGACGGCGGCATCCAGTACGTCGGACGCAACGACGGCCAGGTCAAGATCCACGGCCTGCGCGTCGAGCCCGGCGAGGTCGAGGCCGTCCTGGCCGGCTGCCCCGGCGTGCGCGAGTGCGCCGTCCTCGCCGCCCCCGACGAGCACGCGCCCGACACCAGGCGCCTGGTCGGCTACTACGTCCCCGAGCCCGGGGCCCGCGTCGACGAGGACGCCGCCTTCGCGCTGCTGCGCGCCCGGCTCATGCCCAGCATGGTCCCCTCGCTCCTCGTCCGGGTCGACGGCGCCCTGCCCATGACCATCAACGGCAAGCTCGACACCAAGGCCCTGCCGCGGGCCGGCACCGCCGCCCGCCGGGCCGCGTACGCCGCCCCGCGCAGCCGCACCGAGGCACGCCTGTGCCAGCTGTGGGGCGACCGGCTGCCCGGCGGGCACGTCGGCGTCGACGACGACTTCTTCCGCTGCGGCGGCGACAGCATCAGCGCCCTGCACCTGGCCGGGCAGATCCAGCGCGAGCTGGGCCGTCGGGTCAGCGTCAAGGACGTCTTCGACCACCCGACCGTGCGCGGCCTGGTCGAGCACGTCCTGTCCCGGCCCGCGGGCGAACCCGCCGCGGGGACCGACGGCGAGCCCGCCGAGCAGGGCCGGCTCACCGGAGCCGTACCGCTGCTGCCGGTCCAGGAGTGGTTCCTCGCCAAGCCGCTCGCCGACCGGTCCTGGTGGAACCACGCCTTCGCGGTACGCACCCCCGCACTCGACCCCGGGCGGCTGCGCGCGGCCGTGGCCCGGCTGGTCGGCCACCACGACGCCTTCGCCCTGCGCTACGACGGGCTCGAAGGCCCCGGCCCGGTCACCCAGCGCTACGACGGAGGGCCGCTTGACACCACCGTGCGCACCCTCGACGTACGGGGCCTGGCCGAGGACGAGATCGAACGCCAGCTCGGCGACTGGCAGAGCGGCTTCGACCTGGCGCACGGCCCCGTCCACGCCGTGGCCCACCTGCACGGCTACCCCGACGGCAGCGACCGCGTCTGGTTCGCCGTGCACCACCTGGCCGTCGACACCGTCAGCTGGCACGTCCTGGCCCAGGACCTGGAGATCCTCTACCACGGCGGCGAGCTGGAGGAGAAGACCAGCAGCTACCGCCAGTGGGGCGAGGCGCTGCGCCGCTACGCCCCCGACGAGGACGAGCGCCGCCTGTGGGAGGCCACCGCCCGGGACCTCGCCGGACACCCGCCCATGGAACTGATCGCCCGCCAGGGCGCGGCCACCCACCGCGCCGGGTTCACCCTCGACGAGGACCTCACCCGCACCCTGCTCACCGAGTGCCACTGGGCGTACGACACCACCATGAACGACCTCCTCCTCACCGCCACCGGCCTCGCCCTGCGCGCGGTCACCGGACGCTCCGTCCACCACGTGACGGTGGAGGGCCACGGCCGCGAGCGCTTCGACGGCGCCCCCGACGTGCGGGACACCGTCGGCTGGTTCACCACCATGCACCCGCTCGGCGTCGAGGTGGACGACCAGGACCTCGGGGCCAGCGTGCTGGCCGTCAAGGAGGCCGCCCGCCGGGTCCCGCACCACGGCATCGGCTACGGAGCCCTGTTCGGCCGGTACGGAAGCGCCCGCGCACCCCTGCCCCCGGTCAGCTTCAACTACCTGGGCCGGGTCTCCGACACCGGCGACGCCGGGGACGGCTGGCGGCTCGACTCCGCCATGTCCGGCGCCCGGATCTCCCCGCGCAACCGGGGCGCCGACCAGTTCGGCCTCGACGTGACCGTGCGCTGCGCCTCCGGCCGCCTGGTCGCCGACGTCGACAGCCGCCTCGGCGAGGACACCACCCGCCGCTTCACCGACGAACTACGCCTGTGGACCGAGCGGTTGACCGCCCACACCGCGGCCGTCGCGCGCGGCAGCACCGGCGGCGCGGTCCGCGCCGCGGGCGGCGGGCGCCCGGCGCAGGAGGAGTTCGAGCCGTACCTGCTCGCCAACGAGGAGTGCGAGCCGACGCTGTTCGTCTTCCCGCCCGGCGAGGGCGGCGCCGAGAGCTACCTCAGCAACCTCGCCCAGCGGCTGCCCGGCTACCGGCTCGTCCTGTTCAACAACGTCCACCTGCACGCCCCGATGGAGTCCTTCGAGGCGCTGGGCGAGTACTACCTGGAGCACATCGTGCGGCTGCGCCCCAGCGGTCCGTACAGCCTGCTCGGCTGGAGCTTCGGCGGCGTGCTCTCCCTGGAGGTGGCGCTGCGCCTGGCCCGCGCCGGGGAGCGGGTGGAGGACCTGTTCCTCATCGACCCGTACTTCAACGTGCGCTGGGCCGTCGAAGCGGCCGGCCTGCCCGGAACGGAGGACGTCCTGGACCCGATCAACTACCACTACGTGCCCGAGGCGGCGGACCTGGAGCGGGTCGCCAAGGACGTGCGCAACCTGGTGCTGTTCAAGGCGGACGAGCCCAACGAGATCGTCCGCGACGCCGTCCAGGAACGGGTCTTCGCCCACTACCTGCGCTCGCCCTACAACGGCCTGGACACGCTCCTGCCGGCCGAGTCCATAGAGGTGCGGCGGCTGCGCGGCGAGACCCACCACTCGTGGGTGCGCAACGACGCCCTGGTCGCCGAGATGGGCGCCCGCATCCGCGAGCCGCTGCGGGCGGAGCAGCGGTGAGCCGTACGCCTCCGCCACCGGCCGGCGCCCGTCGTCCCCAGCCCGACGACGGGCCCCGCCCCGTCACCAGTCACCAGCGTCCGCAGCCGCGCCCGCGCGGCCGCGGGGCGCGCAGCCCGTGGAGGGTCTGATGCCAGTCAAGATGCCGTCGGCCGAGGTTCCGACGATCGACGTCTCGCCGCTCCTGGGCGACGACGCGGACCAGAAGCTGCGCGTCGCGCAGGAGATCAACAAGGCCTGCCGGGGCTCGGGGTTCTTCTACGCCTCGCACCACGGCCTGGACGTCCGGCTGCTGCAGGACGTGGTCAACGAGTTCCACCGGGAGATGACCGACCAGGAGAAGCACGACCTGGCGATCCACGCCTACAACCCGGCCAACGACCACGTCCGCAACGGCTACTACATGGCCCGCCCGGGCGAGAAGGCCGTGGAGTCCTTCTGCTACCTCAACCCCTCCTTCGACGACGGGCACCGGCACATCAGGGCCGGGACGCCGCTGCACGAGGTCAACGACTGGCCCGACCCGGCCCGGCACGCCCGCTTCCGCGACTTCTGCGAGCGCTACTTCTGGGAGGTCTTCGACCTGTCCAAGGCGCTCCTGCGGGGCATGGCCCTGGCGCTGGGCAAGCCGGAGGACTTCTTCGAGCGGGAGGTCAGCGCGGCCGACACCCTCTCGGCGGTGTCCCTGATCCGCTACCCGTACCTGGAGGAGTACCCGCCGGTGAAGACCGGCCCCGACGGCACGCTGCTGAGCTTCCAGGACCACCTCGACGTCTCGATGATCACCGTGCTCTTCCAGACCGAGGTGCAGAACCTCCAGGTGGAGACCGTGGACGGCTGGCGCGACCTGCCGACGTCGGGCGACGACTTCCTGGTGAACTGCGGCACCTTCCTGGCCTACCTCACCAACGACTACTTCCCCGCGCCCAACCACCGGGTGAAGTTCGTCAACGCCGAGCGGCTGTCCCTGCCGTTCTTCCTGCACGCCGGGCACGACAGCGTCCTGGAGCCGTTCGCGCCCGACGGCACGCCCGACGGGGAGCTGAACCCGCCGGTGAAGTACGGCGACTACCTGCACCAGGGCTTCCACGCGCTGATCGCCAAGAACGGCCAGACCTGACCGCCGCCCGGTGACCCCTTGATCCAGGGCCGCCCGGACCTGCCCCCACCAGGCCCGGGCGGCCCTGCCGCGTGCCCGCACGCACGTCCGGGACTGACCCGATCGGGTGATCCCCCAAACCCCTCGCGCACCGGCTCCGAATGTCAGGCGTGAGCAGCCCGCGCGGCACCGGCCACCGGTGCCAGGGCGGGCGGCTCGACGGCAACCGCCGTACGCACCCCCGACTCACAGGAGTTGTCCGCGATGTTCGCCGCCCGCACCACCCGTGTCGCCACCGCCCTCGCCGCCACCGCCCTGCTGCCCGTCCTGCTCACCGGCTGCGGCGGCAACGACAAGGACAAGAAGGACAGCGCCGCGGGCTCCGACACCGCGTCCAGCGCCTCCGCGGCGGCCTCCACCCCGGCCGCCGACGGCCCGTTCGGCCCCGCCTGCGCCTCCGTGCCTAAGGACGGCGCGGGCAGCTTCGACGGCATGGCCAAGGACCCGGTCGCCACCGCCGCCTCGAACAACCCCGCCCTGTCCACCCTGGTCACCGCCGTGAAGAAGGCCGGGCTCGTCGACACCCTGAACAACGCCAAGGACATCACCGTCTTCGCGCCCACCAACGACGCCTTCGCCAAGATCCCGAAGGCCGACCTGGACAAGGTCCTCGCCGACAAGGCCACCCTCACCAAGATCCTCACGTACCACGTGGTCGGCCAGAAGCTGGCGCCGAAGCAGCTGGAGTCCGGCACCTACCCGACCCTGGAGAAGGGCACCCTGACGACCGCGGGCTCGGACGAGTCGTACAAGGTCAACGGCGCCTCCAGCGTGGTCTGCGGCAACGTCCCCACCGCCAACGCCACCGTCTACATCGTCGACACCGTCCTGATGCCGAAGCAGTAGCCCACGGCCGCGCGGCGGCGGACGGGAGGAGGCGCCGGGCCGGGACCGGCGCCTCCTCCGCGTGCCCGGAGGGGGCCGTCACGGCCGGGTGACCCGCTGGCACACACGTACCGGCCCGCGGTCGAACGGCTCCTCGAACGGTCCCTCGAACGGTGTCACCCGGGAGTGACCGTGTCCCTCCGCCCTCGTTGAACGGTGCATGCCGCGCTCAGAGAACACCTCTCTTCCGGACGGCGCGCGGGCCACCGCTCCCGCCTCCATATCGCCACCCCCACCGGGCCTCGACGCCGCGGAAGCGGTCGTCGTCGAGCACTACCCGCGCCTGGTCCGGCTCGCCTACCTCACCCTTCCGCCCACCCTCGGCCGCCACCGCCGCGTCCTGCTCGCCCACGCACTCGTCCAGCGGGCCCTGCCCCGCCAGCGGGGCACCGGCGGACCCCGCGTCCCGGCCCAGCGGGGCACCGACAGCCCCGTCTACGCCTGGGTACGCGAACGCGTCCTGCACGACGCCCTGCGCCACGAGCACACCCCCCGCTGGTGGCCCGCGAAGCTGCCCGCCCCCCGCGCCTGGCGGCCCCGGCTGCCCGTCGTCCTGGGCCTGCGGCTGTTCCCCCGGGCCGGGGGCACCGACCAGGCGGCCCTGGAACAGGCCCTGTCCCGCACCGGCGCCCCCGTGCGCGCCGCGCTCGCCCTGCTCGTCCTCGAGGAACTCACCCCCCGCGCCGCCCGCGAACTCCTCGCCGGCCTCGGCGTCGAGCACCCGGCCCGCGCGGTCCGGGCCGCCGCCGAGCTGAAGCCCGCCGCCGACCGCGGGGCCGAGACCCCCGCCCGCACCGACCAGACGCCCGCCAAGGGACGGGAAGGACCGCCCCCGCCGCTGCTCCTGGCGGCCGAGTTCGACCCGTGCACCGTCCAGATGCGCCCCGCCGACCTGCTCAGGCGGCGCCAGCGGATCCGCGCGGGCGCCGCCGTGGCCGCCCTCGCGGTCGCCGCGGGCGTCCTCGTCGCCGTCCCCAAGGGCCGGTCCGACACCGCCGCGGAACCCGCGGGCGCACCCGACCGCACGCACTTCGCCCGGGCCCTCGACCCCGGCACGCTGCAACGGGCGCCCCAGCAGGAATGGGCCGACACCTCGCGCGTCGACTTCACCTCCTGGCCCCCGCGCGGCACCCGCACCTCCGACAGCGCCCTGCTGTCACGGGCGCTGCGCACCTGGGCGGGCCCCGGCAAGGACGTCAAGGTCACCACCACCGCCGGGACGTCCACGGCCCCGCCCGCCCAGCCGCCCCGCCTGCTGTACGCGGGCGTGGTCGACGGCGCGGACGTGGTGCTGCTGCACGACGGGGTACGCCTGGTGCGCTACGCCGAACCGGCCTCCGGCGGCGGCCCGTTCGCCCTGGACTTCGCCCGCGCCGACGACGCGGACGTGACCACCGCGGCGGCCGTCGTGGTCAGCCGCACCCCCCGGGGCACCCGCTACCTGCTCGCCCCCTGGATCGCCGAGTCCACCACCCGCGACCTGCTCGACCCCAACACGCCCGCCAGGGACCTGAGCACGGGCAAGGACGGGGTCAGCGCACTGGTGCCGTCACCGGGACCCGGCACCGGCTGCGCGCGCTGGCCGGCGCTCCAACTCCGGTCCTCCGAAAGGATCGTGGAGAAGCACGCGTTCCTCGTCACCGACCTCGGCGACCTGGCACCCGCGCACCTCACCTACACCCCGCCGCCCTCCACCGGCACCCCGGCCCGTCAGCCCCGCGAGGCGACCAGCACGGCCGCCCTGCAGAACTGGGCGCACACCGCGTGCTCACTGCGCGACCTGCGCGGCCGCGGAGTGCGCGCGGTCAACAACTGGGCCTACGCCCAACAGGCCCTGCCCGAGGGCGCGGGCAGGGCCACCTGGGTGTGCACCCGGGCCGACACCTGGCAGGGGCCCGGGCGGATCGCCGTACGCCTCCAGCTGCCGGGCCCCACCGGAGCCGGGGACCTGGACGCGGCGAACGTCCCCGACACCGCCGCGTGCAGCCGCTTCGGACAGCACGTCCTCGCGGGCACCCGCTGGAAGGCGCCGTCCGGACAGTGGTACGTGCTGGCCGCGGGCAGCCGCCACATCGCGGCCGTCGAGACCAGCGGCGCGGTCACCGCCCGCTCACCGGGCGCGCTGCTCGCCGCCAAGGCCCCGCCGGAGGGCGCGTTCGCCCTGAGCGCGCGCCTGGACCAGGGCGGCACCCTCGCCGGGTTCACCTGCCGCGCGGGGGCGAGGTGTTAGCCGCGGGGTCCGACGCGGCCCCGTTACCCCGACCGCCCCGCCGGCGCGCGCACGACGCGCACTCCTGAACGGCCCCGGACGCTCACGTCCGGGGCCGTCAACCGTTGCGGAGCCAGCGCTTCCGGGGCGCGCGGGCACCGTCGGCCGCCCCGGTGATGTTGCGGGCCATGCCCGCGAACACCACCCCGTGGAACGGCGCCACGCTCCACCAGTACACGTGCCCCGCGAGGCCGCGCGGATGGAACAGGGCCCGCTGGCGGTACACCGTGCCGCCGCCCTCGGCCCGCTCGCAGCTCATCTCCAGCCAGGCCAGGCCCGGCAGCCGCATCTCGGCCCGCAGCCGCAGCAACCGCCCCGGCACGACCTCCTCCACCCGCCAGAAGTCCAGCGAGTCCCCGACCCGCAGCCGGGCCGCGTCGCGCCGCCCGCGCCGCAGCCCGACCCCGCCCACCATCCGGTCCAGCCAGCCGCGCACCGCCCAGGCCAGCGGGAAGGAGTACCAGCCGTTCTCACCGCCGATGCCCTCGATGACCCGCCACACCGCCTCCGGGGGCGCGGCGACGGTCAGGGCGCGCCGGTCCGCGTACAGGCTGCCGCCCGCCCAGTCGGGGTCCGTCGGCAGCGGGTCGCTGGGCGCCCCGGGCAGCGAGGCCGAGGACCAGCGGGTGTCCACGCGGGCCTCGCGCACCCGGCGCAGCGCCAGCTCCAGGGCCCGGTCGAAGGAGAGCGGGGCGCCGGGCGGGTCCGGCACGTGGTCCGCGATGTCGTGCTCCCGGCACACCACCTCGTGCCGCAGCGACTCCGCCAGCGGCCGCGCCAGCGCCCGGGGCACCGGGGTGACCAGGCCGATCCAGTGGCTGGACAGCCGGGGCGTGAGCATCGGCACCGGCAGGATCAGCCGGCGCCGCAGCCCGGCCACGCGCGCGTAGCGGCGCATCATCTGCTCGTACGTCATGACGTCCGGGCCCCCGATGTCGAAGCCCCGGTTGACCTCAGGGCCCATCCGGGCGCTGCCGACCAGGTAGCGCAGCACGTCGCGGACGGCGATCGGCTGCACCCGGGTCGAGACCCAGCGGGGCGTCACCATGACCGGCAGCCGCTCGGTCAGGTAGCGCAGCATCTCGAAGGAGGCCGAACCCGAACCGATGATCACCGCCGCCCGCAGCACCGTCGCCGGTACCGGCCCGGCCAGGAACACCTCGCCCACCTCGGCCCGCGACCGCAGGTGCGGCGACAGCTCCTCGCCCGGGTGCGCGGCGGGCGTCAGACCGCCCAGGTAGACCACCCGGCCCACCCCGGCGCGGCCCGCCTCCCCGGCGAACGTGCGGGCCGCGGCCCGGTCGGTGTCCTCGAAGCCGCCGCCCGAGGTCAGCGAGTGCACCAGGTAGTACGCGACGTCCACGCCCGCCAGCGCCGCGCCCGTGGACGCGGCGTCCGTGACGTCGCCGCGCACGATCTCCACCCGGTCGGCCCAGGGGTGGTCGCGCAGCTTCTCGGGGGAGCGGGCCAGACAGCGCACCCGGTGCCCGGCGGCGAGCAGCTCGGGGACCAGGCGCCCGCCGATGTAGCCGCTGGCGCCGGTGACCAGGCACGTCAGGGCGGGTCCTGCGGCGTGGGCCGGGGGAGCGTCGGTCATGGCATCCTCTCGGTGTCCGGTCGTCCCCCCTCCCACTGTGGTACTTCGGCCGGGGCGCCGCACCGGATGCACCGCCGGACGTGCGGGCCGTGGAGCGGGGGTCAGCCGAAGGCGCCGCTGTAGGCGTTCAGCGCGGGCTGGCCGCCCAGGTGCGCGTACAGCACGTTGCCGTCCCGGGGGATCTCCCCGTCCCGTACGAGGTCGATCAGCGCGGCCATCGACTTGCCCTCGTAGACGGGGTCCAGGATCACGCCCTCCAGGCTCCCGGTGAGCCGGATGGCGTCCAGGGTGGAGGCCACCGGCACTCCGTACAGCTCACCCGCCCAGCCCTCCAGGACTGTGATCTCCTCGTCCCGCAACTCCCGTCCCAGACCGATCAGTTCGGCGGTGCCGCGGGCTATCTTCGCGACCTGGGCCCGGGTCTCGTCGACCTTCGCGGACGCGTCGACGCCCAGCACGCGCCGCGGGCGGCCCGGGTCGTCCGCGCGGTCCGCGTCGGCGAAGCCCGCGACCATCCCGGCCTGGGTGCTGCCGGTGACGCTGCACACCACCACCGTGTCGAAGAAGACGCCCAGCTCGCGCTCCTGGCGCCGCACCTCGTGCGCCCAGCCGGCGAAGCCGAGACCGCCGAGCCGGTGGTCGGAGGCCCCGGCCGGGATGGCGTACGGGGTGCCGCCGGCGGCCCGCACCTCCTCCAGGGCCCGCTGCCAGCTCTCCTTGAACCCGATCCCGAAGCCCGCCCGCACCAGGCGCACGTCGGCGCCCATGATCCGGGACAGCAGGATGTTGCCCACCTTGTCGTTGACCGGGTCCGGCCAGTCCACCCAGCTCTCCTGCACCAGGACCGCCTTCAGCCCCGCGCGCGCGGCCGCCGCGGCGACCTGCCGGGTGTGGTTGGACTGCACGCCCCCGATGCTCACCAGGGTGTCGGCGCCCCGGGCCAGCGCGTCGGGCAGCAGGTACTCCAGCTTGCGGGTCTTGTTGCCGCCGAAGGCCAGCGGACTGTTGCAGTCCTCGCGCTTGGCCCACACGCGCGCGCCGCCGAGGTGCGCGCTGAGCCGGTCGAGCGGGTGGACGGGGCTGGGGCCGAACAGCAGGGGGTAGCGCTCGAAGGCGTCGAGGGACACGGTGCGCACTCCTAGGGGAGGGGTCAGGGGCGGGGGAGCCGGTCGTCGTCCGGCGCGGGACCGGTGTCGAACAGGGCGGCCAGGGTCATCCAGTTGGCGCGTGCCGCCGCCGCGGCGCCCTCGGCGTCGCCCGCCGCGCACCGCTCGATGATCCGCTCGTGCTGGGCCACCGAGCCCCGGCCGGTCAGCGAGGAGAAGCGCAGCCGCTCCAGGCGCCGCAGCAGCGGGGTGAACTGCTCCAGGACGCTCGCCACGGCCGGGTTGGCGCACGCGGTGACCGCGACGCCGTGGAAGGCGTCGTCCGCGGCCACGGCCGCCTCCACGTCGCGGCGGCGCAGGGCGTCCGCGAAGCGGGAGTTGGCCTCGCGCATCGCGTCCAGGTCGGCGGCCGTGAGCTGGGGGAGGGCCTCGCGGACGGCCAGTTCGTGCATGGCGGCCGTGACGGACTGGGCGGCCCGCTCGGCCCGGGCGTCGAGCGGGCTGACCATGGTGTAGCGGCCGGGCTTCGTCCGTACCAGACCGGCCTGTTCGAGCCGGGCCAGCGCCTCCCGCACGGGGGTGCGGCTGATGCCCAGCCACTGCGCCAGGTCCGCGTCGTTGAGCCGCTCGCCGGGGGCGAGGGTGCCGTCGACGATCAGGTCGCGGATCGCGCGGTGGGCGTCGTCGCGCAGCAGTGAACGGGCGGCGAGACCGCTGCCCCGGGGGATCGGCATGCAATATATTGCACGCCGCACAACGCCAACCGTCAAGGGCGGTCCAGGAGTTGGACGGCCCCGGTTCGCCCGCGGCCTCCGGTCAGCCGGTCAGCAGCGCCGCGCAGTAGGTGTCCACGCCCATCAGCGGCAGCGGCGGGGTGTCCGGGCGGATCGCCCGCACCTGCCGGGGTATGTCCTTCGACCAGCGCCGCAACGGCATCCAGGCCGCCACGTGCGCCTGCTCCCGGTCCGTGCCCCGGCGCCCCCGCCCGCCCACGTCGTGGCGCAGCCGCGGCCGGCCGTCGCGCCGCTCGACCGTGTTCCGCCCGAACGCCGCGGCCATGGCCCGCATGTCCGCCCCGGTGAACACCTCGGGCACGCCCGGCGCGTCGTGGTACAGGCACAGGAAGTCGAGGTCGATCAGCGCGTGCGTGACGTCCTCGGGCACGGTGACCGCGCGGTAGGACGGCCGGACGTCGGAGCCGTCGGCCTTGACGGAACCGGTGGCCTCCCACCCTCGGTACACCCGCCCGAAACCGGGCCAGTACGGCCACACCGCGGCCCCGTCCGTGACGGTCATGTCCCCGCGCAGCGAGCGGGCCATCGCGGCGGCCCGCTCCCGCCACTCGGCGTCCCCGGTGACCACGGCGAGCTGCACGGCCGTGCGCCCCAGCGCCAGGAACTCGTTGGTCGGCAGCTCCGCGCCCGCGAAGGACACCGGCTCGTCGGGCAGCCAGCGGTAGAAGCCCCGCCCGTCGGCGGTGGTGTCCCACTGCTCGTCGTGGACCCGCATGGCCCGCTCCACCGCGTCCAGATAGCCCTCCACGCGCGCGTGCACCGAACGCGGCACCAGGTCGGGCCGGGTGCGCGCGAGCCGGGCCAGGCCCGCCACCGGGTAGGCGATCATGCCGGTCTGGGCGGCCAGCGAGACCAGCGCAGGACGCACCGCGTACGTACCGGGGCGCGGGGCCCGCCCCCCGGGCAGCGGCTCGTCCGGCAGCACCAGCCGCGCGGTCACCCCGGTGCGCTGCTCGTACGCCCCGTACAGGACCCGGTCCGCGCGGCGCTCGTCCAGCGGGTCCAGGCTCAGCCCCGCCACCACGTGGTCGGGGCGGTCGGGGCCGTACACCCGCAGCCGGAAGTGGCGCTCGCCTTCCGGCTCGACGGTGACGCGGACGGCCCTGGCGTGCGGCGGACAGACCGTCACCTCCAGGGCGGGGCGGGCCTCGGCGTCCCGCAGCAGCACCGACGCGGCGGTGAACTTGTGGGCGCTGCTCCACACCGGCAGGCTGCGGCCCCTGAAGTCCCGCACCCCGCGCACGTCGTCGCGCGCGGTCAGCACGCCGTCGACCAGCTCGGCGAGCCGCAGGACGTACGCCGGATCGCCGGTGTGCTCGGCCATCAGCAGGTAGCCCTGCATCCGCCACGAGGTTCCCCAGCCGATGACGCCCTTCTCGTTGTCGGCGGGCACGCCGGGCCCGTTCACACCGGCGAGGTTGTCCTCGACGTGGTGGAAGGCCTGCACACCGGTACGCCGCAGACTGCTGAGGCCGCTGGGAAAACTGCTGGTGAAGAGGGTTCTGAGGTCAGGCACCGAGCGAGTATCGCAGCGCCGGGGCGGGGTGACCCGGCCTCCGTCGGCATCGATTCGATATCACTTGGCGCACCAAGGAAGCGGAATCGGACGGTCAACACCGTCCAAAATCAGGCGGTCGCCTCCGCCTCCACCGGCTTGGGGATCAGGAACGACGTCACCAGGGCCGCCCCGAGCAGCACGACACCGGCGACCATCCCCGCCGCGTACCCGCCCGTGGAGGCCGGGTCCGAGGGCTGCGCGGCGGTCTGCACCGCGTACAGCAGGGCGAAGCTCAGGCCCGCGCCCAGGTTGAACGCGCCCGCGTTCAGGCCCGGCAGGAAGCCCGGGTTCTCGCGCGGGGACAGCACGATGCCCAGGCCGTTCAGCATGATGTTGGCGACGCCCGCGTACGTGACGCCGATCAGCAGCGACGCCACCAGCAGCAGCGCCCGCGAGTCCGCCCCCAGGGTCAGCACCATCAGGGCGACCATCACCGCCGACCCGATCAGGCCCAGGCGCAGGATCCGCCCGTAGCCGTGCGTGGCGGCCAGCCGCCCGGCCAGCGGACCCATCGCCAGACCCGCCAGCGCGTACGGCGTCAGGGTCCACCACGCCGACTGCTCGGCGCTCATCCCGAACCCGGCCCGCGCGTCCTGCGCGAAGGCCGGGATCATGCCGTTCATCACCGCGAACACCCCGGTCATGGTGAGCACCGTGGTCAGCAGCAGCGCCCAGGTCGAACGGCGCCGCAGGTGCCGGGTGGCCACCAGCGGGTGGGCGCTGCGCTCCTCCGTGCGCCAGAACAGCGCGAACGCCACCGCCGCGAGCACGAACAGGCCCGCCACCAGGCCCCAACGGGCGTCGCCCAGCTTCCCCGCCTCGTTCAGCGCGATCAGCGCCGCGCCGACCGACACCACGAGCAGCGCCACCCCCGGCCAGTCCATCCACTCCCGCTCGCCCCCGGCCACCGACTCCGGAGTGAGGGCCCGCACCAGGACGGCGGCGAGCGCGGCGACCGCGGCCATCACCCAGAACACCGAGTGGAAGCCGTAGCGGTCCGCCAGCGCGCCGCCCGCGATCGAGTCGACGCCCGCGATGCCGCCGTTGACGGCCGTGATCACGCCGAGCAGCGTCCCGTACTTCTTCGGCTCGTGCACCTCGCCGCGCAGCATGATCAGGCAGAGCGGCACCGTCGGGCCCGACACGCCCTGCAGCACCCGGCCCGCGAAGAGGACCGGCACGCTCTGCGCCAGCGCCGCCACCACGCACCCCACCGCCATCAGCACCATCATCGCCGTCAGCACCCGCCGCCGGCCCACCAGGTCGCCCAGGCGCGGCAGGAACAGCGAGAAGAGCGCGGCGGAGGTGAAGAACGCCGTCTGCGTCAGACCCACCTCGGCCGAGGTCGCGCCCAGCGACTCCTCGACGTTCTTCAGCGCGGGACTGAGCATGCTCGCGTTCAGCTGGAACGCGAAGCACGCCGCGAGCAGCGCGGTCACCAGGACCCAGACACGGGTCCCGGACCCCTCGGCGGCGGGGCGTGCGGGGGCGGGGGAGGTCATGCCGGTACGTCTCCGATCCGTTCGAGGGCGTCCACGACCAGGTCCCAGAAGCGCTGGTGGTCGAGGGTGACGGCCACCTGGGTGCGGCAGTCGTCGGGGGCCGGCGCGCGGAAGTCCGCGACGGTCATGCCGGTGGTCAGGGCTCCGGTCAGCTCGACGTCGAGCGGGGCCCTGCGGGTCGTCATCACGGTCGGGTCGATCACGTACGCCACCGCGCACGGGTCGTGCACCGGCGGGTGCGCGAAGCCCTGCTCCTTGAGGTACATGGCACCGAAGAAGTCCAGCAGCTCGGTGACGAACACGGCGGGCCGGGTGCCGACCGCCGCGATGCGCTCCACCACCTCCGGGGTGGCCAGCGCCTGGTGGGTCAGGTCGAGGCCGACCATGGTCAGCGGCCAGCGCTCGTTGAAGACGATGTGCGCCGCCTCCGGGTCGATCTTGATGTTGAACTCGGCGACGGCCGTGCGGTTGCCGATGTGGTAGCCGCCGCCCATCAGCACCACCTCGCGCACCCGCTCCGCGATCCGCGGCTCCTTGCGCACCGCCAGCGCGATGTTGGTCAGACCGGCGGTCGGCACGATGGTCACCTCGCCCGGCGCGTGCGCCATCACCGTGTCGATGATCAGGTCCACGGCGTGCCGCGGGTCGACCTCCTGGACGGGCTCGGGCATCACCGGTCCGTCGATGCCGCTCTCGCCGTGGATCTCGGGCGCCGTCTCCACCTCGCGCACCAGGGGACGCGGGCACCCGGCGGCGATCGGCACCCCGGTGATGCCGGCGATCCTGGCCACCGAGAGCGCGTTGCGGGTGACCTTGTCCAGGGTCTGGTTGCCGACCACGGTGGTGACGGCGAGCAGCTCGATCTCCGGGCTGCCGTGCGCGAGCAGCAGGGCGATCGCGTCGTCGTGGCCGGGGTCGCAGTCGAGGATGATCTTCCGGGGCATCGCGGTACCTCTTCTTCGGGTCGCCGGGAAGCGGAAAACGTTCTCCCGCGACGATGTGTACAAGTCGGAATTATGTCAATGGCGTCGAAGTCCGGCCGCCCGACACCTGGCCGAAAAATGCCAGCACGGCGTGGTCACCGTCCCTGGCTGGCTTCAGAAGGCGCTGATAACGTTTGCCGAACCCCGCGGAACCAGCCCCGCCCCACAGGGCCGACTGGCGGGTGCGACCGTTCCGGGACGGGTACCCGGACGGCACCGTGCGGGCGAGCAGAAGGGACGGAGGGGGAGGACATGGCGTTCGCGACCCTGAAGGACGTGGCCCGGGCCTCCGGCTGCTCCATCGCCACCGTCTCCCGCGTCCTCGCGGGCAGCCGCCCGGTCGGCGAGGAGACCGCCCAGCGCGTCCGCGCCGCCGCCGAACGCCTCGGCTACCGGCCCAACCACGCCGCCCGCGCCCTGCGCAGCCGCGCCACCGGCACCGTCGGCCTCGTCCTGCCGCAGATCACCAACCCCTTCTACCCCGCACTCGTACGGGAACTGGCGCACGCCCTGCACGCCGACGGGCGCGCCGTGCTGTTCGCCGACTGCGACGACGACCCCGGCGCCGAGGCCGAGCACATCGCCGACCTCCTCGCCCGTCGCGTCGACGCCCTCCTCGTCGTCCCCGCCCACGAACGCCTCAGCCGCCCCGCCGTCGCCGACGCCGCCGCCCGGGTGCCGCTCGTGCTCCTCGACCGGGGCTGCGGCCCCGGCTTCGCCGACTCCGTCGCCGTCGACAACGCCGCGGGCACCGCCCTGGTCCTCGACCACCTCGCCGCCACCGGACGCCGCCGCCCCTGCTTCCTGGGCGCCCCCGGCGCCGCCTCCGCCGCCGTGGAACGCCGCGCCGCCTACGAGAGCGGCGCCACCGCCTTCGGCCCGGACGCCCCGGGCCGCGTGCTGCTCGGCGACTTCTCCGTGGAGTGGGGGCGGGAAGCGGTGGACCGGCTGTGGGACGCGCCCGCCACCGACCGGCCCGACGCCCTCGTCTGCGCCAACGACCTGATCGCGCTCGGCGCGCTCCAGCGGCTGCACCAACGGGGCGTCGACGTGCCGGGGGAGGTCGCGGTGACGGGCTTCGACGACATCCCGATGGCCGCGCTGTCGTCCCCGGCCGTTACGACGGTGCGCCAGCCCGTGGCCGAACTGGCCGCGGAGGCGGCGCGATTGCTGTCCCGCCGCCTCGCCGGCGACACGGACCACGCCCGGCGAGCGACGCGACTGGCGCCAGCGTTGGTGGTGCGGGAGTCGAGTGTGGGGGGTGGGGGGTGACGGTGGTGGTCACCTGTCATCCGTCATCTGTCGTCAGCCAGCTGTCAGCCGTCGGCCGTCATCCGTCGTCCGTCAGCTGGGTTCTGTCAGCTGTTCGGTCATCGTTTGTCAGCCGTCAGCCGTCAGCCGTCATCTGTCATCCGTCAGCCGGACGACTGTCAGGCGTCGGTCGTCACCCGTCACCCGTCACCCGTCATCCGGCAGTTGTCAGCCGACGACTGCCAACCGTCAGAAGCGCCGTCAGCCGTCAACAGTCGGGGCGCGCCCGAGCAACGGACGGGCGTGCGGACCCTGGAGGAAGCACAGTGATAGCCGTCGTCGGAAGCCTGAACCTGGACCTCGTCGCCCCGGTGCCGCACCACCCCGTGCCCGGTGAGACCGTCCTGGGCGGCGACATCGGGCAGCACCCCGGCGGCAAGGGCGCCAACCAGGCCGTCGCCGCCGCGCGGCTGGGCGGGGACGTCGCGTTCGTCGGGCGGGTCGGCGACGACGACGCGGGGGAGTTCCTCGTCGGGGCGGCCCGTGAGCGCGGCGTCGACACGACCTGCATCACCCGCACCCCCGGCGTGCCCACCGGCCGGGCCCTCATCGCGGTGGCCCCCACCGGCGAGAACTCCATCATCGTCAGCCCGGGCGCCAACTCCCGCCTGGGCGCGGCCGACTGCGAGGCGGCAGGCGACCGGCTGCGGGCCGCCCGGGTCACCCTGCTCCAGCAGGAGGTCCCGGACGAGGCCAACCACGCGGCGGCCCGCCTCTCGGGCGGCCTCGTCGTCTACAACCCGGCCCCCGCCGTGCCCGGCGCGGTGCCCCCGGCGCACGTCGACCTCCTGGTCCCGAACCGCACCGAACTGGCCGCCCTGACCGGCACCCGGGAGCCGGAGACCCTGGACGAGGTCGCCGAGGCGGCGCGCCTGCTCAAGGGGGCGGGGGCGGTCGTGGTGACCCTGGGGGCCGACGGCGTCCTGCTCCTGGAGGGCGGCGCCCGCCTGCACGTCCCGGCCCACCGGGTCCGCCCGGCCGACACCACGGGCGCGGGCGACACCTTCTGCGGGGCGCTGGCGGTCGCGCTGGCGGAGGGCGAGCCGCTGGAGCGCGCGGTGCGCTGGGCGAGCGCGGCGGCGGCCCTGAGCACGACCCGGGCGGGCGCCCAGTCGTCGGCGCCCGACCGCGACGAGGTGGAGGCCCTGCTGGCGGGCAGCGGCGTGGGCTGACCCGCCCGCCGGCGGTCCGCCCGCGCCCTCACGCTCCCAGGACCCGGCTCTCCGTCACCGGTATGCCCTTGTCCCACCAGTGTCCGTACCGCCCGTACACCCCGGGCTCGCGGTCGGCCAGGAAGGCGACGAGCCGGGCCGCCTCCTCGGCCAGGCCCGCCCAGGCGCGCTCCGGGAGTGGCTGGAAGGCGCCCGCCTCCACCCGGCCGTCCACCACCCGCCACACCCCGGCGACCTCGCCGTCGACCAGCAGGGTCGGCAGTACGTCGCCGTTCACCCGGGTCACGTGCTTGCGGTAGGCGGCCGGCAGCACCCGGGTGCGGTCCGCGTGGGCCAGCAGCACGCTGTCCCACATGGCCATCAGCCGTGGCGGGGCGGGCACGTCCTCGTCCGGGCGGGGCGCCCCGGGCAGGTCGTACAGCACCGTCCCGTCCGGCCCCTCGAACTCCTCCACCTCGTCCGCCAGGGCCTTCATCGCCGCCCTCGCCCGGCTGCGCTGGACCAGCGCGAACTGGGCGGCGTCGGCCACCGAGGCGGGCCCGAACCCCGCCAGGTACCTGCGCACCAGCGTGACCAGCGCCGCGTCCGCCGCCTCCTGGCCGCCGAGCACCGGGCGCGGGCGCGCGGCGACGAACGCGGGCCGGGTGACGTACGACCAGGGGGCCGCGCCCGGCGCGTGCCACAGCGGGGAGTACTGCCGCAGCATCCGCCACGCGGTCGGGTCCAGCGGGAAGCCCGCCCGCGCCTCCAGCCAGGCCGCGAACTCCGCCGTCGTGCGCGGCTGTTCGGCGAAGGCGAGCAGGTCGGGCAGGAGCGCGTCGGCGTCCTCGGGGGTCAGCCCCGACCGGGTGAACCGCGCGTCCCGCAGCCGGGCCCCGCGCAGTGACGGCTCCATGGCGGTGCGCACGGCGCCGTAGTGGTCGGCGTGGACCAGGTGGAGCGTGATCCGCACCAGGGTGGACTTGACCGCGCGGTAGCCGGTCACGGCCGCGTCCAGGTCGGCGGCCGCGAAGCCGTCCACCCGGTTCCACAGCGCCAGGTACGGCGAGGCAGGCTCCTGGGCCTGGAGCACGACCACCCGCCGCAGCGCGTCCTCGACGCCCAGCGGCGCGCGGGCGAGCAGCAACTGGCGGGCGAGCGTGGCGCGGTTGAGCGCGCGGACGGTGAGTCTCATGCACCGATTGTCGCCGGGACCACTGACAACGGCCCGGACCCCGGACGACGGCCCGGGACCCCTGACAACGGCCCCGGGGCCACTGACAACGCCCCGGGGCCCGCGAGACGGCCCCGCCCCGGCGCCGGTTCAGGCGTCCGGGCGGGTCGTGCGCATCTTGCCGTACGCGTAGACGCACCCCGCGAGGGCCAGGTCGGACAGGAGCATGAAGCCGATCGAGTAGGAGCCCTTGGCGCTGTAGATGGCGCCCATGACGAGCGGTGGCACGAAGCCGCCCAGGCCGCCCATCGCGCCGACGATGCCGGTCACGCTGCCCACCTGGGCCTGCGGCGTGACCTGGGAGACCAGGGCGAAGACGGCGCCGCTCGCGGTGCCCAGGCCCGCCGCCATCACGAGCAGCGCCAGCGTGCCCACCGGGTCCAGGGCCGGGTCGAAGGACTGCACGATCGCCAGGAGCGCCACGACGGCGAGCGACACGGCCGTGACCACCGCCGGGTGGACGCGGTCCGAGAGCCAGCCGCCGACGGGCCGGAAGACGACCGTGACCAGGGCGAAGCCCGCCGCCTTGGTGCCCGCGTCGGTCGGCGACAGCTCGTACCAGGTCTTCAGGTACGTCGGCAGGTAGACGCCGAACGCCACGATCCCGCCGAAGCCGATCGCGTAGAGCGCCGACAGCTCCCAGGTCACCCGGAGCTTCGCGGCCCCGCCCAGCCGGGCGGCCAGGGGCGCGGTCGGCACCGGGCGACCGGGCCGGTCGGAGATGAGCAGCGCGCCGATGACCGCGAAGGCGGCGAGGCCGACCGCGACGACCAGGAAGGGCAGGTCCTCGCCGTGCTTGTGGATGCGCGGCGTGAGGTAGCCGGACAGGGCGACGCCGCCCATGCCCATCCCGAACACGCCGAGGGCGAAGCCCCGCCGATCGGGCGGGAACCACGCGTTGACCAGCGGCACCCCGATGGCGAACGTGGTGCCGGCCAGCCCCAGGAAGAAGCCCACGACCAGCATCAGCGGGTAGCTGTTCCGGGCCGGGATCAGCAGGAGCACCGGGACGATCGTCAGGGCGGACACCAGCGGGAACATCAGCCGGGCGCCGTAGCGGTCGGTCAGCGCGCCCACCGGGATCCGGCCCACCGAGCCGACCAGGACGGGCACCGCGACCAGCAGGGACTGCTGGAAGGAGCTGAGGCCGAGGCGGTCCTTGTAGTCGGTGGCCAGCGGCGCGATCAGGTCCCAGGCCCAGAAGGTCAGGCTGAACCCGACCGTCGCGAGGACGAGATTCCGGTACGCGGCGGCGGGCGGCTTCTCGGCGGCTTCCATCCCCCCAGTCAAGGCCGCCCGCCCGGCGCGGGCGCGCCGGGCTGCTCCGGACGGGGGACGGCGGGGCGGTGGAACGCGCAGGTCAGGCCGGTGTCACGGTCACCGGGAGCTCCTTGATCCCGTTCACGAAGTTGGACCGCACCCGCCGTACGGGACCGGCCAGGCGCACGTCGGCGAGCCGGGGGACCAGCTCCTCGTACATGATCCGGATCTCGGTGCGCGCCAGCAGGTTGCCCAGGCACAGGTGCGGGCTGGTCTTGCCGAAGGTGACGTGGTCGTTGGGGGTGCGGGTGACGTCGAAGGCGTACGGGTCGGGGAAGACGTCCTCGTCGCGGTTGCCGGAGGCGTACCACATGACGACCTTGTCGCCCTCACGGATCTTGCGGCCGCCCAGCTCGGTGTCGCGGGTCGCGGTGCGCCGGAAGTGGTAGACGGGCGAGGCCCAGCGCAGGAACTCCTCCACGGCTCCCGGGATGAGCGAGGGGTCGCGGCGCAGCCGGTCGAGCTGGTCGGGGTTGCGGATCAGGGCGAGCATGGCGTGGGAGATGGCGTGCCGGGTGGTCTCGTTGCCCGCGACGACGAGCAGCAGGAAGTAGTTGTCGAAGTCCTGCGCGGAGAGCGGGATGCCGTCCCTGGGCTCGGTGTTCACCAGGCGGGAGACCAGGTCGGTGCCCGTGCCGCCGCGCCGGGCGCGGGCCAGTTCCCTGCCGTACTCGAAGACCTCGGTGGCCGCGGGGGAGCGGAAGGGCAGGTCGCGGTAGCGCTCGCTGTCCTCGCTGTGCAGCAGCACGTCCGCGTAGTCGGGGTCGGTGTTGCCGATCAGCCGGTTGCCCCAGTCGATGAGCCGGCGGTTGTCCTCGGGCGGCACGTCGAGCAGGCGGGCGAGGACGTTGATCGGGAAGTCGGCGGAGACGTGCTGGACGAAGTCGAAGGTGCCGCGCGGCAGGGCCGCGTCCAGGGTGCGGGCGGTGAGTCCGCGCAGGAAGTCGGCGTACTGGCTGATCACGCTGTTGCCGAACTGCCGTTGCAGCAGGGCCCGCAGGGCGCGGTGGCGGGTGCCGTCCAGTTCCAGCATGGAGGCCCGCTTGGCGATCTGGTCGTCGTCCACCTCTTCGAGGTTGACGAAGCGGGTGGAGGTGAAGGTGTCGGGGTCGCGGTCGACGCGCACGATGTCCTGGTGGCGGGTGACGGCCCAGAAGCCGGAGTTGGGCGCGGCTTCGGGCTGCCAGTGCACGGGGTCCTGGTGGCGCAGGGTGTGGAACATGCGCCAGGGGCCGGTCTCGTCGGTGAAGCGGTCGAGGTCGGTGAGGTCGACGTCGTCCAGGGGGAGGGGTTCGACGGCGGGTGCGGTCATCGGCGCTCCTTGCGTCGGGTCGCGACGGCGTTCGCTGGTGGGCGAGTTGTCGGAGGCGTACGTCAGGGGATGGGCGAGTCGTCGGAAGGGCGAGTCCGCTGGTGGGCGAGTTGCCGGAGAAGTGCGCTCGGGGGTGGGCGAGTTGTGGGACGCGTACGTCTGGAGGTGCGCGAGTTGTGGGACGCGTACGTCCGGGGGTGGCCTTCACCGGACGTACGCGCGCGGCGGGTGACCGGGTCACAGGTGGTAGGCGTACTCCGTGAACTCCCAGTCGGTGACGTGGCTGTGGAAGCGCTGGACCTCGTCCCTCTTGTACGTGAGGTAGGCGGCGACGAAGTCCTTGCCGAGGGCCTGGCAGAGCGCCGCGTCCGCCTCCAGCGCGTCGAGGGCGGCCGGGAGGCCGGCGGGCAGCACGGTGGCGCGGGCCGTGTCGTAGCCGTAGCCCTCCAGCGCGGCGGGCGGCTCCTCGGCGGCCTCGATGCCCAGCAGGCAGGCCGCGAGCGTGCCCGCGACCAGCAGGTACGGGTTGGCGCTGGCGTCGCCCAGGCGCAGTTCGAGGCGGGCGCCCTCGCCGCGCTCGGGCGGCACCCTGACCATGGCGCTGCGGTTGTCCAGGCCCCAGTCGACCAGCCAGGGGGCCAGGGTGTCGGGGCCGAAGCGCTTGTAGGAGTTGACGGTGGGGTTGGCGAGCGCGGCGAGGGCCGGGGCGTGGGCGAGGAGTCCGGCGACGGCGTGCCGGGCGGTGGCGGAGAGGCCGTCGGGTCCTTCCGGGTCGTCGAAGGCGTTGGCGCCGTCCGGGCCGGCGCAGGACAGGTGCAGGTGGAAGCCGGAGCCCCCGGCGTCGTTGAACGGCTTGGCCATGAAGGTCGCCAACCGGCCCTCGTGGCGGGCGAGTTCCTTGACGGAGGACTTCAGGCGGAAGGCCCGGTCGGCGGCGTCCAGGGCCTCGGAGTGCACCAGGTTGATCTCGAACTGCGCGCCGTCGAACTCGTGGTTGCCGTTGCTCACTCCGATGTCCAGGTCGCGCAGCAGGCGCAGCAGCCGCAGCAGGTGGTTGTCCGGGTCGGCGCGCAGGCCCGCCGTGTAGACGACGCCGGACGCGGTGGAGTAGCGGCGCCAGCCGCCGGGCGCCAGCGGGTCGGCCTCGCACAGGAAGTACTCCAGCTCGGGGCCCACGACCGGGACCAGGTCGCGTGCGGCGTACCGGGCGAGCACCCCGCGCAGCAGGTCGCGCGGTGATTCGGGGGCGGGCTCGCCGGTGCTCGGGTCGACGACCTCGCCGAGGCAGGTGGCGACGCCGGGCTCCCAGGGCAGGGTGCGCAGGGTGGTGAGGTCGGGGCGCACCAGGATGTCGGGCAGGCCCGCCTCCAGGCCCCCGGCGACCGGGACGACGCCGCCGCGCGGCGTGGTGTGGTAGACGGCCCGGCAGAAGGCGAGGCCGTGGGCGCAGGCCGTCGGCAGGTGGCCGAGGAGCACGTCGCGGGCGCGGTCGGTGCCGAGCAGGTCGGGGTAGACGACGCGGACGACGTCGACGCCGTCCTCGGCGAGCCGGTCGGTGTACTGGGCGGGGTCGGGGAGCTGGTGGTCCCCTGGTGCGGGTGCGCTCACCGCTGCCTCCTCGGGCAGACGCGGAACCTGGCGGCGGCGTGACCCCCGGCCGGACGGGGCGGTGCGCCGCCCGGTCGTTGTTTGAGGTCAAACGATAGCTCGAAGGTAGGCCGCCCACTCCGGTCCCGCAAGCGGTTCGCCGCGCCAACTCGCTTCTGTGTGCGGGGCATTGACCGCCCGGCGGTGGCTGCCTATGTTTGTTTGAAGCCAAACGATCCGGTCCGGGCCGCCGTCGCGCACCACCGGCCGTCCGGCGCGTCCCGGGGGAGGTCACGCCCCATGAAGGTCGTCGTCGACAGGAACAAGTGCCAGGACCACGGGCAGTGCGTCTTCGCCGCGCCCGAGGTCTTCCAGCTGGACGACGAGGGACACCTCGTCCACACCGCCGACGCCGACGACGCCCTGCGCGACGAGGTCGAGGAAGCGGCCGACGTCTGCCCCATGCAGGCCATCCGGATCGAGGACTGAGCCGTGTCCGAGGGCGTCCTGGTCGTCGGCGCCTCCCTGGGCGGGCTGCGCACCGCCGAGCAGCTGCGCGCCGCGGGCTGGCGCGGCCCGGTCACCGTGGTCGGCGACGAACCCCACATGCCGTACAACCGGCCCCCGCTGTCCAAGGAGGCCCTGTACGGCTCCGTGCCCTTCGCCTCCGTCGCCCTGGCCCCGCGCCCCAGCACCGCCGACGTCGACTGGCGGCTCGGGCGGCGGGTGACCGGCGTACGCCTGACCGACCGCGTCGCCGTCCTGGACGGCGGCGAGGAACTGCGCTTCGCGGCCCTCGTCGCCGCCACCGGACTGCGCCCCAGGCGGCTGCGCTGCCCCGGGCCCGTCGGCCCGGCCAGTGGCCGCCACGTGCTGCGCACCCTCGCCGACGCCCGGTCGCTGCGGGCCGCGCTCGTCCGCCCCGGCACGCGCCTCGTCGTGGTCGGCGCCGGGTTCATCGGCTGCGAGGTCGCCGCCACCGCCGTGCGCCTCGGGGTGCGCGAGGTGACCGTGGCCGACGTGGAGCCGCTGCCGATGCTGCGCCCGCTGGGGGAGCGGATGGCCGCCGCGCTGCTGCGCCGCCACCGGGCCCGGGGAGTGCGCTTCGAACTCGGCGCCGGTGTCGCCGCCTTCGCGGGGGAGGGGCGGGTCACCGGCGTCGTCCTGGGTGACGGGCGCACGCTCCCGGCCGACGTGGTCGTCGAGTGCGTCGGCGCCGCCCCCAACACCGAGTGGCTCCAGGGCAACGGGCTCGACCTCACCGACGGGGTGCGGGTGGACGGCCGGTTGCGGGCCGGCGGCCTGCCGCACGCCCTGGCCGTCGGCGACGTCGTCCGCTTCCCCGACCCGCGCCACGGCGGCCTGTCCCGCCGCGTCGAGCACTGGTCGATGCCCGGCGACAGCGCCCGCCACGCGGCCCGCGTGCTCGCCGCGCACCTGGCGGGCGGCGGGCGGCCGGGGGACGCGTCGGACGACCCCGCGCCCTTCGCCCCGCTGCCCAGCTTCTGGAGCGACCAGCACGACTTCCGGCTCCAGTCCTTCGGCTCGCCCGACCTCGGCACCGACGACGTGCGCGTCCTCGAAGGCGACCTCGACGGCGACGGCGACGCCGTGGCCGGCTACCACGCGGACGGACGGCTCGTCGGCGTGGTGGCCCTGGGCGGCCCCGGGGCCGCCGCGGCCGCCGGGCGCCACCGCCCGCTCCTGAAGCTCCAGTCCGCCCCCACCGTGTGAGGAGCACCCCCGTGACCCGACTGCGCGGCTACCTCTACCCCAAGTCCGCCACCGGAGCGTCCTCGGTGGTCCCCGCGCCGCCCTGGCACTACTCCGGCGACCTGCTGACGGTCGAGTACCGCACCGACCCCGCCCGGGTGCGCGAACTGCTGCCCCGGCCGCTGGAGCTGGCGGAGGAGGATCCCGGCGCCGTCGCGGTCATCTGGGCCGACTGGCAGTCCTGCGCCGCCTCCGGCGAGGAACTCCTGGACCCGGTGCGCTCCCAGTACAAGGAAGTGCTCGTGGTGGTCCGCTGCACCTACCGGGGCCGGCCGTACTCGCGGTGCGTCTACATCTGGGTCGACAAGGACTTCGCCGTCGCCCGCGGACTGCACCAGGGCTACCCGAAGAAGCTCGGCTCCATCCACCAGACCCGCCCGCACCCGCACGGACCCGCGCCGCGCATCGAGGCGGGGGCCCGCTTCGGCGCCACCCTCGCCGCCGCCGACCGGCGCATCGCCCAGGCCGTGGTCACCCTGCGCGAGCCCAGCGGGAGCGGCGGGTTCGTCAACGCCCACCCGATGGCCCACCACCGCTGGCTGCCCTCCATCGAGAAGGGCAAGGGCCTCGCCCTGGACGAGCTCGTCGAGACCGCGGCCGCCTCCGTGGACGCCGGGACGCCCTGGCGCGGCGACGCCGACCTGGAGCTGTTCGAGGCGCCCACCGAGGAGCTGGCCCGGCTGGAGGTGCGCGAGCCCATCGCCGCGTACTACCGCCAGGTCGGCACCGTCTGGGACGGCGGCCTGCTCCTGGAGTCCCACACCTCCGGCGCGGAGTGAACGGCCATGGCCGACAACCCGGTTGAGCACACGGCCGTCGTCGCCGGGGTCCCCGTCGACACCCGCCACTGGATCGGCGGGCGGCGCACCGCCTCGCCCGCCTCCTTCGCCGACCTCTCGCCCGTCGACGGCCGCGAACTGGCCCGTCTCGCCCGCGGCGGCGCCGCGGAGGCGGGGGCCGCCGTCGCCGCGGCGAGCGCCGCGTTCCCCGGCTGGGCCGCCACCTCCCGGGCCGAGCGGGCCCGGGTGCTGCACGCGGTCGCCGACGGCGTCGAGGCGCGCCTGGAGGACCTGGCGCGGGTCGAGACCGAGGACAACGGCGCCCTGCTGCGCGCCCACCGGCGCAGCGTCATGCCACGCGTCGCCCACAACTTCCGCTACTTCGCCGACAAGGCCCTGGAGCTCGGCGAGAAGGACTTCGAGACCCGCGGCCACCGCAACCACGTCTCCTGGGACCCGGCCGGGCCCTGCGCCCTGGTCACCCCCTGGAACGCGCCGCTGATGCTGGCCACCTGGAAGGTCGCCCCGGCCCTCGCCGCCGGGAACACCGTCGTCCTCAAGCCCGCCGAGTGGTCCCCGCTCACCGCCTCCCTGCTCGCCGACATCGCGGCGGACGCCGGACTCCCGCCCGGCGTCCTCAACGTCCTCCAGGGGTACGGGAACGAGGCGGGCGCCGCGCTCGTCTCGCACCCCTGCGTCCGGCGCGTCAGCTTCACCGGATCGGTGCCCACCGGCCGTTCCGTGGCGGCCGCCGCGGCCGCCCACCTCACCCCGGTCAGCCTCGAACTGGGCGGCAAGTCACCGCTGTTGGTCTTCGCCGACGCCGACCTGGACCGGGCCGCCGACCTCGCCGCCGAGCAGTACGACAACGCGGGCCAGGTCTGCCTGGCCGCCACCCGGCTGCTCGTCGAGGAGGGCGTGGCCGAGGAGTTCACCCGCCGTCTGGCCGCCCGCGCGGCCGCCCTCGTACAGGGCGACCCGCGCGCGGAGGCCACCGGAATGGGCCCGCTGGTCCACCCGCGCCAGCTGGAGCGCGTCGACGGCTTCGTGCGCCGCGCCCTGGCCGCCGGGGCCCGCGCCGCGTACGGCGGCGGCCGTCACGAGGAGCTGGGCGGCCTGCACTACCGGCCCACCCTGCTCACCGGCGTGGACCAGGACAGCGAGATCGTCCAGGAGGAGGTGTTCGGGCCGGTGCTGACCCTGCAGACCTTCCGCACCGAGGACGAGGCGGTGGAGCTGGCCGAGGGCACCCGGTTCGGGCTCGCCGCCACGCTCGTCACCGGCGACCCGCGCCGCGCCGAACGCGTGAGCGCCCGGCTCACCGCGGGCACCGTCTGGGTCAACTGCTTCTACGTGCGCGACCTGCGGGCCCCCTTCGGCGGCGCCCGCGAGTCCGGCGTCGGCCGCGAGGGCGGCACCTGGAGCTTCGACTTCTACTGCGACGTGAAGAACACCGTCACCGCGCCGGCCGACGGGGGAGGACATGGGTGAGATCGCCGGGGCGGGCCTGCTCGCCCACGTCCCCACCATCGTGCTGCCCGAGAAGGTGCGCCTGGACCTCAACGAGGGCCGGGAGATCACCCTGGTCACCGGCCTTCGCCAACTGCGCCGCGACGTCTTCGAGTCCGACGCCTACGACACCGTCGTCGTCCTGGACTCGCACTGGGCGACCACCGTGGAGTTCGTGGTCACCGCGCACCACCGCCGGGCCGGCCTGTTCACCTCCGAGGAACTGCCGCGCGGGATGTGCCGGATGCCCTACGACTTCCCCGGCGACCCCGAACTGGCCCACGCCGTCGCCGGGTTCGCCGAGCGGCACGGCACCTGGATCACCCCGGTCGACGACCCGTACCTGCCGGTCCACTACGCCACGCTCAACCTGTGGAAGTTCCTCGGCGAGGGCCTGCCCGGCAAGCGCTGGCTCTCCATCGGCGTCTGCCAGACCGGCGACGCCGAGGACCACCTGCGGCTCGGCCGGGCGCTGGCCGACGGCATCGCCGCCGTCCCCGGCCGCCGGGTCCTGCTGGTCGCCTCCGGCGCCCTGTCGCACACCTTCTGGCCGCTGCGCGAACTGCGCGACCACGAGGCGTCCGACCCGGCGCACATCCGCACCCCCGAGGCCCGGGCAGCCGACGAGGAGCGCATCGGCTGGCTCGCCGGGGGCCGCCACGACCGGGTCCTGGACACCATGGACGCCTTCGCCCGGTTCCGGCCCGAGGCCCGGTTCGCCCACTACCTGATGATGGCGGGCGCCCTCGGCGCGCGGGAGTGCGTCGCCCGCGGCCGCCAGTACGGCCAGTACGAGAACTCGGTGGGCACCGGCCAGGTCCACCTCTGGTTCGACCGCCCGGCCGGGGGCTGGACCGGCGGGGCGCCCGCCCCGGCCGCCGCACGGGACCGGGAGGCCTGAGATGTCCGAGTACCGCCGCGTCCTGCTCGACGGCGCCGCCGTCGAGGTGGTGCGCGAGGGCGACGAACTCGTCGCCGGGGACGGCCGCCGGCTCAAGGCGGACCAGGCCGTGCACCTGCCCCCGGTACGGCCCACCAAGGTCGTCGCCGTCCACCTCAACCACGAGAGCCGCGTCGCCGAGTTCGGGGCGAGGCTCCCGGCCGCGCCCACCTACTTCCACAAGCCGGTCTCCGCACTCAACGCCCACGGCGGCGCGGTCGTACGGCCCGAGGGCTGCAAGTGGCTCAACTACGAGGGCGAGATCGGCATCGTCATCGGCCGCACCGCCCGCAACATCAGCCCCGCGGAAGCCGGTTCGTACATCGCCGGGTACACCGTGGGCAACGACTTCGGGCTGCACGACTTCCGCGACACCGACGCCGGGTCGATGCTGAGGGTGAAGGGCTCCGACACGCTCTGCCCCCTCGGGCCCGGCCTGGTCACCGACTGGGACTTCCGCCACAAGCGGCTGCGCACGTACGTCAACGGGACGCTGGCGCAGGACGGTTCGACCGACGAGATGCACTGGGACATGCACTACCTCGTCGCCGACATCGCCCGCACCATCACGCTCGTCCCCGGGGACGTCCTGCTCTCCGGCACCCCCGCGGGCTCGCGCCCCGTGGTGCCGGGCGACGTGGTGGAGGTCGACGTCGAGGGGCTGGGGCGGCTGGTCAACCACGTGGTCGCGGGCCCCACGGCGGTGCGCACCGACGTCGGCGCGCAGCCCACCGAGTCCGAGGAGGTGCGCTCCACCGCCCTCGGCGGCGACTGGGAGTTCCGGGGCGTCAGGCCGCCCCGCCGCTGAACGGCCGCCGGTCACGGCGCCGCACCGGGCCTGCCACGGGGAAGCCCGGCGCGGCGCCCCACCGTACGCAGGACGCGAGGGTCCGCGAGGAGGGCACGGGGGATGGAGAAGAGAGTACGGGCGGGGACCGCCCCGCACACGGTCCGGCTGAAGCGCGACGCGCTGGGCGTGCCGGGCATCCTGTTCCTGGTGCTGTCCGCGCAGGCGCCGCTGACGGGCATCGCGGGCGCCGTCCCGCTGGCGGTGGCACTGGGCAACGGCGCCGCCGTGCCCGCCGCCTACGTGGCCGCCGGGATTATCGTGCTGCTGTTCTCGGTGGGCTTCGTCGCCATGTCCCGGCACGTCGTGGACGCGGGCGCGTTCTACCGCTACATCGGCGCCGGCCTCGGGCACACCGCGGGGACCGCCAGTGCGGCCGTCGCCCTCTTCGCGTACTGCACCATCCAGGCGGCGATGTACGGCCTGTACGGGGCGACGGTCGCCCAGGTCGTCACCGCGCACACCGACGTGGCCGTGCCGTGGTGGGTGTACGCGGTGGCCACGATGGCCCTGGTGCAGCTGCTCGGGGCGGCGGGCATCGACATGGGCGCCCGGGTCCTGGCGGTGTTCGTCCTCGCCGAGACCTGTGTGCTGCTCGCCTTCGCCCTGGTCGTCCTGGTGCGCGGCTCCGGCGCCGGGCCGCTCGACCTGGCCAGCGGGTTCTCGCCGGGCGCCGCGCTCCAGGGGGCGCCGGGCCTCGCGCTGATGTTCGCGGTGGCCTCCATGTTCGGCTTCGAGGCGACGGCGATCTACGGCGAGGAGGCCCGCGAGCCCGCCCGCACGGTGCCGCGCGCCACCTACCTCTCCATCACGCTGATCACCGTCTTCTTCGCGGTGGTCTCCTGGACGCTGATCGCCGCGCACGGCCCGGCCGCCGCCAAGGCGGACGCGGGCGCGGCGCTGGCCTCGGGCGACTCCTCCTCCTTCGTGTTCGGCCCGGTCACCGACCGGCTCGGGGCGTGGGCCGGGGACGTGCTGCCGGTGCTGCTCGCCACCTCGCTCTTCGCGGGGCTGCTCGCCTTCCACAACTCGGCCAACCGCTACCTGTTCTCGCTGGGCCGTGAACGGCTGCTGCCCGGCGCCCTGTGCACGCTCAACCGGCGGGGCGCGCCCTGGGCGGCCGGCGCCGTGCAGAGCGTGATCGCGCTGGCCCTCGTGGTGCCGTTCGCGGCCGGGGGCAAGGACCCGGTGCTCACCCTGTTCTCCTGGTTCAGCGGCGTCGCCGTGCTCGCGATCATGCTGCTGTACTTCCTGACCTCGGTCTCCGTGACCGTCTTCTTCCGCCGCGAGCGGCTGGACCGCCGCCCGTGGAACACCCTCGTCGCGCCGGTGCTCGGCGCGCTCGGCATCGCGGGCGCGCTGTGGCTGATCCTGTCCAACTTCACGACCCTGATCGGCGGCGACCGCGCCACCGCGACCCGGCTCGCCCTGTGCGTCCCGCTGGTGCTGCTCCTCGGCGCCGCGGGAGCCCTCCTCGCCCGGCGCCGCGGCCGGCACGCGCGGGGCGGCGCGGCTCCCGGGCCGCAGGCGCCGGACCGTACCAGCAAGGCCTGACAGCAGACCCCGGGCCGATCCCCCCGTCGGCCCCCGCACCACCCGAGGACCCCCCGCCGTGGACCACCCCCGCCCCCTGATCGCGATCCCCGCCCGCTTCTCGGCCGCCGCGTCCGCACTGCGGTACGCCGCCGAGGTCAACGCCCGCGCCCTGGTCGAGGCGGTGTGGCGGGCGGGCGGCGAGCCCGCGACCATCCATCCGTACGCCCCCGACGGCAGCGCCGACCCCGGTCCGGTGGCCTCCCGGCTCGCCCGCTTCGACGGCGTCCTGCTGCCCGGCGGCGGCGACCTCTCGCCCGGCCGCTACGGCGCCACCACCCTGCACGGCAGCCTGTACGACGTCGACGCCGAGCAGGACGGCTTCGACCTGGCGGTCGCCCGCCACGCCCTGGCCGCCGGACAGCCGCTGCTCGCGATCTGCCGGGGCATGCAGGTGGTCAACGTGGCGCTGGGCGGCACCCTGCGCCAGCACATGCGCGGCTGGCGGCGCGAGCACCGCAACCTGGTGCACCAGGTGTCCGTCGAGCCGGGCACCCTGCTGCGGCGGGTCACCGGCGCCGACGAGATCACCGCCTCCTGCTTCCACCACCAGGCCATCGACCGCGACGGCCCCGGCCTCAAGGTCAGCGCCAGGGCCGCGGACGGCACCAGGGAGGGGCTTGAACTCCCGTACGGACGGGGCTGGTTCCTCGCCGTGCAGTGGCATCCGGAGGACACGGCTCGTCAGGACCCGTCGCAACAGGCCCTGTTCGACGCCCTGGTGGCCGCCGCGAGGCGGTACCGGTGATCGGGGCGCGCGCCCCCGGAGATGCCCCGGGTCGGCCAACCAGTCCTTCAATCAGCCGACTTGGCGCGCCGTCCGCTGCGGCGCGGGGCGGGCGACGCGCCGTCGAGCAGGGCGAGGCGGCGCTCCTCACCGCCCTCCTCGACCTGGAGCACCACCTGCCGCAGGCCCTGGGCGACCCGGCGGCACTCGGCCTCGTCGAGCCGTTCGGTCACGAACGCCTCCTCCGCGTTGAAGCGCGGGAACAGCTCCTTCATCAGCTCCTCGCCCGCCCCGGTCAGCCGGAGCAGCACGAGCCGGCCGTCCTCGGGGTGCCCCCGCCGGGCCACCAGGCCGCGCGCCTCCAGGGTGCGTACGACCCCGGTGAGGGTGCCCTTGGAGATGCCGGCCTCCTCCGCCACGTGCCGGGTCTCCGACTCGCCCCAGATCCAGACCACCCACAGCACGACGAAGCCGGTCCAGGTCAGATCGCTGCCGCGCAGCACCGAGTTCTCCAGGTGCTGGCGCACGGCGGACGCCGCCCGGTAGATGTTGGCGACCACCGCCATCTGGTCATGGCGTATCGGAGCACCGCCGAGCTTGTCCTGGGCCAGCCTCTCGGCTTCGGTGATGGACCGCTGACCGGGCACGGGAACCCCCTCTTCCGCCGGGTGCGGGACGCGTGCCGCCAGCTTATCGTTCGGACTCAAACGCCGTCCGCCCCCGGCGCCGCCCACCTGCCCCGACTCCCTTGCCGCGCAGGTCGGTTCAGGGGGACGGGGCGGCTGGCCGGAACGCGCACGGCACGGTGCGCGGTCCGCTCGCGGCGTCCGCCCCCGGTGCTAGCGTCGGGGCGACGCAGCACCTTCACCGTCGGCCCCCGAGCGTGCGGAGAACCGCGCCGGGGCGACCGTCGCGCACCCGCCTCCCGGTTGCGCGAACCTCCCACCCTGTCAGAGGGGAAGACCGTCATGAAGCGCGCTCTCGTGGTCATCGACGTCCAGAACGAGTACATCACCGGAGGGCTGCCCATCGGGTACCCCGCCCCGGCCCTCAGCCTCGCCAACATCGCCATCGCCATGGACGCGGCCGCCGCGGCCGGCATCCCGGTCGTCGTCGTCCAGCACGCGGCGCCCGAGCAGTCGCCCGTCTTCGGCCGCGGCGGCCACGGCCACGGCCTGCACGAGTCGGTCGCCTCCCGGCACCACGACCACCTGGTCGAGAAGGCGCTGCCGTCCAGCTTCGCGGGCACCGGCCTGGCCGACCTGCTGGCACGGGAGGGCGTGGACACCCTCACCATCGTCGGGTACATGACGCAGACCTGCGTCGAGTCGACCACCCGGGACGCGGTGCACCGGGGGTACGCGGTCGAGGTGCTGTCCGACGCGACCGGCGCCCTGCCGCTCGCCAACCGGGTCGGTGCGATGAGCGCCGACCAGGTGCACCACGCGGTCCTGGTGGTCCTGCAGACGTTCTTCGCGTACGTCGCCACCACCGGCGAGTGGTGCGCGGCGGTCCGGGCGAAGGCGCCGCTGGGCCGGGCGGACTTCGCGGCGGCGACCGACGCGGGCTACGCGGCGGTGTCGGGACAGGAGGGGCCCGCGGTGTGAGGGGCCCTCCCCGGGACGGCCGCCGGGGAGGGCGGATGCTGACCGGCCGTACAGGAGTTCATGGCCAAAACCCCTGACCGAACACCCAATCGACGGCGGAATCGGGCCCCGGCTCGATTCCGCCGGTTTCGACATCCCCCGTTGGCAGGAAACGCACCCCGCCAACTGGTAACCCCAGGCTCCCTTTCCGTGGGCTGCCTGGCCCGACCGGTGCCGAGGCCTTCCGCCGCCCAGGTCCGGGCCTTTCCTGAAACCGCGCACAGGGCCCCGTCACGTGCGATGCGCATGTGACCGGGTGGGGCGAAAGGGTTCCGACCGCCCGATCGAGGGTTGTACCGACTTTCGGACAGTACCCCGAGAAATGTCCAACGCCGCGGCGCAATGACCCTACGGTGGGTCCCGCATCACCCCCCACACCTGCTCGTCGCTTTCCTTTGCCATGCCCGAATTCCATCCCAGGGTGGAACGGGGAGAACCCGAAGGAGATCTACGTGACGGAATCGCCCCTGAGTGGTTTATTGCTCGACGCGTTTGACGTGCAGCTGTTCCGGGAGAACGCCGAGACCGTTCTCGGCCGCCTGGAGAAGCACCTGGCCGACCATTCGATCCGGGGCCTGGAACTCACCGACCCCGCGCATCTGACCAAGGCGGCCAGAGCGCTGATGAAGGCGGAAGGGGAAGGTCCGGCGCCCTTCGACGAGGACCGGCTCGCCGCCATCGTCGACCTGTACGTCCGCACCGGGATCCAGGTCCACTCGCCCGGCTACATGGG
Source organism: Streptomyces sp. NPDC001941 (assembly GCF_040296945.1). NCBI lineage: Bacteria > Bacillati > Actinomycetota > Actinomycetes > Kitasatosporales > Streptomycetaceae > Streptomyces > Streptomyces sp. NPDC001941. The sequence goes on along the minus strand of NZ_JBEOYE010000008.1, from coordinate 122,005 downwards.
CCGCCAGTTCTCCGGAGTCGTACCGCTGTCGGGCGTCGTCGACTTCGTGAGCTCGGTGGTCAACCAGCCGTCCTCGTTCTACGAGGCGGCCCAGCTGCCCAGCGTCGCCGAGCGGATCATGGCCGAGGAGCTGAACCGCTTCATCGGCTTCGACCCCGAGCGGTTCGGCATGATCACCACCTCCGGCGGCTCGCTGGCCAACCTGACCGCCCTGCTCGCGGCCCGCAACCGGGCGTTCCCCGGCTACTGGTCGCGCGGCGGCTCCGCCGTGCGCGGACCCGAGGCGCCGGCCATCGCGGTGGGCGCGGACGCGCACTACAGCGTGTCCCGCGCGGCCGGGGTGATGGGCATCGGCGAGGACCGCATCGTGCGGCTGCCGCTGGACGAGCACTACCGCATCGACACGGCGCGGGTGCGCCCCGTCCTGGAGGAGGCCGAGCGGCAGGGGCTGAACGTCTTCTGCCTGGTCGCCTCCGCGGGCACCACCCCGACCGGGGCCTTCGACGCGCTGGACGAACTGGCCGTCATCGCCCGCGAGCGGAACCTGTGGCTGCACGTGGACGGCGCGCACGGGGCCAGCCTGCTGGTCTCGGACGAGCTGCGGCACAAGCTGCGCGGCGTGGACCAGGTGGACTCGCTCGCCTGGGACGCGCACAAGATGATGTTCGTCCCCGGACCCTGCACGCTGCTCTTCTACCGCGACGGCGCCATGGCCCGCGGCGCCTTCCGGCAGACCGCGAGCTACGTGTTCGACGAACAGCCCGACATCTACACGGCGCTCGACAGCGGGGACAAGAACTTCGAATGCACCAAACGCCCGATGATCATGACCCTCTGGGTGTTGTGGGCCATTTACGGGAAGTCCTTGTTCGCCGACAAGATCGACTACCTCTGCCGGTTGACCCGTGAAGTCCACGGAATTCTCGAAAAGCAACCGGACTTCGAGACCCTGCATGAACCCGACGCGAACATCCTGTGCTTCCGCTACCGCCCCGAAGGGGTTCGGGAGGAAGAAATCCATGAATTGCAGGTGAACATCAGGAACCGCGTCAAGAGCGAAGGGAGATTCTTCATCTCCAAGGTCGACGTGGACAAGGTGGCCGCGTTGCGCGTGGTCATGATGAACCACCAAGTGACCACCGAGCACGTCCAGATGCTCCTCGGCGAGATCCGAAAGGCAGGCCAGGCAAGGTGAACAACTCACAGCTGACCGCGGCGCCGCCCCACGGCACGCAGGAACTGGTCAACTGGCTCATCCCCGACTGGGAACTCACCCCGCAGACCGTCGACGCCGTCACCCAACTCCCCTCGTTCGCGAGCAAGATGAGGGAGGCGGAGCGGGTCTGCCAGACCCCGTACAGCGAGATCTCGCACGAGGTCCAGGACGCCCTGGTGCTGCGCAGGCTCCAGCAGATGTACCACACCATGCGGCTCAACCCGCTGTGGCGCGAACGCCTGGACGCCGCCGGGGTGATCGACACCCCGATGAGCTACGCGGACTGGCAGCGCGTCCCGCTGTCCGACAAGGACGTCCAGCGGGACATGTTCACCGGCGACCGGCCCGGCATGGTCGTCCCGCACGACCGGGGCGGCTTCGAGGTCGTCGCCAGCGGCGGCACCAGTGGTGGCACCCCGCTGGAGATCGTGTACTCGCTGCGCGAACTCCAGGACACCTACCAGGTGGCCGGCCGCTTCATGGGCACGTACCAGCTGGAGCGCTACCTCCAGGGCGTCGACCCCAAGTGGCTGCTCACCACGCTCGCCGACTACCAGATGTGGTCCAGCGGCACGATGGTCGGCGGGGTGCTCCAGAGCGTCCCCGGCGTCAACTACATCGGCGCCGGACCCGTCACCGCCCCGGTCCTGGAGCACATGTTTTCCTACCGCGGCCCCAAGGCCCTGATGGGCATCTCGGCCGGCATCGCGATCCTCGCCGAGCTGGGCCAGGGCATGAGCGAGAAGTCCCGCGAGAGCTTCCGCGTCGCGCTGTACGGCTCCGGGGTGCTGCCCCAGCGCAAGCGCGTCGAACTCAAGGCGCTCTACCCGAACCTGGCGATCCTCAGCTACTTCGCCGCGACCCAGGCGGAGACCATCGGGCTCCAGCTGACCGAGGCCTCCCCGGCCCTCACCGCGGTCCCCGGGCTGCACCTCATCGAGATCGTCGACGAGAACGGCCGCTGGGTCTCCGAGGGCGAGGAGGGCGAGCTCGTCGTCACCCGGCTGCACGCCCACGAGGCGCCGCTGCTGCGCCTGAAGCTGGGCGACCGCATGATCCGCAGGCCGCGCCTGGAGGGCCCGGGCCTCAAGGCCCAGCAGTTCGAGTTCGCCGGGCGCACCGGGGACGTCCTGCACCTCAACGACAGCCAGTACTCGGCGGCCCGCGCCCTCACCTCGCTGCGCGAGGAGCTCAAGGCCGGCGGGGTCGTCGACCTCGACGAGGTGGCGCACGAGGTCCAGTTCGTGAACCACCGCGAGGACAAGACCATCACGCTGTACGCCGCCGTGGACGACGTCATCGGCCTGAACTACCGCACGGACACCATGCTCGGCCCGCAGGGCCTGCACCGGGTGTTCGTCACGGCCCTGCCGCGCTCCCTGTCGCTGTTCAACGCGGGGGAGGCCAATCCGTTCTCGATCGAGAAGACCGGCTACACGCTGCGGCTGGTCTTCGTGCCGCGCTACTCGCCGGAGATCGAGCGCACGGCCGTCGGCAAGGTCCCGCTGGTCCGCGACCGCGGCTAGCGGCATCCGGCTCCCCACGCCCCGGAACGCCCCCGGGCCGTGCGGCGACCCGTGCCGCCCGGCGCCGCGGGCAAGACGACGCAGGAGGAATCAATGGCACTCAAACCGCAGGTCAACATCATCGCCGTGGTCGACGTGATCGGCGCCCTGTCGGGCCAGACCTTGCAGAACGGCAACCTCTGCCTGATCGACAACGGCGACTACAAGAGCACCGGCCAGGGCACCCCGCACCTGACCACGCACGTCCGCCCCGGCCAGGTCATCCAGTGGACGTCCCTGGCGGTGGACCTCCAGACCCCCGTGGAGATCAAGAGCATCTCCTTCCTCGGCCCGGACGGCGTCGCCACGCCGCTGACGAACGGCGCCGCGGGCGGTGCCGACGAGGGCGAGAAGCTCGACCTGAACCACTGGGCGGGCGTGGTCCCGGCCTCCCTCGTGCCCGGCGTGGTGCACAAGTACCGCCTGGAGCTGCAGATGTACGAGGGCGAGCACAGCGTGCTCTCCGTGGAGTCGCCCGCGCTGATGCGCGTATGAGCGGGGCACAGGTCCCCGTCCCGCACGCCCCGACCAAGGACGACGAGGTGGAGTCATGGCCCAGCAGCTAGCGATCATCGTGCTCGTGGACGTCGGAAGCGCCATCGAGCAGAACACCCTCCAGGGCAACACCTACCTGTTCGACAACATGAAGCTGCACGGCTCGGAGGGGCAGGGCACCGGCGAGCTGGTCACCGCCATCCACGGCGGCACCTGGTTCGACGGCTCGCAGGCCATCGAGCAGGTCCTCAACTGGCTCCCGTACAGCCTGGGTTCGATCCCGCCGACGGTGCCCCGCAGCTACGAGGCCAACCGCGCCCGGCAGTCCGACGCGCAGGCCCTGGCCGAGCTGGACGCGCTCACCGCCAAGCCCGGCGTCCCCGGCGCCGACCCGGCGGCCGAGCTGGCCCAGATCCGCAAGGTGGCCGGCACCCGGGTGAAGACCACCCGGCGCACCCGGGGCCGCCTGTCGGGCCAGAAGGTCCTCGACGTCACCGGCCAGGTCGTCACCGACGGCACCGCGGGCTACAGCTACCCCGGCCCGGTCATCACCGACGTCTACGGCGAGGCCGTGGACGAGAAGATCATGTACCCGGCGGAGTACGGCTCGCCGGACATGGTGACCGACGGCTGGTACTGGTCGGCCACGGTCGACACCTCGCGGCCGGGCACGTACTCGTACACGATGCGCATCCAGCTGCACAAGCTGGTGGAGCAGGGCAGCGAGGTCCTCTGGGAGCCGGTCAACCTGACCTGCGAGTCCAAGCTGTGGATCACCTCCGAGCCCAAGCGCAACGGCTTCACCGGCGCGGGCATGGCGGACCTGTCGATCCCGCAGATGGCCAAGACGCCGTCCGGCCCGCCGCCCAGCGTGACGCCCGCGCCCCCGTCGGCCGTCCCGCAGCCGGCCGCGGGGCCGCAGTTCAGCGGCGGTCAGCCCACCCCCTACATCTAGACAAGGAGCGGCACATGGCCACCAGGGTCAAGCGGGACAACGGCGTCGCCAAGTCGCGGCCCGTCTCGATCACGGCCGTCGTGGACGCCGTCGGCGCCCTCGCCACCGGCAGCGTGCACGGCAACCTGTACCTGTACGACACCAACAAGACGTCCGGCTCGTCCGGACTGGGCACCGAGGAGCTGCACACCCGGGTGCGCCGGGGCGACGAGGTCCTCTGGTCGGTGCTCGCGCTCGAGTGTGAGGCGTACGTGGCGATCGACGGGATCGAGATCGACCCCGAGGTGATCGAGCCGGTGCGCAAGGTCTACCCGGGCACGGACGTGGCGTACTGGACCGGCGTGGTGAAGAAGGACAGCCCCTCCGGAGTGCCGTACCACATCAAGTTCAGGGTCGGCTCGCGGGACGCGGCGATCACGACCACGCTGACGCCGAGCCTCGTCGGCTAGAGGGGGAGAAGCGATGACCACCAGCACGAAGCAGAAGCAGGGCCAGCAGCAGGAGCAGAAGCAGAACCCGGGCCAGCTCAACTCCGTCCAGCTGAACATCGTCACCCTGGTCGACATGGAGCGGGCGGTCGAGACCGGCTCGCTGGCCGAGTCGATGTACATGATGGACAACAGCATCGGCGGTGACGGCCAGGGCAGGAACAACCTGGAGACCGTCTGCAAGCAGGGCCAGGTCATCAACTGGATCATCCGGCCCATCGACATGGACAAGCGGATCGACGGCACCTGGCCGCCCATGCCGAAGATCAACAGCATCGTGTTCCTCGACACCGAGCGCGGTGACGAGGAGGACGTCTCCGAGCGCCGGATCTTCGCCGAGCTGAAGATCTACGGGGCGCCGGACCGGATGCGGGACAAGTGGACCCCGGTCTACTACTACTGGGCCGGCACCGTGCTGCCCACCGCGAAGCCCGGTCTGTACCGCTACCGGCTGATCGTGGAGCTGGAGCAGCCCCACACCAAGGAGAAGCTGTACCTGAACACCGTGGACCACCCGTCGATCCGGATCCTGGAGGTCTGACGGCGGCGCGAGGGCGCCCGGCGGGCCGTTACGGCCCGCCGGGCGCCCTCCGTGCGCGTCCGGTCACGGGCCATGGCTACGGGATCCGGGACACCCCTCCGATAAGGTGGCAAAGCCCCCGAACCGGAACGCAAAGGACCCTGCCGTGTGCCACTACTGCGGCTGCCGCGACATCCCCCTGATCAAGGAGTTCATCGCCGAGCACGAGTCGGTGACCGACCTGGCGGGCGACGCCGTCCGCGCCCTGGAGCGCGACGACACCGTGCGCGCCGCCGAGCTGCTGCGCCGGATGGCCGGCGAGCTGGACGTGCACTGGCGGGGCGAGGAGAACGGGCTGTTCGCGGTGATGCGCCGCGACGAGGAGTACCGCGCCTACATCGAGGCCCTCGAGGTCGAACACCGCGAGCTGGCGGAGCTGTTGGCCACCGTCGACCTCGCCGACGCGGACGACCGCGCCAAGGTCGTGGCGGCCGTCGACGAACTGCACCACCACATCGCCAAGGAGGAGGACGGCCTCTTCCCCGCCTCCCTCACCGCACTCACCGGCGAGGAGTGGAACGCCTCGATGGCGGCCTGGCGCGAGGCCCACCCGCAGGCCGGTCCCGAAGCGCCCTGACCGCATCCCGCCAACGTGCGCACCGGGACGCGGGGAACGCATGTTCCCCGTGGGGCACGGGTAGTTGACGGCTCATGACTGGCCATGTGGTTGCCTGCGGCGCGGGACGCGCGATGATGGACCGGCACGACGACCCCTACCACGAGTACGTCCTGCGGCTCACCGGCAAGCGCCGCCCCCGGGTGCTGTTCCTGCCGACCGCCAGCGGCGACGACGCGGGGTACGTCGAGAGCTTCTACCGGACGTACGGGACCGACCGCTGCGAGCCGCACCACCTCGCGCTGTTCGCCCGCACCGTATCGGTCGCCGACCTGCCCGAGTACCTGATGTCGTTCGACGTCATCACCGTCGGCGGCGGCAACACGGCCAACATGTACGACGTGTGGCACCTGCACGGCGTCGACGCGCTGCTGCGCGAGGCGTGGCGCAACGGCAAGGTGCTCACCGGCGGCAGCGCGGGCGGCATCTGCTGGTTCTACGGCGGCACCACCGACTCCTTCGGCCTGCCCTACCAGGCGCTCCCGCGCGGACTGCGCCTGATAGACGAGTGGTTCTGCCCGCACTACGACGCCGAGGACGGCCGCCGCCCCGTCTTCCACCGCGCCCTGCTCGACGGCGTCCTGCCCACCGGCTACGGCGTGGACAACCTCGTCGGGCTGCACTTCGACGGCCGCGTCCTGGTGCGGGCGATCTCCTCCGACCCCAAGGCCAAGGCCGTCCGCGTCACCGTCCGCGACGGAGAGGTCGTCGAGAAGCCGATCCGGGTGCGCCTGCTCAGCTGACCGGCCTCCCCCGACCCGGGCGGGACGGCCGGGCCTCCCCAACCGGGACGCGGCCTTCCGCGCGTCCGGAAGTCGCCGGTGGCCACCCCCGCCCCATTGATGCCGGGCCGCAACACCGCTTGCATGGCGCCTGCCGCCGGTGGACGCCGTCGGCAGGACCTGTGCAGGGGGATGGGGAGAACGTGGCGCACCGATCAACAGGCATCATCAGACCCGGAGTCGGTACGGCGCGGCGGGGGACCGCGCTCGGTGCGACGGCGCTGCTCGGCGCCGTCGCGCTCGTCGTCTCCGTACCGCCCGCCTCGGCGGCGCAGCCCGGGCCCGCGCCCGCCGCGCCCGGCGAGGTGCTGCCGGGCCGGAGCACCGAGACGCCCGCCCTCGTCGACGGCATCCGGGAGGCGGCCCCGGCCGCCCCGGACGCGACCGGGGCGGCGCGCGCGTACCTCAAGGGCAAGCGCGAGCGCTACCGCATCGCCGACCCGGCCCGCGACCTGGCGCCGCTGAGCACCAGCACGGGCGCGGGCGGCCAGGAGACGGTGCGGCTCCAGCAGCGGCACCGGGGCGTGCCGGTGCTCGGCGGCCAGTACGTGGTGCGGATGGAGAACCGGGGCGGCGCGCGCGTCGTCACCGGCACGTCCGGCGCGTACTTCACCGGCCTGACCACCGGTACCACCGCCGCCGTGGACGAGTCGCTGGCCGTCGAGCGGGCCGTGGACGCGGTCACCGGCCAGCTCAACGACGGCCGCCCGGTGCTCACCGAGAGCGGCGAGCCGCCGGTCACCGGCACCTCCCGCGGCCTGGTCGTCCTGCCCACCGGCAGCGGCGTCCTCGCACTGCGCGTCACCGTGCGCGGCTCCGACCCCTCGACCGGGGAGCCGGTGCTGCGCGAGGTGTACGTGGACGCGAACGCGGGCTTCCCGGTGCTCCAGTACAGCGGGATCAAGACGTTCGGCAACGCGAGGCCGTCCACGGCGCGAACCGCTCCGGGCACCGCCAAGTCCTCGAAGCCCGCCGCGAAGCCCGCCAAGTCCGCCGCGAAGAGCGCGAGGGCCTCCGGTGTCGCCAAGGGCGCCGACGAAGGCCCCGGCTACCGGGGCTCCGGCATCCGGCTCGACGGGCAGGAGGTCCCCCTGGAGCTGGGCAAGGTCCTCGTCCCGTCCGAGGCGTACACGATGCACGACGTCACCCGCATCCACACCGACGAGGGCAACTCCCTGTCCACCTTCGACGCCCGGGGGCTCGACGTCTCCGACGTCTCGGGCAAGTGGCCGGACACGGGGATCGAGGAGTTCAGCTCCCCCACACCCGAGTTCGGCGCCGAGGCGACCGCCGCGGGCGCCGTCGACGCCCACTGGGGCGCGGGCCGGGTCTACGACTACTACTGGGACAAGCACGGCCGTGACAGCCTCGACGGCCACGGCATGACCATCAACTCCCTGGTGGGCGTGACCCAGTTCGGCCAGGGGTACGTCAACGCCTTCTGGGACGGCCAGAAGATGGTGTACGGCTCCGGCGACGCCGAGTACAAGCCCCTCTCGGCCGGACTCGACGTCATCGGCCACGAGATGACCCACGGCGTGGTCGAGACCTCCGCCAACCTGGTCTACGCGGGCCAGTCCGGCGCCATGAACGAGGCGCTCGCCGACTACTTCGGCAACGCCATCGAGAACGCCGCCCACGGCGTGGCCACCGCCGACCCCGACTCGGGCCTGGTGGGGGAGCGGCTGTGCCGCACCCTGGCGCCGCGCGACTGCGCCCTGCGCGACCTCAACGACGGCCGTACGACCGCCGGTTCGTACATCGGGGCCGGGTTCGGCACCGACAACGGCGGGGTGCACCTCAACTCCACGATCTTCTCCGGCGCCCTGTGGGACGCCCGCGAGGACCTGGGCGACGACTTCACCGACAAGGCCGTCTACCGGGCGCTGACCCAGTACCTGACCCCGCTGGACGGCTTCACCCAGGGCCGTGCCGCCGTGCTCGCCGCCGCCAAGGACCTGGGCGCCACGACGAAGCAACTCAACGTCCTCAAGCGGGACTTCAACGCGCACGGCATCGCGCCCGGCTGGGAGCTGGCGCTGGGCGTGGACTCCGACGTCGTGCAGAAGCGGGTCAACACCTTCGACTCCAAGCTGGGCGCGGGCGGTGGCTGGTGGGCCGCGGCCAAGTCGAACGAGAGCGGCGACGAGCCGTACTCGGTGTGGGCCGGGCGGCTCGACGGCAAGGGCCAGGTCAAGCTGATGAGCCCCAACGACGGCCGCTACCACGTCAATCCGGCCACCGACGGCAAGACCGTGGTGTGGCAGGCGTGGGGCTCCACCGGGGTCGACGTCCTCTCCAGGCCGCTCGCCGGCGGCCCGGTGAAGAAGCTCTTCTCCAGCCGCTCGGGCGGCTCCACGGTGGACGTCGACGGTGACACCGTCACCTTCGACTACGCCAACTACGGCGGGCGCAGGGCGATCGCGTACCTGAGCGTCAAGGACCCGCAGAAGGTGGTGAGCGTCGGCGGCGGCACGTACCACCGCGCGTTCTTCCCCTCGGTGAGCAACGGCAAGGTCTCCTACCAGGACACCGCGCGGGTGCGGGCCGCCGAGTACGCGTACACCACCCGGGTCGCGGACGTGGCCACCGGTGAGGACCGCACCGTCCAGCGGGTGGACTCCGGGGTGAGCACCGGGCCGACCGCAATCACCGGCAGGTACGTGTTCTGGCTGGTGGACGAGGTCGACGGCAACGGGGCGACCGCGCTGCGCCGGGCGAACCTGGACGGCACCGGGATCGTGGACCTCAGCCCGGAGACGGGCGCGGGCGCGCTCAACCTGTCGGCGCTGACGGCCTCCGAGGACGCGGTCACGGCGGTCGCGCTCCAGGCCGACACCGTCTACCGCAACGAGACGCTGCCCAAGCTGTGGCAGTTCACGGCGGACGGGGCGCCCGGCGCCGCCGCCAAGGGGCGCGTCTCCTGCAACCGGGGCGAGCAGAGCGACCCGGCCGCCGCCGCGGGCAGCCAGGTGATCTGGCTGGACGGCACGACCGGGGTGAGCGACATCGTCACCCGCACCCGCCCCGCGGGACGCTGCGGCTGACCGTCGCCGCAGGTGAGGGCCCCGCCGGAGCGCACTCCGGCGGGGCCCTTACGCTGATCTCCGACGGGTACGCGGAGAGGCGGAGGCGATGGAAGGTCGGCGCGGGGTCACCGTGGTCACGGGCGGCAGCCGGGGCATCGGCGCGGCGGTCTGCCGCCGGCTCGCGGCGGAGGGGCACGACCTGGTGGTCGGCTACCGCTCCGACGAGCGGGCCGCGCTCGCGGTCGTACGGGACGCGGAGGCGGAGGGCGCACGCGCGCTGGCGGTCGCCGTGGACACCGCCGACGAGCACGCGGTCGCCCGGCTGCTGGACACCGCGGCCGCCGCGCTCGGCCCGGTGACGGGCCTGGTCAACAACGCGGGCGTGAGCGGACCCAACGGGCGCCTGGCCGACGCGGACGCGGACGGGATGCGCCGGGCCCTTGAGGTCAACCTGCTCGGCTACCTGCTGTGCGCGCGCCAGGCGGTGCGGGCGATGGCGGCCACCGGGGGAGGGGCGATCGTCAACGTCTCCTCGGCGGCGGCCACCCTGGGCAGCCCCGGCCAGTACGTGCACTACGCGGCGGCCAAGGCGGGCGTCGACGCGCTGACGGTGGGCCTGGCCAAGGAGGTCGCCGCCGACGGGATCCGGGTCAACTGCGTCGCGCCGGGCACGGTGTGGACGGACTTCCACGAGGACCCCCAGCGCCCGGCGCGGATCGCGACGGGCATCCCGCTGGGCCGCGCGGGACAGCCGGACGAGATCGCGGGCGCGGTCGCCTGGCTCCTCTCCGACGACGCGTCCTACACGACGGGCGCGGTCCTGCGCGTGGCGGGCGGGCTGTAGGCCCCGGCCCGTGGCCCCGGGCCGGGCGGCCGCTCCGGCCCCCCGGCCCGTCAGTGCGTCGCCCGGTCCTTCAGGGACGAGGCCCAGTCCGGGACCGGTTCCTTCGGCTCCGTCTCGGCGCGGCGGCCGCCTCGGGCGAAGAAGTCGGCCAGCGGCAGGATCGCCGCGCCCACCGTGACCGCGTCCGGGCCCAGTCTGCCCAGGCCGATCGTGGTGCGGCTGGCCGGGTAGCGCAGGGCGTAGGCGACCGCGTACTCCCTGACCGCGTCCAGGAAGCGGGTGCCGAGCTGGAGGCCCGCCCAGCCGCCGACCAGGATCCGCTCCGGCTGGAAGAGGTTGATCAGGTCCGCGAAGCCCGCGCCCAGGTACTCGGCGGTCTCCTCCAGGACCGCCAGCGCGGTGGCGTCCGGTTCGGTGGGCGTACCGGCGGCCGGGTAGGCGGCGGCCAGCATCGCGGTGAGCGCGGTCTCCTCGTCGGTGCGCTCGGGCGGACGGCCGCCCGCCTCGCGCCAGCGCTCCAGGAGGGCCTCGGCGCCCGCGTAGGCCTCCAGGCAGCCCTGGGCGCCGCAGCGGCAGCGGCGCCCCCGGACCCGTACCGTCAGGTGCCCCCACTCCACGGCCCGGCCCGGGCCCAGGTCGTCGGTGACCACGCAGGCGCCGACGCCGGAGCCGAAGAGCACGAACACCGCGCTGCGGGCGCCCCGCCCCGCGCCGAACCACATCTCGGCCTGGCCCAGCGTCTTGGCGCCGTTGTCGATGTAGAACGGCACGCTCGCGGGCAGCGGGCCCGCCTCGCGCAGCAGCCGCTCCAGCGGGACCGCGTCCCAGCCGATCGTCTGGCCGTGCACCACGGCGCCGTGCTCCGGGTCGCGGGCGACGATGCCGGGCACCCCGACGCCGACGCCGAGCAGCCGCTCGGCGGGGACGTCCGCGGTGCGCAGCACCTCGGCGATGCCGTCGCGGATGTGGCCGACGACCACGCCGACCTCGTACGCGTCGTGCGGGGCGCCCTCCACGGCCAACGGGCGCTCGACGCGCGCCAGTTCGGCCAGGGTGACGTCGAACAGCTCGATGCGGATGCGGGTTTCGCCGACGTCGACGCCGATCATCACGCCGCTGGCCGGGCTGACCCGCAGCAGGGTGCGCGGCCGGCCGCCCGCCGAGTCGACGCTGCCGGCCTCCTCCACCAGTCCCTCGGCGGCGAGTTCGGCGACCACGTTGCTCACCGAGCCGGAGCTGAGCCCGGTCGCGGGGCCGAGCGAGAGGCGGCTCAACGGGCCTTCGAAATACAACTGTTGCAATACCGCGGTGCGGTTCTCCCGACGCAGGTCACGCACCGTACGGCCAGTCCTCGCTGCCACCCTGCCCCCAGTTCGTAAGGTCCGTGACTGCAAGATACCTCCGGCGTGACCCTTGACGCGACCTTCCCTTGCGATTTAACTCACGTCCTAAATTAAGCCAGGGGGGTCAAGGGTGCAGCGTGGGACGCCGCGCTCGTCCGCCCTTCCGGGCTTCTCCACATCTCCCGAAGGGGCCCCCGAGGAGCCATGCGCATCATCAGAGCCGCCGCCACCGGAGCCGTCACCCTCTCCCTCGTCCTCACCGCAACCGCCTGTGGCGGCGGCACGGGTGGCGGCTCCGGGGCCGGGGACGGCAAGACCCTGACCTACTGGGCCTCCAACCAGGGCTCCAGCATCGAGGTGGACAAGAAGGTCCTCCAGCCGGAGCTCGACAAGTTCGAGAAGCAGACCGGCGTCAAGGTCAAGCTGGAGGTCGTCCCCTGGTCCGACCTGCTCAACCGCATCCTCACCGCCACCACGTCCGGGCAGGGCCCCGACGTGCTCAACATCGGCAACACCTGGAGCGCCTCGCTCCAGGCCAGCGGCGCCCTGCTGCCCTGGGACTCCGCCAACTTCGGCAAGATCGGCGGCAAGGACCGCTTCGTCGACTCCGCCCTCGGCTCCACCGGCGCGCCCGGCAAGGACCCCGCCGCCGTGCCGCTCTACTCGATGGCGTACGCGCTCTACTACAACAAGAAGATGTTCGCCGAGGCGGGGATCGCCAAGCCCCCGGCCACCTGGGACGAACTCGTCGCCACCGGCAAGAAGCTGAGCACCGGCGGCAAGTGGGCGCTGGGCGCCGAGGGCTCCAACCTCTCCAACAACATCCACCAGGTGTTCGTCCTCGGCAAGCAGCACGGCGCCGACTTCTTCACCCCCGACGGCAAGCCCGACTTCACCTCCGACGGCGCCGTCGCGGCCGTCAAGCAGTACGTCGACCTGATGGCCAAGGACAAGGTCGTCGCCCCCGGCAACGCCGAGTACGCCCAGAACCAGTCGCTGAGCGACTTCGCCAAGAACAAGACCGCCATGGTCCTGTGGCAGACCGCGTCCGCCACCTTCAAGTCCCAGGGCATGAAGGACGAGGACTGGGGCGTCGCCCCCGCGCCCGTGCCCAGCGGCCAGCCCGGCACCGGCGCCCAGACCAACTCCATGGTCGCGGGCATCAACATGGCCGTCTTCAAGAACTCCAAGAACCTCAAGGGCGCGACCGACTTCGTGAAGTTCATGACCAGCGACGAGGAGCAGAAGGTCCTCAACACCGCCTACGGCTCCATCCCGCCGGTCAAGACCGCCCAGCAGGACGCCGCCTTCAACGGCCCCGCCCTGTCGGTGCTCCGCGACACCCTCGCCAAGAGCGCCTCGGCCCTGCCCCAGGTGCCCGAGGAGTCCCAGTTCGAGACCGTCGTCGGCACCGCGGTGAAGGAGCTCTTCGCCGACGCCGCCGCCGGCCGCGCGGTCACCACCGAGTCGGTCAAGGCCAAGCTCGACAAGGCCCAGCAGCAGATGCCCAAGAAGTAGGCACGGACACCGAGATGACCACCGCCGTCAGCCCCCGCCGCGGCAGCGCGCGGACGGCCGGCGCCAAGGAGCCCGGAGAGGCGCGCGCCCCGCGCCGCTCCGGGCGGCTGCGCCGCGCCGGACTCCCGTACCTGCTGCTCCTGCCCGCCCTCGTCCTCGAACTGCTCGTCCACCTGGTGCCCATGGTCATGGGCATCGTGATGAGCTTCCGCGAGCTCACCCAGTTCTACATCTCCAACTGGGGCAGCGCCCCGTGGAGCGGCCTCGACAACTACGCCGTCTCCGTGGACTTCGACGCCCCCGTCGGACAGGCCCTGTTGAAGTCCTTCGTCACCACCTGCGTGTTCACCCTCGCCTCGGTCGGCCTGTGCTGGCTGCTCGGCACCGCCGCCGCAGTCTTCCTCCAGGAGTCCTTCCGCGGCCGGGGCGTCCTGCGCACCATCTTCCTGGTGCCGTACGCGCTGCCCGTGTACGCCGCCGTGATCACCTGGGCCTTCATGTTCCAGCGCGACAACGGCCTGGTGAACCACGTCCTGCACGACCAGCTCGGCCTCGGCGACAGCCCCGCCTTCTGGCTGATCGGCGACAACGCCTTCTGGGCGCTGCTCGCCGTGTCGGTCTGGAAGGGCTGGCCGTTCGCCTTCCTCATCGTGATGGCGGGACTGCAGAACATCCCGCGCGACATGTACGAGGCCGCGGCCCTGGACGGCGCCGGGGTGTGGAAGCAGATCCGGCACATCACCATGCCCTCGCTGCGCCCCGTCAACCAGGTGCTCGTCCTGGTGCTGTTCCTGTGGACGTTCAACGACTTCAACACGCCGTTCGTGCTGTTCGGCAAGGCCGCCCCCGAGTCGGCCGACCTGATCTCGCTGCACATCTACCAGTCCTCGTTCCAGACCTGGAACTTCGGCACCGGCTCGGCCATGTCCGTCCTGCTCCTGCTGTTCCTGCTCGTCGTCACCGGCGCCTACCTGCTGCTGACCAACCGGGGAAGGAAGGCCGCCGATGCCTGACACCCTGACCGCGCCGGCCCGCCCGGCCCCGGCACCGTCGCGCTCGCCGATGGCCCCGCCGCGCTCCTTCCTGTGGACCCGGCGGATCTTCCTGACCCTGCTGACCGGCTTCGTGCTGCTGCCGGTGTACGTGATGGTGTCCAGCTCGCTCAAGCCGCTCCAGGACGTCTCGGGCAAGTTCCAGTGGATCCCCTCGGGGCTCACCTTCCGTCCGTACGTGGACATCTGGAAGACCGTGCCGCTCGCCGACTACTTCACCAACTCGCTGATCGTGGCCGGCCTGGCGACGGTCTGCTCGGTGACGATCGCGGTCTTCGCGGCCTACGCGGTCAGCCGCTACCAGTTCCGCGGCAAGCGCGTCTTCACCGTCACCGTCCTGTCGACGCAGATGTTCCCCGGCATCCTCTTCCTGCTGCCGCTGTTCCTCATCTACGTCAACATCGGCAACGCCACCGGCATCGCGCTCTTCGGCTCGCGCGGCGGTCTGATCCTCACCTACCTGACCTTCTCGCTGCCGTTCTCCATCTGGATGCTCATCGGCTACTTCGACTCGATCCCCAGGGACCTGGACGAGGCGGCCAAGGTCGACGGATGCGGACCGCTGGGCGCGCTGTTCCGGGTGATCGTGCCCGCCGCGATCCCCGGCATCGTCGCCGTCGCCGTGTACGCGTTCATGACCGCCTGGGGCGAGGTGCTCTTCGCGTCCGTCATGACCAACGACGCCACCCGCACCCTCGCCGTGGGCCTGCAGGGCTACTCCACCCAGAACGACGTGTACTGGAACCAGATCATGGCCGCCTCGCTCGTCGTCAGCGTCCCCGTGGTGGCCGGCTTCCTGCTCCTGCAGCGCTACCTCGTCACCGGCCTCACCGCCGGGGCCGTCAAGTGACGCCCCGTCAACCCACCGTCCCACAGCCGCCCTTCGCACCGCACCACGAAAGGCACCCCCGTGTCCGAATCCGCTGACGCCCCCGCACTCGACCTGGCCGCCTTCCCGGCCGGCTTCACCTGGGGCACCGCGACCTCCGCCTACCAGATCGAGGGCGCCGTGGCCGAGGACGGCCGCGCCCCCTCCATCTGGGACACCTTCAGCCGCGTCCCGGGCGCGGTCGACGGCGGCGACCACGGCGACACCGCCTGCGACCATTACCACCGCTGGCCCGAGGACGTCGCCCTGATGCGCACCCTCGGCACCGACGCCTACCGGCTCTCCGTCGCCTGGCCGCGCGTGCTGCCCTTCGGCGACGGCCGGGTCAACGGCCCCGGCCTGGACTTCTACGACCGTCTGGTCGACGGCCTCCTGGAAGCGGGCATCACCCCGTCCGTCACCCTCTACCACTGGGACCTGCCCCAGGCCCTCCAGGACCGCGGCGGCTGGAACGAGCGCGGCACCGCCGAGGCGCTCGCCGGCTACGCCTCCGCGGTCGCCGGGCGCCTCGGCGACCGCGTCACCCAGTGGGCCACCCTCAACGAGCCGCTGTGCTCCGCCTGGATCGGCCACCTGGAGGGCCGGATGGCCCCGGGCCTGACCGACCTGCCCACCGCCGTGCGCGCCTCCTACCACCTTCTGCTCGCCCACGGCCTGGCCGTGCAGGCGGTACGGGCCGCCGTCCCCGGCGCCCAGGTCGGCCTGGTCACCAACCACTCCACCGTCGAGCCCGCCTCCACCCGCCCGGAGGACCTGGCCGCCGCCGCCCGCATGGACGGCCACACCAACCGCTGGTGGCTGGACCCGGTGTACGGCCGCGGCTTCCCCGCCGACATGCGCGAGCTGTACGGGGTGGAGCTGCCCGAGCGCCCGGGCGACCTGGAGACGATCGCCGCGCCGCTGGACTGGCACGGCCTGAACTACTACTTCCCGGTCACCGTCGAGGACGACCCCGGGGGCCCCGTCCCGCACGCCCGCGAGGTGCGCCTGGCCGACGTCCCGCGCACGTACATGGACTGGCAGGTGGACGCGGGCGGCCTGGAGGCGCTGCTGATGCGGCTGACCGACGACTACGGGGTGTCCAGGCTGTACGTCACCGAGAACGGCTCGGCCTACCCGGACGCGGTCGGCCCCGACGGCGCGGTCCACGACCCGGAGCGCACCGCCTACCTGGAGGGCCACCTGGCCGCGTGCGCGCGTGCGGTGCGCAAGGGGGCGCCGCTGGCGGGCTACTACGCCTGGTCGCTCCTGGACAACTTCGAGTGGGCGTACGGCTACGACAAGCGCTTCGGCCTGGTCCACGTCGACTACGAGACCCAGAAGCGCACGGTGAAGACCAGCGGGCGGCGGTACGCGGAGATCATCCGGGCCCACCGGGAGGCGCAGGCCTGATCCTGCGCGCCCGAGGCGCCCCGGAGCACCCCCGTCCGCGCCGTGACCGGACGGGGGCCGTCGGGGCGGCCTCGTCCCCCCCACGGGGGTACCGGTCCCGTCCGCGTACTCGTATACGAAAGCCCGCTCAGGCCGAGTCGCGCACCACCAGCTCCGGCGCGAACACCACCGAGGCGGGCTCCGTCCGCGTGCCCTGGAGCTGTTCGAGCAGCAGCTCCGCCATCCGCGCCGACATCCGCTCCACCGGCTGGCGCACCGTCGTCAGCGGCGGGCGGCAGGTCAGCGCCGCGCTGGAGTCGTCGAAGCCGACCACGGCCACGTCCCCGGGCACGTCCTTGCCGTGCTCGCGCAGGTACTGGCAGGCGCCCAGCGCCATCAGGTCGTTGGCGGCGAACACCCCGTCCAGGTCGGGGTGGTCCGCGAGCAGCGCCGCCATCGCGCGCGCCCCGCTGTCCGAGGTGAAGCTGCCCTCCACGGCGGGCAGCGCGTCGATCCCCGCCTCCGCCAGCGCCGCCCGGAAGCCCGCCAGGCGCTCCCGGGCGGCGGGGAGGCCGTGCGGCGCGCTGATCGTGGCGAGCCGCCGCCGGCCGCGCGAAAGAAGGTGCGCGGCGGCGAGCCGGGCGCCCGCGGCGTGGTCCAGGTCGACGTGGCTGACCCGCTCGGCGCCCGGCGGCCGGGCGAACAGGGCGGTGGGGATGTGCGCCGCGGCCAGCATCGCGGGCAGCGGGTCGTCCGCCTGGATCGACACCACCAGGGCGCCGTCGGCGCTGCCCTGGCGCAGGTAGTCCACGACCTGCTCGCGGGCCGTGGCGGACTCGGCGACCAGCAGCAGCGGGTGGACGCCGCGCGGGCGCAGGAAGCCCAGGACGCCGTTGACGACCCGGCCGAAGAACGGGTCGGCGAAGACCCGGGTGGCGAAGGTGTCGCCCGCGCCGGACAGGACCAGGGCGACGGCCTCGGTGCGGTGGGTGACCAGGGAGCGGGCGGCCCGGTTGGGCGCGTAGCCGGTGCGCTCGATGGCGAGGCGGACGGCCTCCTGGATGCCGGGGTCGACGTTGCGCACGCCGTTGACGACGCGTGACACGGTGGCCCGGGACACGCCCGCCTCGCGTGCCACGTCCTCCAGCGTCGGACTCTTGCTCCCCCGTGCCGTTCTCCCCATTGCGGCACCATAACCCGGGGACCCGAGGGGGGTACGGGCAGCCGGGCGCGGCCGTACCGGGCGCCCCACCAGGAACGACGCGGTCCGTTGGCGGACGGCGGCCCGGACGGTTCCGTCTCCACTTAAGCCAAGCCAAAAGAAAAGTCCCGTCACGCTTCTTGACCGGCCGAACGGACCGCGTGCAAGGTTCCGGAGAGCGCTCTCCCGTTTCAGGTTCGTTACAAGGAGCCCTGACATGCCCCCAGTTGGGATACCAACGGCGCCAACCAGGCGTAGACGCAGACCAGTCGTGCGACGCGGCCTGGCAGGAGCGGTGGTCTCCGCCCTCGTCGGCGCGCTGCTCGTCCTCGCCCCCGCGACCACCGCCCAGGCCGCGCCCGTCCTGCTCTCCCAGGGCAAGCCCGCCACCGCCTCCAGCACCGAGGGCGCGGGCACCTCCGCCGACAAGGCGGTGGACGGCGACGCGGGCACCCGCTGGTCCAGCGCCTTCTCCGACCCCCAGTGGCTCCAGGTCGACCTGGGCGCCCCGGCCGCCCTCGACCACGTCGAGCTGCGCTGGGAGACCGCCGCCGCCAAGGCGTACCGCATCGAGCTCTCCAGCAACGGCACCACCTGGACCACCGCCTACTCCACCACCACCGCCACCGGCGGCAACCAGTCCGTCCCGGTCACCGGCACCGCCCGCTACGTCCGGATGTACGGCACCCAGCGCACCACCGGCTACGGCTACTCCCTGTGGGAGTTCCAGGTGTACGGCACCGGCGGGGGCACCGGACCCACCCTGCCCGGCGGTGGTGACCTCGGCCCGAACGTGCACATCGTCGACCCGTCCACGCCCAACATCCAGCAGCAGCTCGACGACGTGTTCAAGCAGCAGGAGTCCGCGCAGTTCGGCACCGGCCGGCACGCCTTCCTGTTCAAGCCCGGCACGTACAACGGCCTCAACGCCCAGATCGGCTTCTACACCCAGATCGCCGGGCTCGGCCTGCGGCCCGACGACACCACCATCAACGGCGACGTGACCGTCGACGCGGGCTGGTTCGGCGGCAACGCCACCCAGAACTTCTGGCGCTCCGCCGAGAACCTGGCCCTCAACCCGGTCAGCGGCACCGACCGCTGGGCCGTCTCCCAGGCCGCCTCCTTCCGCCGCATGCACGTCAAGGGCGGGCTCAACCTGGCGCCCAACGGCTACGGCTGGGCCAGCGGCGGCTACATCGCCGACAGCAAGATCGACGGCCAGGTGGGCAACTACTCGCAGCAGCAGTGGTACACCCGGGACAGCTCCATCGGCGGCTGGTCCAACTCGGTCTGGAACCAGGTGTTCTCGGGCACCGAGGGTGCCCCGGCCACCGGCTTCCCCGAGCCCCGCTACACCACCCTGGACACCACCCCGGTCTCCCGCGAGAAGCCCTTCCTGTACTACGAGGGCGGCGAGTTCAAGGTCTTCGCCCCCGCCAAGCGCGTCAACGCGCGCGGCACCACCTGGGCGAACGGAAACCCGCAGGGCACCTCGATCCCGCTCAGCCGCTTCTACGTCGTCAAGCCCGGCACCAGCGCCGCCACCATCAACCAGGCGGTCACCCAGGGCCTGCACCTGCTGTTCACGCCCGGCATCTACCACGTGGACCGGACCATCGAGATCAACCGCGCCGACACGGTCGTCCTGGGCCTCGGCCTCGCCACGATCATCCCCGACAACGGCGTGACCGCGATCCGCGTCGGCGACGTCGACGGCGTCCGGCTGGCCGGCCTGCTCGTCGACGCCGGCCCGGTCAACTCGCAGACCCTGGTCGAGGTCGGCCCGCAGAACGCCTCCGCCGACCACTCCGCCAACCCCACCACCGTGCAGGACGTCTACATCCGCATCGGCGGCGCGGGCCCCGGCAAGGCCACCACCAGCATGGTGATCAACAACGACGACACGATCGTCGACCACACCTGGGTGTGGCGCGCCGACCACGGTGACGGCGTCGGCTGGGAGACCAACCGGGCCGACTACGGCGTCCGCGTCAACGGCGACGACGTGCTGGCCACCGGGCTGTTCGTCGAGCACTTCAACAAGTACGACGTCGAGTGGTACGGCGAGCGCGGCCGCACGATCTTCTTCCAGAACGAGAAGGCGTACGACGCGCCCAACCAGGCGGCCGTCCAGAACGGTTCGGTCAAGGGCTACGCCGCCTACCGGGTGGACGACTCGGTGACCACTCACGAGGGATGGGGCCTGGGCAGCTACTGCTACTACAACGTCGACCCGACCATCCGCCAGGCGCACGGCTTCCGCGCCCCGGTCAAGCCGGGCGTGAAGTTCCACAGCCTGCTGGTGGTCTCGCTCGGCGGGAACGGCCAGTACGACCACGTCATCAACGACACCGGAGCGCCCACCTCGGGCACCTCCACCGTGCCGTCCACGGTCACCTCGTTCCCGTAACCCCCTCCGGCGGACCGCCCCGCGCGGGCGGTCCGCCCCACGCACTCCCTTCCGGGCGGTGGACCCCGCCCCCGCTGTCCTGCCCGGAAGGGGCACGTCCCGGGGCGGGTCCCGCCTCCCCGCGTCCCCGCCCCGTCAGCCCCCTGTGATCCTCCCTCTTGATCCCCTTTCACGGAGCCGCCATGAAGCACGTCCTCACGCGTGCCCGCACGCCGCGCCCGCGCCACCGCGCCACCTCCGCGCTGCTCGCCGGCGCGCTGGCCGCCTCGGCCCTCACCGCCCTGGCCACCGCGCCCTCCGCCCACGCCGCCGAGACCCTGCTCTCGCAGGGCAAGACGGCCACCGCGTCCTCCTCCGAGGGCGCGGGCTACGCCGCCTCGGCCGCCGTCGACGGCAACCTCGGCGGCACCCGCTGGGCCAGCGACCGCAGCGACCCCCAGTGGCTCATGGTCGACCTCGGCCGCACCGCCAACCTCAGCAGGGTGGTGCTGACCTGGGAGTCCGCGTACGGCAAGAACTACGAGATCCAGGCCTCCGACAACGGCACCGACTGGCGGAGCCTGAAGACCGTCACCGGCGGTGACGGCGGCACCGACGAGGTCGCCGTCACCGGCAGCGGCCGCTACGTGCGCATGCTGGGAACCCAGCGCGGCACCGGCTACGGCTACTCCCTGTGGGAGTTCCAGGTGTACGGCTCCGACGACGGCACCACCCCGCCGCCCACCGGGGGAGCGGTCAAGGTCACCGGCTCCCAGGGCAACTGGCAGCTGACGGTGGGCGGCCAGCCCTACAGGGTCAAGGGCCTCACCTGGGGCCCGGCCGTCGCCGACGCGGGACGCTACATGCCGGACCTGAAGTCGATGGGCGTCAACACCATCCGCACCTGGGGCACCGACGGCAGCACCAAGCCGCTGCTCGACGCCGCCGCGGCCCAGGGCATCCGCGTCATGAACGGCTTCTGGCTCCAGCCCGGCGGCGGCCCCGGCTCCGGCGGCTGCGTCAACTACGTCACCGACACCGCGTACAAGAGCTCCATGCTCACCGAGTTCGCCAAGTGGGTCGACGCCTACAAGACGCACCCGGCGACCCTGATGTGGAACGTCGGCAACGAGTCCGTCCTCGGCCTGCAGAACTGCTACAGCGGCACCGAGCTGGAGAACCAGCGCAACGCCTACACCACCTTCGTCAACGACGTCGCCAAGAAGATCCACTCCATCGACCCGGACCACCCGGTGACCTCCACCGACGCCTGGACCGGCGCCTGGCCGTACTACAAGCGCAACGCCCCCGACCTCGACGTGTACTCGATGAACTCCTACGGCGACATCTGCCGGGTGCGCCAGGACTGGGAGGCGGGCGGCTACACCAAGCCGTACATCATCACCGAGACCGGCCCCGCGGGGGAGTGGGAGACCCCCAAGGACGCCAACGGCGTCGCCGACGAACCCACCGACGTGCAGAAGGCCGACGGCTACACCAAGGCGTGGAACTGCATCACCGGGCACCAGGGCGTGGCCCTCGGCGCCACCATGTTCCACTACGGCACCGAGCACGACTTCGGCGGCATCTGGTTCAACCTGGTGCCCGACGGGCTCAAGCGGCTCTCGTACTACGCGGTGAAGAAGCTCTACAAGGGCAGCACCGCGGGCGACAACACCCCGCCGGTCATCAGCGGCATGACCGTCTCCACCCCGCAGAACGCCCCGGCCGGGGGCCAGTTCACCCTCCGGGCCACCGTCCGCGACCCCGACAACGACCCGCTGACCTACAAGGTCTTCCTCAGCGGCCAGTACGCCAACGGCGACAAGCGCCTGCTCGACGCACCGTTCCGGGCCAACGGCGACGGTTCGTTCACCGTGACCGCACCGGAGAAGCTCGGCGTGTGGAAGGTCTACCTCCAGGCGGAGGACGGCAAGGGCAACGCCGGCATCGAGACCAGGTCCGTGAAGGTCGTCGCCCCGCCGGTCGCGGGCACCAACCTCGCCCTGAACCGCCCCACCACCGCCTCCTCTTTCCAGGGTTCGTACGGCGACTGCCCCTGCACCCCGCAGAACGCCACCGACGGCAAGGCGAACACCCGCTGGGCCAGCGACTGGAGCGACCCGCAGTGGATCCAGGCCGACCTCGGCTCGGTCCGCGCCTTCAGCCGGCTCCAGCTGGTCTGGGACCCGGCGTACGCCAAGGCCTACCAGGTCCAGGTCTCCGACGACGGCAACGCCTGGCGCACGATCCACACCCAGACCGCGGGCAACGGGGACGTCGACACCATCGAGGCGGCCGCCTCCGCCCGCTACGTCCGGCTCCAGCTGACGGCGCGGGGCACCGGATACGGCTACTCCCTCTACGAGTTCGGCGTCTTCGGCTGATCCGCGCCACCCCCTCATCCCCCCACCTCATGGAGAGGAGAGCAGCATGAGCAAGAGCAGTACGAGGAGACGGCCACGGGCCCTGTCCGCGGTCCTCGTCGCCACCGCCCTCAGCGCGTTCGGCCTCGCGGCGGGCACCTTCGCCACCGCGTCGGCCGTGGACGCGCCCGCGGCCGCGAAGGCGGCGGCGTCCTCGACGCACACCGGCCACACCATGGCCGTCTCGGTGAAGGCGTCGGGCGACGACCCCGACGGCGACGGCTACATCCCGGCCGTGCCCCAGGTCACCGGGGTCGTCCCGTCCGGGGACACCCCGCCGCGGGCCTACTTCCACGAGTTCCAGGCCAACTGCTCCGTCACCCACACCGCCCCCGACGACCCGATCGTCTACCCGGGGCAGCCGGGCAAGTCCCACGACCACACGTTCATGGGCAACACCTCCACCAACGCGGCCAGCACCACCGGCTCGCTGTACGGGGGGAACACCACCTGCAAGGCGCCCGCGGACGGCTCCGCGTACTGGATGCCGTCGGTGCTCAAGGGCGACCAGAAGATCCTGCCGGTGGGCCCGCAGGTCATCTACTACAAGTCGGGCGTGACCGACTACCGCAGCGTCCGCCCCTTCCCCAAGGGCCTGCGGTTCGTCGTCGGCAACCCGATGCAGACGGCCCAGGAGTTCCGCGCGCACAAGGGCTTCGTCGAGGGCTGGGAGTGCGGCGACAGCTTCTTCAACGTCGACATCCCGGCGAGCTGCCCGAACCGTCCGGACGTCCAGCTCAACATCCGCTTCCAGGCGCCCAGTTGCTGGGACGGGAAGTACCTCGACACACCGAACCACCAGAGCCACATGGCGTACCCGGTCGTGAAGCCCGGCACCAACGACAACATGTGCCCGGCCGACCACCCGGTCGCCCTGCCGATGATCGAGTTCAAGATGGCCTTCCCGGTCAACGGCGACATGAGCCAGGTCCGCCTGGCCAGCGGCCGCGGCTACTCCTTCCACTACGACTTCTTCAACGCGTGGGAGGAGCGCACCCAGAAGGCCCTGGTCGACCAGTGCATCGTGGGCGGCCTGCAGTGCAACGCCCGGGGGTACGACGAGACGCACCCCGAGCGCGGCGCGGCGCTGAACGCGGACTACCGGCTTCCGTAGGAACGACGACCGTGCGCAGAGGGGCCCGGACCGTACGCGGTCCGGGCCCCGCGCGTCAGGTCCACCGCGAGGTGAGTGCCGCGAACGCCTCGTGGAAGCCGGGGAACGTCTTGCGCACGCACCCCGGGTCGTCGAACGCCATCCCCGGCACCCGCAGCCCGGCCACCGCGAAGGACATCACGATCCGGTGGTCGCCGAACGTCTCGACCTCCACGGGACGCGGCGCGCCCGGCTCGACCTGGATCCAGTCCTCACCCGTGCTCACCCGCACGCCCATCGCCCGCAGGTTGCGGGCGCAAGCCTCCAGCCGGTCGCACTCCTTGACCCGGGTGTTGTACACGTCCTCGATCCGCACCGGCCCCGAGGCGAACGGCGCGATCGCGGCCAGCGTCGGCATCGTGTCGGAGACGTCCCGCATGTTGACCGTGACCCCGCGCAGGGCGCCGGTCCCGGCCACGGTGGTGCGGTCCGCGCCGACCTCCACCCGCGCGCCCATCCGCTCCAGGACCTCCACGAACCGCAGGTCGCCCTGGAGCGCGCCGTGCCCGAGCCCCGGCACGGTCACCTCGTTCCCGGTGAGCGCGGCCGCGGCGAAGAAGTAGCTCGCCGTGGAGGCGTCCGGCTCCACCGCGTAGTCGACGGCGCGGTAGCCCGTGCCCGGGACGGTGAACACCTCGGCCCCGTCCGCCTCCCGGCGGTCCACCTCGACCCCGAACTCCCGCATCATGGCGAGCGTGATGGCGACGTAGGGCGCCGACACCAGCCGGGTCACGGTGATCCGCAGGCCGTCCCGGGTCAGCGGTCCCAGGAGCAGCAGCGCGGTCAGGTACTGCGACGACTCCCCGGCGTCCAGGGTGAGTTCACCGCCCTTCACCCCGTCGGCCGCCACCGTCAGCGGGTGGTGGCCCTCCGCCCCCTGGTGCGTGACGTCGACGCCGAGTCCGCGCAGCGCCCGGGTGAGCGGCGCGACCGGGCGGCGGCGCATCTGCGCGGAGGCGTCGAACCGGAAGGTGCCCGCGCCGGCCGAGACGAGCGCGGGCAGGAACCGCGCGGTGGTCGCCCCGTCCCGGCAGTAGACGTCGGCCTCCGCCACGCCCGGGCCCTCGGGGCGCCCCCGTACCGTCCACACCCCGTCACCGCGCTCCACCCGGTAGCCCAGGACCCCCAGGCCCTCGGCGAACCCCTCGGTGTCGTCGGAGACCAGCGGCGCCCGCAGCACCGTGGTCCCCTCGGCGGCGGCGGCCAGGAACAGCGCCCTGGCGGTGATGGACTTGGACCCCGGGATCTCGACGATCGTCACGACAGGCTCTCCAGTGCGGTGGAAGCGGCGGTGCCGCCGATCCTGCCGCGTCCGGGGGAGCGGCGCCGCGCGCATCCAAGGAGCGGACGCGGGCAGGCGCCCACCGATGAGTTCCCGCCGCCCGGACGGTCCACATCCCCGGACCACCACGAGGAGAGGCACACCGCATGAGCTACGCGAACGTCAACGGCCTTTCGCTGTACTACGAGGACCACGGCGCGGGGAAGCCGCTCGTCCTGCTGCACGGGGGCTTCGGCTCCACCGAGGCGTTCACGCCGCTGCTGCCCGAACTCGGCCGCAACCGGCGGGTGATCCTGGTCGACCTCCAGGGCCACGGCCGCACCGCCGACGCCGACCGGCCGCTGCGCCCCGAGACGCTGGCCGACGACGTGGCGGCGCTGCTCGGCCACCTCGACGTGCCCCGCGCGGACGTGCTCGGCTACTCCAAGGGCGGCGTCGTCGCGCTGTGGTGCGCGATCCGCCACCCCGACGCGGTGCGCAGGCTGGTCGCCGTCTCCATCCCGTACAAGCGCGACGGCTGGTACCCCGAGGTCGTCGCCGAGATGGAGGCGATGGGCGGCCCGGACACCGCCGAGGCGCTGCGCGCGACACCGCTGTACGAGACGTACGCGCGGCTGGCGCCCCGCCCCGAGGACTGGCCGGTGCTGGTGGCCAAGTCGGCGGAGAGCATGCGGCAGCCCTTCGACTGGAGCGCCGAGGTCTCCTCGGTCACCGCGCCGACGCTGCTGGTGTACGGCGACAACGACGCGGTGCGCCCCGCGCACATGGTCGAGTTCTTCGGCCTGCTCGGCGGCGGGCACAAGGACGCGGGCGTGGACGGCTCGGGGCGCTCGGCCGCCGGCCTCGCGGTGCTGCCGGGCGCCACGCACTACGACCTGATGGGGCACCCGGCCCTGCCGGGGGTGGTCAACCGGTTCCTGGCGGACTGAGGCGGACCGGGCGCGCGGTTACGGGGACACCGCGCGCACATATCAGGCGTACCGGCTGAAAAGACTCTCCACAGAAGCCTTTTCGGCCCGCCCACGCATGCCCGCGCGGATTCCGGGCAAGCGCGGCCTCGGCAGGGACACACCGTCCGACGACCCCGGGAGGGATCCTCAGTGGCAGCCATGGCGGCGCACTCCGAAGAACTGGTGCGGCAGGAGAGCGTGAGGTCCCCGGCGGCGGCACCGGCCGGTGAGGCACCCTTCGACACCGGTGAACTGCCCTGGATCGAGGACGCCGCGCACGTGGCGACCAAGGACGCGCGCTCGCTCTCGCGGCTCTTCTTCGACCGGCTCCAGGAGCTGGAGGAGGGCACGCACGAGTACGCGTACGCCCGGAACACCCTGATCGAGATGAACCTCTCGCTGGTGAAGTACGCCGCCAGCCGCTTCCGCCACCGCGGCGGCGGCGAGATGGAGGACATCGTCCAGGTCGGCACGATCGGCCTGATCAAGGCGATCGACCGGTTCGACCTGTCCCGCGAGGTGGAGTTCACCTCCTTCGCGGTGCCGTACATCGTCGGCGAGATAAAGCGGTTCTTCCGCGACACCACCTGGGCCGTGCACGTGCCGCGCCGCCTGCAGGAACTGCGTACGGACATCGCCAAGGCCAAGTCCGACTTCGCCTGCTCCCACGGCCGCGAGGCCACCGTGCGCGAGCTCGCCGAGGCCCTCGGGATCGACGAGGAAGAGGTCCTGGAGGGCCTGGTCGCCGCCAACGGCTACACCGCGGGCTCCCTGGACATGCCGGTCGGCACCGAGGAGCCGGGCCGCGCCAGCACGCGGGCCCGCAGCGTCGCCGACACCGTCGGCGCCCTCGACCCCGACATGGAGAAGGTCGAGCACATGCAGGCCCTCGTGCCGCTGGTGAGACAGCTCGGCGAGCGCGACCGCGCCATCCTGCGGATGCGCTTCGGCCTGGACATGACGCAGGCGCAGATCGCCGAGGAGATCGGCGTCTCGCAGATGCAGGTCTCGCGGCTGCTGTCGCGGATCATCCGGAACCTGCGCACGGGCATGCAGCCCGTGGAGTGAGTTCCGCTCCCGCTTCTCCGGGGCCCCGGGGGAAAGTGATCGACACCACTTTCTCCCCGGGGCCCCGTTTGGTTTCGCGAACATCGTCAAGGCGTGTGGTGGACCTGTCAGACCCTCGAAAGGATCCGCCATGGCGACCCCCACCGCCGGTTCCGAACCGGCACCGGACAATGAGGCGCTGCGGCGGCACCGGCTCCTCTTCCGCGCCGGCGCCCGGCGCAGAAACCCCCCGCTGCGGCGCACCGACATCACGGTGACCGACGAGAAGGCCGTGAAGCGGGCCGTGAAGGCGGCCTCCCTCGGCAATGCGATGGAGTGGTTCGACTTCGGGATCTACAGCTATCTCGCGGTCACCCTGGGCCATGTGTTCTTCCCGTCCGGGAACGACACCACCCAGCTGCTCTCGTCCTTCGCGACCTTCGCCGTGGCCTTCCTGATCCGGCCCGTCGGCGGCATGGTCTTCGGCCCGCTCGGCGACCGGCACGGCCGCAAGCAGGTGCTCGCGCTGACCATGGTCCTGATGGCCGTGGGCACCTTCGCGATCGGCCTGATCCCCTCGTACGCCTCCATCGGCTTCTGGGCCCCGGCCCTGCTGATCTTCTTCCGCCTGGTGCAGGGCTTCTCCACCGGCGGCGAGTACGGCGGCGCCTCCACCTTCATCGCCGAGTACGCCCCCGACCGGCGCCGCGGCTACTTCGGCAGCTTCCTGGAGTCCGGCACCCTGGCCGGCTACATCGGCGCCGCCACCCTGGTCACCGTGCTGAGCGCGGCGATCGGCCCGGACTCCATGGAGGCCTGGGGCTGGCGGGTCCCGTTCCTGGTCGCCGGTCCGCTCGGCCTGGTCGGCCTGTACCTGCGGCTGAAGCTCGACGAGACCCCGGCCTTCCAGAAGCTGGAGGGCGGCCAGGCCACGGCCTCCGCCGCCGCCGACGCCGTGGAGACCAGCGCCGCGGGCGACCTCAGGCGGATCTTCACCGAGCACTGGCGGACCCTGGTGCTGTGCGTGGCACTGGTCGGCGCGTACAACATCACCGACTACATGCTGCTGTCGTACATGCCCGCCTACCTCTCCGACGAGCTCGGCTACAGCGAGACCCACGGCCTGGTCATCCTGATCGGCGTGATGGTCGTGCTGATGCTGGTCCTCAACCAGATCGGCAAGCTCAGCGACCGCTTCGGCCGCCGCCCGCTGCTGCTCGCGGGCATGCTGGGCTTCTTCTTCCTGTCCGTCCCGGCGTTCCTGCTGATCGGCCAGGGTTCCATCCCGGCGATCTCGGCGGGCATGCTGATGCTGGGCCTGTCGCTGGCCTGCCTGCTGGGCACCATGTCCGCGGCGCTGCCCGCCCTGTTCCCCACCCAGGTGCGGTACGGCGGCCTGGCGGTCGGCTACAACGTGTCCACGTCGCTGTTCGGCGGCACCACCCCGCTGGTGATCACCGCGCTGATCGGCTGGACCGGCAGCAGCATGACCCCGGCGTACTACGCGATGGGCGCGGCCGTCGTCGGCGTGATCGCGGTGCTGTGCATGAAGGAGACCGCCCGCAAGCCGCTGGCGGGCTCGCCGCCCGCGGTGGAGACCCCGCAGGAGGCGGCCGAGCTGGCGGGCTCCCGCATCTGAGGCGACCGGCCCGCGGCGGCCTCCCGGCACATGCCGGGAGGCCGCCTCCGTCGTACCGGGGCGCGTACCGGGGGTGTTCTCTCCATGCGGAGGGGCACGCGGAAGGGCTCAGGAGCCGTTCTCGGAGGTGTGCCGGTAGCGGACCCACAGCGGCAGCACGAACCAGCACAGCAGGTACCAGGCGAAGACGCCCGCGACGATCCAGGGGACCCAGTGGTCGTGCGTCGCCACCCGCAGGATCAGCAGCAGCGCCGAGGTGAGGGTGGCGAGGAGCAGGACCAGGCCGGTGACCACGAGCCGGGCGGCGATGTCGACGGCGTGCGGCTTGATCCGCCGGCCGGAGACGACGCGGTGCAGTGCCACCGGCCCTATCAGGGCGCCCGTCGCGGAGGCCCCGAGGACCACGGTCACCAGATAAATCGTTTCGTCAGCGGCGGACAGCGACGTGAAGCGCGGTGTGAAGACGACCGTCAGCAGGAAGCCGAACATGATCTGTACGCCGGTCTGCGCGACCCGCACCTCCTGGAGCAGCTCGACCCACCTGCGGTCGGCGCGCTCCTCGGGGGTCTCGTCGCGTCCCCGCTCGTCCTGCGCCGGGGAGGCGGATCTGCCGGGCTCCATCCCGCGTACCTCCGGATCGGGTCTCAGGCGTCGGCGAGCGGCATGCGGATGGTGACGCGCTTGCCGACCGGCTCGCGCCGTATCTCCAGACTGGTGGAGAGCGCCGCGACGATCTCCAGGCCGTGCCGGCCGATCCGCGTCGCGTCCGGCGGCAGGATCGCGGGCAGCACCGTCCCGCTGTCCCACACCGACATCACCAGCTCACCGGCCGCCACGTCGGCGGCCAGGTCGAGCAGGCAGGGCCCGGGAGCGTACTTGCAGGCGTTGGTGACCAGCTCGCTGACCACCAGCTGCGCCATGCCGCCCACGCCGGGCCGGGCCTCGCCGTGCCGTTCGCGGACGCGCTCCAGGAAGGCGGCGACCAGGGCCCTGGCCCGGCCGATCGCCTCCGAATCGCCGTCGAACGCGGCTGCGGCCCGCTCCGGGCCGGGCCCGGACGGGCGGAGCACTTCCCTGTTCAGGAGCGATCCCTTCACGACGGCCCCCGCTTCCTCTCCGTCGGTGCGCTGTCCGGCGCGCGGCTCGTGTCCCGCGCGTCAACGACCCCCTTACCCCGTGATCCGGGTTTCAGACAGCGCGGTGCGCACCCGTTCAGAACCGGGGCAGCTTCACGAAGCTGATGAAGAAGTCGTCGATCTGCCGGATCGCCGACACGAACTGGTCCAGGTCGACCGGCTTGGTCACGTACGCGTTGGCGTGCAGCTTGTAGCTGCGCAGGATGTCCTCCTCGGCCGAGGAGGTGGTGAGCACGATGACCGGGATGTGCGCGAGGTCCGCGTCCGACTTGATCGTCTCCAGGACCTGGCGGCCGTCGTACTTCGGCAGGTTCAGGTCCAGCAGGATCAGCCCGGGCCGGGGCGCGCCCTCGTGCCCGCCGCGCCGGTAGAGGAAGTCCAGCGCCTCCAGGCCGTCGCGCACCACGTGCAGCGTGTTGCCGATCTTGTTGTCCTCGAACGCCTCGCGGGTCATCAGCTCGTCGCCCGGGTCGTCCTCGACCAGGAGGACGTCGATGTGCTGGGGCTCGGGGAGGGCGGGCAGGGTCATGCGGGTTCCTTCGCGGTGGTGGTGCGGGGGTCCTCGGCCGCGGCGTCGGTGCCGTCGGCCTGCTGGAGCGCCGGGAGCGTGAAGCGGATCGTGGTCCCGCCGGCGCCCTCCGCCCCGTCGGTGTCGACCGCGATGTGCCCGCCGGTGTACTCCACGATCTTGCGGCAGAGCGCCAGGCCTATCCCGGTTCCGTCGTAGGCGTCCCGGTGGTGCAGCCGCTGGAAGATCACGAAGACCTTCTCGGCGAACTCCGGCGGGATGCCGATCCCGTCGTCGTGGACGGTGAACTCCCAGTTCTCCCCGGTCGCGTCCGGCTCGGCGGTGATCCCGATCCGGGGCTCGCTGCCGGGGCGGCGGAACTTGATCGCGTTGCCGATCAGGTTCTGCCACAGCATGGTCAGGAGCGTCGGGTCGCCCAGCACCGCGGGCAGCGGCCCGGGCCGGGTGACCTCGGTGCCGGTCTCCTCCACGGCGCTGGTGAGGTTGCGCAGCGCCCGGTCCAGGACGTCGTCCAGGGCCACGTGCTCACGGGCGTCGTTGAGCCGGCCGACCCGGGAGAAGCTCAGCAGGTCGTTGATGAGCACCTGCATGCGCTTGGCGCCGTCGACGGCGAAGTCGATGTACTGCCGCCCGCGGTCGTCGATGACGTCCCCGTACCGCTTCTCCAGGAGCTGGCAGAAGGAGGCGACCTTGCGCAGCGGCTCCTGCAGGTCGTGCGAGGCGACGTATGCGAACTGTTCCAGCTCCGCGTTGGAGCGCCGCAGCTCCACCGCCTGCTGGTCCAGCTCGGCGGCCTGCGCGGTGAGCGCGGCCTCGCTCTCGCGCGAGGTCGTCAGCTCCGCGACCACGCGCCGGCGCATCGACTCCACGGCGCCCGCCACCTGGCGCAGGTCGGCCGGGCCGCCGCCGTCGATGCGCCGCTCGAAGTCACCGCCGGCGACCTGCATCGCCTTGGCGCGCAGCGCGCCCAGCGGCCGGACGACCGCGAACTGCAGCAGCACGGTCAGGCCGATACAGGTCAGTACGAACAGCCCGAGCAGCATCAGGAACGCCCGGTCGCGCTGGGTGCGGGCGTCGACCAGGTCGGCGCGCGCGCCGCGCTGCTCCTCGTCGAGGTGGCGCTCCAGGCCGTCCAGCGCGCCCCGGATCCGGTCGAACGCGGCCGTGCCCGACCCGGCGGCCGGGGGAGTGCCGTTCTCCTGGGCGCGGGCCGCTATGGAAGGTTCGGCGTAGGACGTGCGCCAGGCGGCCACCCGCGCGTCGATGGCGTCCAGGTCCTCGTCGAGGCGGCTGCTGCCCTCCGGCTTGAGCGCGTCCAGCCGGGCGCGGGCGGTGCGCTCGGCGGTGAGGCCGCGACGGTAGGGGTCGAGGAGCGCGTCGCGCCCGGTCAGCAGGTAGCCGCGCACCCCGGTCTCCTGGTCCACCAGGGCGGCCCGCAGCTCGACCGCCTGATAGCGGGCGGGCGCGATGGTGTTCAGCAGCCGGTCCGAGGCGCGGGTGGTGCGCGAGAGCACCGTGGTGCCGATCACCGACGCGACCACGGCGAGGATCGCCATCGCGGCCATGACCAGCAGGAACCAGCCGCGTACGGTCAGGCCGCGGCTCCGGGAGGGGCCGGCGCTGGTGCTCATGAACGGGTCCATTCGACGAGGAGGACGGCGAGGTCGTCGTTGAGGCCGCCGCTGGGCGCGGCCAGCGACTGGGCGGAGTCGATCAGGGCGTCGACGAACTTCGCCGGCTCCCGGTGGGCGTGCCGGCGGGCCAGGTCGAGCAGCCCCTCCTCGCCCAGGCGCTCGTGGCCCGCGGTGGCGGTGCGCCCCTCGAACAGCCCGTCGGTGAAGAGCACGACGCACTCCCCGGCCCGTACGGGTACGGAGGTCTGCGGCCAGGTCGCGACACCGGGCGGCAGCAGCCCGAGGGCCGGGCCGCCGCTCACCTCCCGCAGCGTGACCCCGCCGTCGGCGGAGCGGTGCAGCAGCCCTGGGTGCCCCGCCCGGGTGACCTCCATGGTGGCGCCGCCCGGGTGGTGGGTCAGGTGGCTGAGGGTGGCGAAGACCTCGGGTCCCGGGCGCTCGGCGACCAGGATCTGGTCGAGCAGCTCAAGGAGCGCGGAGCCGCGGGCGCCGGCCAGCACGAAGGAGCGCCAGGCCACGCGCAGGCAGACGCCGAGGGCCGCCTCGGCCGGGCCGTGCCCGGAGACGTCGCCGACGACGGCGTGGGTCATGCCGTCCGGGGTCTGCACGACGTCGTAGAAGTCGCCGCCGAGCAGGGCGTGGGCGCGGCCGGGGTGGTAGCGGGCGACGACGTTGACCCGGCCGTCGCGCAGCAGCGGGCGGGGCAGCAGGCCGCGCTCCAGGCGGGCGTTCTCCTCGGCGCGCAGCCGGCCCGCCTGGAGGGCGGCGGAGGCCCGCTCGACCCGCTTGCGCTCCAGGGCGTACCGCACGGCGCGGGTGAAGAGCTCGGCCTCGACGCGCCCCTTGACCAGGAAGTCCTGGGCGCCCGCCGCGACGGCGGCGAGGCCCGCCTCCTCCTCGGCGAGGCCGGTGAGGACGACGACGGCCGAGTCGGGCGCCAGGACCAGGATCTCCTTGAGGGCGTCCATGCCGTGGGCGTCGGGCAGGTTGAGGTCGAGGAGCACGCAGTCGAAGGCGCCGGCGGCCAGCTCGGTGCGGGCCTGCTCCACGGAGTGGGCCCAGGTGAGGGTCACGGTCAGATCGCTGTCGGCGATCAGTTCCTCGACGAGCAGGGCGTCGCCGGGGTCGTCCTCGACGAGGAGCACGCGCGGCGGGGTGTCGTCGGCCCAGGTGTCGGTCAGGGACCCCGCACTGAGTACGGCCGTGGGGTCGCCCGCCACCGCGCCGAAGGGTGTCGCGACACCCCCGGCATCCGCGCCCGAGGCGGACAAGACCATGAGAGGCCCCTCTGTGAGCGTGGGGCACACCCGGCACGGAGAGCCCGAGGGAACCCCTGGTCCAGACATGACAGATCAGCGGCTCCGCAGCTCTTAGGTCCAAAAGTTGCGCAGCCGAGCCAGCTTAACGGACGTTCCGACAGGCGACTGCGGCGCGGTGGGGCGGGTGCGCGGGGCCGCGTCCGCGTTCCGCTTGGGGCCGTCGCCGGCGGCGCGGGCGCACGGGCGCGGGGCATGGAGAAGGGCCGTCCGGCTCGCTGCCGGACGGCCCCTGTGCGCTCCGTGCCCCGTGCCCGTGTGCCCGGGTCGGGGACTACTTCTTGAAGGCGTCCTTCACCTTCTCCTTGGCCTGGCGCAGATCGCCCTTGCCGCGCTCGGCGCGGCCCTCGGCGGTCAGCTTCTCGTTGCCCACGGTACGGCCCGCGGCCTCCTTGGCGGCGCCCTTGACCTGTTCCTTCTTGGCCTTGGCCTTCTTGTCGCCGGACATGCCGACTCCTTCCCGCGGCCCCCGGTGGCGGGGCCCGCGCATCGGTGCACTCCGCCGTGTGACCCACGGCGGGCCGCCCAAACCTCCCGGCGCGGCGCGGGATGCGGGCGGCGGACCCCGGGAACCGGGGCCGACGGGCGAATTTCCGACACGAATTGTCCGGACCGCGCCTGCCGCACGCCCGCGAGCACGCACAATTGGCCCGTGCCAGACGAAGATCCGTACCGGTGGCTGGAAGACGTCACCTCAGAAGCCGCCCTCGGCTGGGTCCGCGAGCGCAACGCCGAGACCGCCGCGCGCCTGACCGGGACGCCGCTGTACGACGCCCTGCGCGCCGAGCTCCTCGACGTCCTCGACGACACCGAGCGCATCCCCTACACCGTGCGCCGCGGCCGCCACCTCTACAACTACTGGCAGGACGCCGACCAGGTGCGCGGCCTGTGGCGGCGCACCACGCTGGAGGAGTACCGCACCCCCGAGCCCGCCTGGGAGCCCGTCCTCGACCTCGACGCGCTCGCCCGCGACGAGGGGGAGGACTGGGTCTGGGGCGGCGCCACCGTGCTGCACCCCGAGTGCCGCCACGCCCTGGTCCAGCTCTCCCGGGGCGGCGCCGACGCCGTCGTCGTCCGCGAGTTCGACCTGCTGACCAAGGAGTTCGTGCCCGGCGGCTTCACCCTGCCCGAGGCCAAGACCGGGGCCGCCTGGATCGACCCCGACCAGCTGTACGTCGCCACCGACTTCGGCCCCGGCACGCTCACCGCCTCCGGCTACCCGCGCACCGTGCGCCGCTGGCGGCGCGGCACCGACCCGGCCGCCGCCGAACCCGTCGGCGAGGTCGGCGCCGAGGACCTGGCCGTGCACGCCTGGCGCGACCACACCGAGGGCCACCAGCGGGACTTCCTGCTGAAGCAGTTCGACTTCTGGCGCGGCGAGCTCACCCTGCTCGGCGAGGACGGCACCCGCACCCGCGTCGACGTCC
This sequence comes from Streptomyces sp. NPDC001941, assembly GCF_040296945.1. Lineage (NCBI taxonomy): Bacteria > Bacillati > Actinomycetota > Actinomycetes > Kitasatosporales > Streptomycetaceae > Streptomyces > Streptomyces sp. NPDC001941. The sequence continues at coordinate 87,133 of NZ_JBEOYE010000008.1, read as the reverse complement.
CCGAGGACGCCTCCGCCCACGTCGAGCGGGACTGGCTCACCGTCGACCTGCGCTCTCCGTGGCTCGGCCACCCCGCGGGCACCCTGCTCGCGTTCCGCTTCGCGGACTTCCTGGCCGGCCGCCGCGACGCCGTGGTCCTGTTCGCCCCCGGCTCCGGCACCGCCCTGGAGGGCCACAGCTGGACCCGCGGCCACCTCGTCCTGAACCTGCTCGTGGACGTCACGACCCGCATGGAGGTCCTCACCCCCACCGTCGAGGGCCCCTGGGACCGGCGCCCGCTGTCCGACGTGCCGCCGCTCGCCTCGGCCGTCGTCACCGACACCGACCCGGACTCCGGCGACGAGTACTTCCTCGACGTCTCCGGCTTCCTGCAGCCCTCCACCCTGCTGCGCGGCGAGATCGGCGGCGGCAGCGAGGTCCTGCGGACCGCCCCCGAGCGCTTCGACGCCACCGGTCTGACGGTGCGCCAGCACTTCGCCCGGTCGGCGGACGGCACCCGCGTCCCCTACTTCGTCGTCGGCCCCGAGCACGGCGGCCCCGGACCGGCCCTCCTCACCGCCTACGGCGGCTACGAGATCTCGCTCACCCCGGGCTACGACTCCCTCGCCGGTCGCGCCTGGCTGGCCCGCGGCGGCACCTACGTCGTCGCCAACATCCGCGGCGGCGGCGAGTACGGCCCCGAATGGCACCAGAGCGCCCTCAAGGCCGGACGCGTCCGCTCCTTCGAGGACTTCGAGGCCGTCGCCCGCGACCTGGTGGCCCGCGACATCACCACGCCCGCCCGGCTCGGCATCCAGGGCGGCAGCAACGGCGGCCTCCTCACCGGCGCCGCCCTGGTCCGCCACCCCGAGCTGTACGGGGCCGTGGTCTGCGACGTCCCCGTCCTGGACCTGCTCCGCTTCCACGTCATGCTGGCCGGGGCCTCCTGGACCGCCGAGTTCGGCGACCCCGACGACCCGGCCGACCGCCCGCACCTGGCGGCCCTCTCCCCGTACCACCACGTCAGCGACGGCGGCGACTACCCGCCGGTGCTGCTCACCACCTCCACCCGCGACGACCGGGTGCACCCCGGGCACGCCCGGAAGATGGCCGCCCGGCTGCGCGAGGCCGGGCACGACGTCCTGCTCCACGAGGCCACCGAAGGCGGCCACAGCGCGGGGGCCGACCACCACCAGATCGCCGCCAACAGCGCCCTCGCCCACGCCTTCCTCTGGCAGACCCTGGGGCGGGCCGAGTGAGCACGGAGGGCGCCGGGAGGGCGCGGGAAAGCGGACCCGGGCGCCCCGGCGTGTCCCCGTGCGCCGGGGGACGGCCCGCCGACAGCGCCCCGGCGGACGGCCCCGCGCTCCTAGACTGGCGCCCTCCGAACCCTCCCGCCGACAGGGAACCGGCCATGACCTGGTCCTCGCCCTCCCCCCACCTGCGGCTCGCGGTCACCCGGGGCCCGGCCGGACCCGTCCTGCACGTGGCGGGCGAACTCGACGCCGCCTCCGCCGCGCCCCTCGACGACGCCCTCGTCTCCCTGCAGGCCCCGGGCCGCCGCCTCGGCCTCGACCTCGGCCGCGTCACCTTCTGCTCCCTGGCCGGCGCCGAACTCCTCGTCGACGCCTACCGCCGCGCCGCCGCCGCGGGCACCGCCCTCAGCGTCCAGCGCGCCCACAGCGCCGTCCTGCGCACCCTGAGCGTCTGCCACCACGCCACCGGCCTGGGCGCCCTGCCCGTCACCGGGACACCGGGACGCGAACGCCCCCAGGCGCTCGCCCTGCTGCGCGAGGCCCTCGGCCACGCGCTGCGCCTGACCGGCGCCCCGATGGGCAACGCCCAGCTCCTCGACCCCGAGGCGGGCACCTTGCGCATCGTCGCCCAGCACGGCTTCCACCGGCCGTTCCTGAGCTACTTCGAGACGGTGGAGGACCGCGAGTCGGCCTGCGGCGTGGCCGCCCTCGACCGCACCGCGCTCTACGTGGAGGACGTCCGCTCCTCCGCCGTCTTCCAGACCGGCGCGCCCGCGCTCGACGTGCTGACCGAGGCGGGCGTCGGCGCGGTCTGCTCCCTGCCCGTCGCCGCCCCCGGAGGACCGCTCGTCGGCGTCGTCTCCGTCCACCACGCCCGCCCCGACGCCTGGGACGGCGAACTGCGCCGCACCCTGGAGTCCCTGGCCCGGGCGACCGGCAGCACCTGGCAGTCCTCGGTGCGCCGCGCCCAGCGCCGCCTGGTGCGGCCGGTCCCGAAGGCGGCCGCACCAGAGGGCAGATGACGGTTGGTCACCCGAGTCGGTCACCCGAGAGCAGCGGCAGCAGCAGCGCCGCCGACCAGCTGAAGTTGGGCGAGTTCAGCGGCGCCCCCGTCAGCGGGTCGTAGTTCTCCATGACCGGCGCGCCGCCCGTCAGCCCCGAGGCGTTGCCCAGGAGCCGGTCGCGCAGGGCGTCCGCGTCCGCGCCGTACCCGTACCGGCGCAGGCCGCCCAGCGCGAAGTACGCCTGGTCCAGCCAGACCGGGCCGCGCCAGTACGCCGTCGGCGAGAAGTACGGGGAGCTCCTGGCCACCGTGGGGAACGGCACCGGCGTGGCGAACTCCGCCGGGTCGAGCAGGCGCCGCCGCACCGCCGCCGCCTGCGCCGGGCTCGCCGTCCCCGTCCACAGCGGGACCGCGCCCTCGATGCCGCGCCCGCGCGCCGTCAGCCGCTGCCCCGAGGCGAGCGCCGTGTCGTGGAACCAGCCGGTCGCCGGGTCGAACATGGTCCGCCGCACGCGCTCGGCGGTCGCCGCCGACTTCGCCCGCCAGCCGCGCGCCTCCCGCGGCTTCCCCAGGGCGTCCGCGATCCGGGCCAGGTAGCCCTGGTCCAGGGCCAGGTAGGAGTTGAGGTCCACTGACTCCTGGTCGAGGGACCAGCCCAGCAGGGTGCCGTCCGCCGAGCGGTTCTCCACCACCGAGGTGCCCAGCGCCGCGTCGAAGCGCGGCGCGTTGTCCATGCCGCTCTCCCAGGCCGCCGCGAGCCGCCGCTCCTCCGGCGAGTCGTTCGCCGGGTCCACCGTGGCGCCGTACTCGGCCAGGCCGTCGCCGTCGTGGTCCCGGGTGCGGTACCACCAGGCCTGGTACGCCGCCAGCTTCGGGTACAGCTCGGCCAGGAACCGGGTGTCGTCGCCCGCCCGGTACACCTCCCACACGGCCCAGGCCGCCAGCGGGGGCTTGGAGTTGCGCTCGTTCCAGTTGCCGCCGCCGCGCGCGGGGTCGTTGTAGAACACCACGTCCGGGACCATCCCGGCGTCCTGCGGACGCGTCCGCGAGTCCGGGCGCACCTGCCAGTCGAAGGCGGACCGGATCTGCGACCGCGCGAGGCGCGGGTCGAACCGCGCGGTGCCGACCGCCTGCTTCCAGGTGTCCCAGGCCCAGATCCCGCCCGTGAACCACTTGTACGAGATCGACGGCGTGATCCCGTCGTGCTTCAACTGCCCGGCCGCCGAACGCCAGTTGGTCGTCAGCGTCTCCAGGGCCTTCACGGCCGTCCGCCGCCGGTCCGCGGGCACGCCCCGGACGGCCCCGGCCACGTACCCCCGCCAGCGCGCCTCGCCCGCCGCCGCCACGGCGCCCGGGGCGGCCAGCACCCCGCGCGCCCGGCGCTCCTCGCGGACGCGCTCGGCCGGGGTGAAGGTGTAGGACTCGGTCCAGTCGTACGCGTGCGCCTGCCCGGGCCGCAGGGTGACGGGGGAGAGGGCGCGGGTGCGGTAGCCGTCGCCGGTCACCTCGGTGCGGACCCGCTCGCGGTGGCGCACCTCGAAGCGCTCGGTGCCGTCGGTCAGGTAGTCCCAGGTCTCCCGCACCCTCGCGAAGTCCACGCCGACTCCCGTCCCGGTGGCGGTGAGTGACGGGGCGTCATGCATCGGCTGGTCGGCCGGGCGGAGCAGCGAGCCGGACCAGTCGGCGTCCAGCGTGCGCGGGGCGGCGCCGTCGTTGCGGACCTCGGCGCGCACCAGGGCGGTGCGGTCGGTGGCGTACCGCAGCGCCAGGGTGAGGCGCAGACCGCCGCCGAGGTCGTACTCCTGGCGCAGCAGCCCGGGCAGCGAGGCGGACCGGGGCGCGCCGCCGGCCGCCAGGTCCAGCGGGCGGCCCCGCTCGCTGAGGCCGATGCGGGTGAAGGACCGGCTCAGCCACCAGGGGTACTCCTGGGCGATGTACAGCGGCCCGGTGAAGCCCCCGTAGGCGTCCCGGTCGCCGGCCCCGGGCAGCGCGTAGGCGTGCCAGGCCCCCTGGTCGGCGAAGACGTTGACGGGATTGTTGCCGCGCCGGTCGCCGGGGAGCGCCGCCGCGGGGGTGCCGCGCAGGTCGAGGACGTCGGCGTAGGGGCCGGGGTCCGGCCGGTGGTCCTGCGCGGAGACCGGTGGCGCGCCGGACAGGGCTCCGGCGGCCAGCAGTAACACGGCGAGCGCGGCGAGCGGCCGCTTCCCGCGGGCGGGGGGTGGGGTGGGTCGTCTCATCCGGTCATGATCCACCGGGGGTGGCGCCCGGGACAGGGGGTGCGCGGGAGGTGGGCGGGGTTGTCCTGAACCCGCTCGTCCCGGTGGGGGATCGCGGGTGCCCGGGCCCTCCGCTGTCGGCGGGCCCGGGCACCCGTGCGTCAGATGCGGGTGTCCTCGACCACCGGGACCGTGCGGTCGGTGACGGCCCCGCCCTTCGTCGCCGAGCGCTGCTTGGCCGGCGAGGCCGCCGGGGCGGCGCCGCAGAAGGCCGGCTCCAGGACGTTCACCAGGGCGGTGGTCACCGCGCCGTTGTTGGACGCGTTGGCGAAGGCCACCACCGACTTCTTCCCGTCGGCCGTCACGAACGACTGGGTCTGGTAGCCCTGCACGATGCCGCCGTGGCCGTACACCTTGGCGCAGCTCAGCGCGATCTCGCGGATGCCGAGGCCGTAGCTGATCTTCGCGGTGGGCGTGGGCAGCACGCTGGTCATCTGCGCCAGCGACGCGTCGGAGACGAGGCCGCCGTGGCTGCCCGTGGTGACGGCGGTCAGGAAGCGGTCCAGGTCGGCGGCGGTGGTGATGACGGCGCCCGCGGTCCACACCCAGGACGCGGTCTGCTCGGTGGAGTCGAGCAGCGGCTTGGTACGGTCGTCGTTGGTGAGGTAGCCGGTGGCGTGCCTGCCGTCGATGGCCTTCTTCGGCACGACGAAGGAGGTGTTCCGCAGGCCGAGCGGGCGGATGATCTCGCGGTCCAGCACATCGGCGTACTTCCGGCCGGTGAGGTGCTCGACGGCCATGCCGAGGAGTACGTAACCGGTGTTGGAGTAGGAGTACTTGGTGCCCGGCACGTACTGCTGGCCGTGCTTCACGGACATCGCGACCATGTCCCCCGGCTGGTACGCGTTGTTGCGGATGCGGGCCTCGAACGCGGCGGTGGTCTCCTCGCCCGCCTGCTCCAGGAGGTCGTTGGTGTGGTCGTAGACCCCGCCGCGGTGCTGCATGACCTGGCGCACCGTCATGTCCCAGCCGTCGGGCAGGGTCCCGGCCGGGAGGTAGGTGCGCAGGGGCTTGTCGAGGTCGACGCGGCCCTGCTCGACCAGGCGCATCACCAGGACCGAGGCGAACATCTTGCTGTTGCTGCCCGCTCTGAACCGCAGGGCGGGGCTCATCGGCGTACCGTCGAGGTCGGCCTTGCCCAGGGCCACCGACGTGGTGCCCAGGCGCTGTCCGTGGTCGCGGATCACGGCGAACGCGCCCGGCGCGCCGGCGTCCAGGGTCTTCTGCAGCGCCGCCTTCACGGCCGCGACGTCGGCGGCGGAGGGCGTCTTCGCCGGTGCGGCGGCCGGGGCCGCGCCGGCGGTGGTGGCCGCCCCGCCGACCAGGGCCATCGCGGCGGCGAGGGCCAGCGTGCCCGACCAGGCGCGGGCCGCGGAGGTACGCGGACGGGCGGTGCGGGCGGCGGACGCCTCGGTGGTGCGCTGAACGTGCATGGAGCCTCTTTCGTGTGCGTGGAGCGGTACGCGTGAGCGGGCGGGCCCTTGATCGGGCCCGCCCATCCGGTTCGACGCGAAAAGAGGCCGTGCGGTTCGTCGCGGAGGCGTACGAATGATCTCTTTTTCCGGGACTCCTCTTCGGGGCCCCTCTTCGGGCCCTCAGCTCCCGTCCGGTTCCGGTGCCGCCTTCGCGGTCGTCACGCCCCCGCCCCGCCCGCCGCCGCGCGGCTCGCAGGTCAGGTGCAGCGGGCCGGTCCCGAGCGTGCCCCTGACCTTGACGTTCAGCGTCGCGCCCGGGTCGGGCACCAGCTTCCAGCGCGCGCACATCGTCGCGAGCACCAGCGTCATCTCCACCAGCGCGAACTGGTCGCCGATGCACTTGCGGTTGCCGCCGCCGAACGGCACGTGCGCGCCGCGCGGCATGCCCTCGGTCCCCTTGCCCGCCCAGCGGTCCGGGTCGAACCGCTCCGGGTCGGGGAAGAGTTCGGGCTGGTGGTGGAGCAGGTAGGCGCTGTACAGCAGGGGCGTCCCGGCGGGCAGCGTGTGCCCGGCGAGCGTGGTCTCGGTGGTGGTCACCCGGGTGAAGAACCAGCCCGCCGGGTACATCCGCATGACCTCGTGCAGCACCTGCCGGGTGTACGTCAGGCCGCCGAGGTCGGCGGGCGTCGCGGTGCGCCCGCCGAGCGTGGCGTCCACCTCGGCGTGCACCCGGGCCGCGACGTCGGCGTGCTGGCTGATCAGCCACAGGGCGAACGACAGGGTGTTGGCGGTCGTCTCGAAGCCGGCGCCGATCATCACCATCAGCTGGTCGCGCACGTCGACGTCCGTCATCGGCTCGCCGGTGTCGTCGTCGTGCGCCTGGAGCAGCATGGCGACCAGGTCCTCGCCGCCGGGGTGGGCCCGGCGGTCGGCGATGATGCCGTCGATGGCCCGGTGCAGCCGCTCGCAGGCCCGCCAGTAGCGGCGGTTGCCGCGGGTGGGCAGCCGGTAGTAGGGGCCGAGCGGCAGCATCGCGCGCTGGTAGATGCCGTCGATCACGATGTGCAGGCACTCCTGCACGTCCGCCACCGCCTCGTCGTCCGCCTCGATGGCCAGGACGCTGCGGGTGACGATGCGCAGGGTGAGGCGGGTGAGCGCGGCGGCCATGTCCTGGCGCAGGCCGGGCCGCCAGCGGGAGGTCAGCCGGTCGATCTCCTCGCCCATCACCTTCGCGTACGCGTCGATGCGGTCGGGCTGGAAGGCGGGCTGCATCTGGCGGCGCTGCCAGCGGTGCTCCCGCCAGCCGGCCATCGGCAGGCTGCTGCCGAACAGGGTGCGGGCCTTGTCGAAGAACGGGCCGCCCTTGTCGAAGGTGCGCGAATCGGTGAGCATCCGGTGCGCCGCCTCGGCCTGGCAGACGACGTACGTGGGAGTGGGCCCCATCCCGATCTTGACGAGGTCGCCGTACCGGGGGAGCTCGGAGAGGAACTCCAGCGGCCGTGAGTGGAGTTGCCATGCATGGCCGAGGACGGGCCACGCGCCGGGGGCTTCTCCGGTGCGGGGCTGGGGGATCGTGGTCACAGCGGGGACACCTCCGGAAGGGGAAAGTGCCGGGCGTGGTGCGGTGATTGCCCCGGGTACGAACATCATCCCGCGCGGGACGCGCCGGTGGTCCGGCGCTGAGGCAACGAGCGGGGCGCGAGGGGGCGCACAAGGGCGCGCGCATATGCCTTCGCGCTCCCCTCTGGGGTTGCCGGGTGCCCGCATCCGCTCACCGGTGCGCACGATCCGCATGCCGATCGAACCGGCGCGAGCCGCCCCCCGTGCATCCGGACACCAGGGCGTCCAGGCGCCATCCGAAGCGGACCGGAGCACGCCGCGCGTACGGCGACGGCGCCTCCGGTAGCGCGACACGAACACATCGGAAGTGGGCGGAACATGGGCAAGTGGCGTGGGGCTTCGGTCGCGGTGATCTCCGCGGCACTACTCGCGACGGCGGGCTGCGGCGGGGCGAAGGACGAGGCCCGGACGCCCGCCGCCGTCCGGCAGGCGGACGGCGGGGCGCGGCCCGCGGGCGCGCAGAAGGCGCGCCCCGCCGGGCAGTTGAGCATCTGGAAGCACAAGGACCTCGGTGACGTGGTCACGGACAGCGCGGGTTTCACGCTCTACCGCTTCGACAAGGACACCGCACAGCCCCCCAGGTCCAACTGCCTCGGCGCCTGCGCCACCACCTGGCCCGTCGTGCCCGCCGAGGGCGCCGCCCCGCCGCCCGGCGTGGACCCGAAGCTGATCGGCTCGGTGGTCCGCACCGACGGCACCAGGCAGCTCACCGTCGGCGGCTGGCCCATGTACCGGTACGTCAAGGACACCGAGCCCAAGCAGACCAACGGCCAGGGCGTGGGCGCCGTCTGGTTCGCGTCCGCCCCCGACGGCAGGAAGGCGTCCAGGGCCCAGGGGGCGGCGGCCCCGCCGCCCGCCGCGTCCGCCCCGGCGGCCACCGCACCCGCGACTACGCCCCCGGCCGCCCCGCCGGCCACGGCCCTGCCCGGGCTCTCCACCCGCAAGGACCCCGTCCTCGGCGAGATCGTCGTCGACCGCGACGGCAGGACGGTCTACCGCTTCGTCAAGGACTCCGCCTGGCCCATGAAGACCGCCTGCACCGGCGCCTGCCTGGAGAAGTGGCCCGTCGTCGCGCCCGTCGCCGAGAGCGACGCACGGGGCATCACGCGGAAGGGGTACGTGACCTTCAGCAGGCCGGACGGACTGAAGCAGCAGACGATCGACTGCTGGCCGCTGTACACCTTCGCGGGCGACGCCAAGCCCGGTGACACCAACGGACAGGGCGTGGGCGGGGTCTGGTACGCCGTCTCCCCGGCCGGGAAGCTGGTGAAGTAGGCGGGGAGACGGAAGAGGACGAGCCGGCGGAGTGCGCGGCGACGCCCCGGGCGCGGTGCCCGGGGCGTCGCCGCGCCGTGCGCCACCGGCCCCGGCGAGCGTTCCGGCGCTTCTCGACCGCACCGGTTGTGCGGCGTCGGCGGCCGTGCCGAGAATGCCGTACGAGCCGTGGACTCCGCACGGGCCGTGGAGTCCGTACGGCGGCGACGGCCGTACGGAGCGGGTACGGCCGCCGGAACGGGAACGCCGTACGAGGAACGAAGGCCCGCCGCGACGGGTCCGGGCAAGGGGAACGAGGCTCGCATGACTGTGCCACCGGACGGTGACGCCCACGTCGAACCGCTGCTCGGGGCGTACGTGCTGGACGCGCTCCCCGCCGAGGAGGCCGGGGCGGTGGCCGCGCACCTGCGGGGGTGCGACAGCTGCACCGCCGCCTACCTGGACGTGGCCGACGCCTCCTCGCTCCTCGCCCTGCTCACCGAGGCCGACCTGGCGGAGGGACTGGGCCAGGACGAACCCCCGGGCCCGGCCTGAGCGAGGCCGCAACCGGGGCCGCGGCACGTACGGCCCGGCGTCGGCCCGCGCACGCCGTACCGGCCCGCACGGCGTGCGCGCTCCGCTGAACCGGACCCGGTGCGCGGTCCGTGTCACCGGTTGGGCGCCCGGTCGGGGCCCTCACCCGCTGCCACCGCGGACGCGACGCGCCCCGCACGAGACCGGCGGACCCTCGCGCACGTCCCGAGAACGGAGACGAAGGATGAACCCCACTGCGAACACGACCGAGACGGCGGAGGAGGCCGCGCGGCCCGGTACGGCCGCCCGGGACCGGGACGCCGCGGAGGTGACCGAGTTCGTCGACCCGCTGGAGGCGGCGGAGTCCAGCGGCTGGTTCGCCGTGGGCGTCGAGTCCGTGCCGTGCGCGTGGACCCCCGACTGCTACCGGCTCCTGGTCAACGCGCGGGACCGGTACGCCCTGTGGCCCGCCGACGAGCCGGTCCCCGACGACTGGTCGGTCGCCCTGGCCACCCCGGTCCGCCACCGCGCGCTGAACGAGCTGGCCCGCCACTGGTACGACGTCGCCCCCGTCACCTTCGACAAGATCCCGGCCGGCGAGGCCGCCTGAGGGCTCCGCGGCCCGTGCGGACCCGGGGACCCGGGCGCTGCGAGGAGTTGTCCGTTCCGTGCCTGTCACCCGCGAGGGGCCTGCTGGACAATGTCGCGACCGCCCGGCGCGCCGGCCGGCGGCCGGGGAGGTGGCGCAGCGGTGGGACGTGACGCGGAGGCCGGGCCGGGCGGGAGACCCGGGGCCCGGCCGGGCCGGGCTGCGGAGCACACCCGGATGCGCGACGCCGTGCGCGCGGCCGCCTCCGGGCGCGGCGGCGCGGTCCGGGTGCTGGCGGAGCCGGGCGGCGGCCGGACCCGTCTCCTCGCCGAGGCGGCGGACGAGGCCGAGCGGCTGGGCCTGCGGGTCCACGCGGGGACCGCCGACCGCCGGGCCGCCGCGCTGCCGCTGGCCCCGCTCCTGGACTGCCTGCGCGGCGCCCCCTGGGCACCCGGCCCCGAGCTGCTGCGCGCGTGGTCGGGCCGGGGCGACTTCGCCGTGACCGCGCTCGCCGAGTGGCTGTACGACGAGCTGCCCCGGCACTGCGCCGACGTACCGGTCGTCCTGGTCCTCGACGACCTGCACGCCGCCGACGAGGCCACCCGGCTGGTGTGGCGCCGTCTGGAGGAGAAGGCCGGCGGCCTCGCGCTGCTGCTGGTGTCCGCCGAGGTGCCGGGCCTGGCGTCGGGGGACGGCGGCCCCGGCCCCTCCGACGTGATCCGCCTGGAGCCGTACGGGGACGCGGAGGCCCTCTCCTGCGCGGCGGCCCTCCTGGGCGCCCCGCCGCCCGCGCCCCTGGCCGCCAGGATCGCCGGCGCGTCCGGCAACCCCGCGCTGCTCGGTGCGCTGGTCCGCGCGGACGCCCTGCCCCCCGCGCGGGCCGGGGCGGCGCTCCGCACGGCCGTGCACGGCCACCTGCGGCACTGGGACGCGGACGGTGTCGAGCGGCTGCGCCTCGCCGCGCTGCTCGGCGAGGACTTCAGCGCGACCGAACTCGCCGCGCTGACCCGCCTTCCCGTCACGGACCTGTTCGGCTTCGTCGAAAGCACCCTGGAATCGGGCCTGTTCGCGCCGCGCCCCGGCGAACGGCTCGCCTTCCGCCAGCCCCTGGTGCGCGAGGTGCTCGTCGAGGCGGTCCCGCCCGCCCTGCGCCAGGCCCTGCGCCGCACGGCCGCCGAGGCCCTCCACGAGGCGGGGGCGCCCGCCGAACGCGTGCTCGCCCAGCTCCACGGCAACGTCGCCGAACTCGACGCCTGGACCGTCAACTGGCTGGTCGGCAACGCCCAACGACTCGTCACCCGGGCCCCGGAGCGCGCCTTCGAGGTGATGCAGGACGTCATCGAGCGCACCGACCCCGCGGACCCCCAGCGGCGCTTCCTGGAGCAGAAGCTCGGCGACGCGGCGTACGTGCTGCGCCACCCGGCCGCGGTGGGCCTGGTGCGTCGGCTCGCCGAGAGCGCGACGGACGTGGACCGCCGCGCCTCCCTGAGCTTCATGCTCGTCGAACTCCTGCTGACCGTGATGCGGTTCACGGAGGCGGTCGAGGCGGTGGAGGGGGCGCGCCGCGCCCCGGGCCTGTCCGCCGTGTGGACGGCCCGCCTCAAGGGCGTGCACGCCCTGGCCCTGTGGTGCTCGGGCTCCCACCCCGGCGCCGACGCGCTCGTACGGGAGATGGAGTCGGACGGGCACGAGGACGCGCTCGCCCGCTCCTACGCCCACCACGTCGCCCACCTGCTGGCGGTGCGCGGGCACGCGCACGAGGAGGCCCTGCGCCACCTCGACCTGGGCATCGCGGCCCTGCGGGGGGTGCCGGGCGCCGACGACATGGCGTTCCGGCTGTACATCAACCGCGGCATCGTCCTGGGCAAGCTCGAACGCCTGGACGCCGCGTGCGACGCCATGGGCGAGGCGCTCGCCCTGGCACGGGCCTCGGGCAACCGGCGGCGCGTCGACGTGGCGGCGGGCGCCGCGGCCACCCTCGCCTACTGGGCGGGCCGCTGGGACGAGGCCCTGAAGGGCCTGGAGAGCGTGCGCGACGACGGGACCGACGTCAGCGCGCCCCTGCACCGGCACGGACTCGGCGCGCTCGTGCTGGGCCACCAGGACCTGCGCGAGGAGGCCGACCGCCACCTGGACCGCGTCGACGACCTGCCGATCATGCCGGGGGTCGCCCTGAACCACGCGAGCTACCTCCTCCTCGCGCGCGCCCTGCGGGCCGAGCGGCGCGGCGACCCGGCCGGCGCGCTCGCGGTGCTGCTGCCCACGCTCGACCCGGAGGTCGGCAAGGACAACGACCAGCGCTTCCACTGGTACCCGGACATGGTCAGGCTCGCCCTGGAGGCGGGCGACACCGCGACGGCGGCCCGGGTGGTCGAGGCCGCCGAGGAGGAGGCGGCCAAGGGCCCGGCGGGACCGGGGCGCCGCGCGGCCGCCCTGCGCTGCCGGGGGCTGTTCGCACAGGACCCGGCCCCGCTGGCCGAGGCGCTGGAGTACTACGAGGCCAGCGGGCGGCGGCTGTTGTGGGGCCAGGCCCTGGAGGACCTGGCGGTCGCCCAGGCCTGGCGCGGCGACCTCGACGCCTCGCGCGAGACGCTGCACCGGGCCGTGGACCTCTACGCGCCGCTGCGGGCCGAGTGGGACGTGGCCCGCGCCGACGCGCGCCTGCGCCCGCTGGGGGTGCGGCGCGGCCGGCGCACCGCGCACCGCAGGGCCACCACCGGCTGGGAGGCGCTGACGCCCACCGAACTGAAGGTGGCCCGACGGGTCGCGGCGGGCCGCTCCAACCCCGAGATCGCCGCGGAGCTGCTGTTGTCCCGCCGCACCGTGCAGACCCACGTCTCCCACATCCTGGGGAAGCTGGGCGTGCGCTCGCGCACGGAGGTGGCGCGGGAGGCGGCACTGCACCTGTCCGAGAGCGCCTGAGGTACCTGGGGCGACTGCGGGGCTTGCGGCCTCTGAGGTTCCTGAGGTGGCGCAGGTGGTTGCGATGCCTGGGGCCCGTGGAACCGCTCAGGCCGAGTAGCCGGGCAGCGCCGTGCGCAGGGCCCGCAGCGCGTAGTACGTACGGGACTTGACGGTCCCCTCGGGGACGCCGAGGACCCGGGCGGCCTCGGCCACCGACAGGCCGCGGAAGTAGACCTGGACCAGGACCGCGCGGTGTTCGGCGCTCAGCCCGGTCAGCGCCCGCCGCACGTCGAGTCGGGTCGAGGCGCGTTCGGCCTGGTCCCCGGCCGCGGGCCGGGAGGCGAGCAGGTCGTCCTGGACCTCCTGCGGGCGCGCCAGCCTGGCCCGGCGGGCGTCGATGGCGATGCGGCGGGCGACGGTGAAGAGCCAGGGCCGCATCGACGCGTGGTCGGACTCCAGCGCCTCCGGGTGCCGCCAGGCCCGTACGAACGTCTCCTGCGCCAGGTCCTCGGCGCGCTGGCGGTCGCCGAAGGTGAGCCCGAGGAGGAACGAGTGCAGCGCCCGGCCGTGCTCCGCCTTCAGCCGCGCCACCGCCTCCTCACCGAGGTGCGCGGCCCTCTCGTCGGCGCGCGCGGACTGCTCCTCCTGCTCTGGTGACGTGGAACCGTGCGGCAGGGCCGTGTTGCTCACCTGGATCACCTCTTCGTTCCGGTCGGAGGACGGGCACTTCGTTCGGTCTGGGGTGCGGCGTGCGGCGTGCGGTGCGGCGTGGGAGAAGACTGCCGGAGCGCGGTGGCGGATATATCCGCCACCTGGCGTAGAGGCCGGACCGGCGGCGAACGGTCGGTGCGGGACCGCGACGGGCGCGCGAGGGGCACGCGCGCGGCCGTACGGTGCGACGAACGGTGCGACGAGCGGGCGAGCGGTCCGGATGCGGCGCGGAAGTCCGGCAGCACGGAGGACGCGCGGGAGGGCGCGGAGGCCCGGGAGGGTGGCGGACCCGGGACCGTACCGGAAGCGGAATGGTCAACTCCATTCGGCCGACGGTCCTCGGGCAGATGACTTCGCGCCCAGTGGGTGCGCCCGGCGCGCGGGCGCGGCAGGCTTGAGCCGTGCGGAACCGGATACCTGAACACAACGGGGCCTTCGTAGGGCGTGTCGATGAACTGGCGCGCGTCGAACAGGCGTTGGCGGCGAACCGCCTGGTCACCCTGACCGGGTCGGGCGGCGTCGGCAAGTCGCGCCTGGCCGCGGAGGCGGCCGGGGACCGGGGGTCCGGGCGCGAGGCCGACTGGGCGCCCCTGTGGTCCCTGCGGGACGCCACCCTCCTGGAAGCCGTCGTCGCCGACGCCCTCGGCCTCGCCGACCACACCGACCGCGCCCCGCTGGACACCCTGATCGGCTGGATCGGCGAGCGGCCCCTGCTGCTCGTCCTCGACTCCTGCGAGCACCTGCTGGAGTCCTGCCGCACCCTGGTCGCCCGGCTCCTGGCGGACTGCCCCCGGCTGACCGTCCTCGCGACCAGCCGCGAGCCGCTGCGGCTGCGCGACGAGAAGGAGCTGAGGATCGAGCCGCTGGAGCCGGCGAGCGAGGGCCTTGAGCTGTTCCTCGACCGGGCCGCCGCCGCCGGCTGGCACCCGCGCGACAACGCCGACCTGGTGGTCGCCCGCTGGCTGAGCGCCTGGCTCGAAGGACTGCCGCTGGCCCTGGAGCTCGTCGCGGCCGAGCTGCGCCGGGTCACCCTCGCCGAAGCCGTACGACAACTGCGCTCGCGCCTCGACGTGCCGGTGGCCGCCGCGCCCGCGCGGCCCGAGCGGCACCGCGCGCTGCGCACCACCGTCGGCTGGAGCCACGAGCTGTGCGACCCGCGCGAACGGCTCCTGTGGGCGCGCCTGTCCCTCCTCAACGGCGCCTTCGACGCCGACACCGTACGGGCCGTCTGCGCCTGGGGGCCGATCGCGGCGTCCGACGTCGAGCCCCTCCTCGCCGCCCTCGCCGACAAGTCCGTGCTCACCCCCTACTGGGGCCGCTACCGGATGCTGGAGACGCTGCGCGAGTACGGCGCGATGTGGCTCGGCGAACTCGGCGAGCGCGCCGCCCTCGCCGACCGCCACGCCGCCCACCACCTCGCCCTGGCCCGCCAGGCGGAGCGCGAGTGGCTCGGCCCCGGACAGGCCGACTGGTACCGGCGGGTCGGCGACGCCTACCCCGACCTGTGCGCGGCCCTGGACCACTACCTCGGCAAGGACCCGGAACTCGCCCTCGAACTCGCCTCCCTGGTCGGGTTCTTCTGGGTCTGCTGCGGCCATCTCCACGAGGCCCGCACCTACTTGGAGCGCACCCTGGCGATGACCGCCGAACCGGGACCGGCGCGGGTGCGCGCGCAGTGGGCCCTCGGCGTCGCCCACGTCCTGGTCGGCAACCACGGGATCGCGGGGGAGCTGGCGCGCCGCTGCCACGACGAGGCGATGCTGGACGGCGCGGTGGACGGGGTCCTGGACGCCGCGTACCTCAAGGGCCTCGGCGAACTCCTGGGCGGGCGGCCGGAGTCGGCGCTCGCCGCCGCCGACGACGCGCTGGCGCTCGCGGGCCCGGCCCGCGACCCCTTCGACTCCGCCGCGCGGGTGCGCTGCCGCCTCGTCCGGGTCTTCGCGCTGACCGGCGCAGGGCGCTTCGCCCTCGCCCGCGAGGAGGCCGAGCGGCTGCGCCGCGAGTGCGTCACCCACGGCGAGCACTGGACGCGCTCCTACACCGACTACCAGCTCTCCCTGATCTCCCTGCTGCGCGCCGAGCCCGAGGCCGCCGCGTCGCACGCCCGCGCCATGCTCACCGCCAAGCGCCGCATCGGCGACTCCTTCGGCACCGCCCTCGGCCTGGACCTGCTCTCCGCCGCCCTCACCGAACAGGGCCACGCGGAACGGGCGGCGCTGCTGCACGGCGCGGGCAACCTCTGCTGGGAGTCGGTCGGCCACCCCCAGCGCGGCACCCCGGAGGTCGCCCCGCTGCGCGAACGCTGCGAACGCGGCCTGCGCGTCCTGCTGGGCCACCAGGAGTACGAGCGCACGGTCGACCGCGCCCGCGAGATCGACCACGACCGCCTGCTGGCCTGGGCGATCGGGGAGGGGCCGCAGCCGTAGCCGGTCGAGACGGGGGCGGGCCCCGCCCCTACTGCGCCGCCCCGAACACCTGCGTCCACCACGGGCCGCCGTCGCCCTGCTCGATGCCGACGCCGATCTCCTTGAACGAGCAGTTCAGGATGTTCGCCCGGTGGCCCGGGCTGTTCATCCACGACTCCATCACCGATTCCGGGCTCTGCTGGCCCCGCGCGATGTTCTCCCCGTAGGTGCTCCAGCGGTACCCGGCCGCCGTGACGCGCTCGCCGGGGCCCGCGCCGTCCGGGTTGGTGTGGTCGAAGAAGTCCCGGGCGCGCATGTCCCGCGAGTGGCCCTGCGCCGCCGCGTCGAGCCGCGCGTTCTGCCGGACCGGGCCGCAGCCGTTCCTGGCGCGCTCGGCGTTGACGATGCGGGTGACCTCCTGGGCGTCCGACAAGGGCACCTCCGGGCGCTGGGACTGGGTGGTCCGGGTCGGGGCCGGTCGGGGCGGGGCCGGCTTCGTCGTCCTCGTCCTGGACGGTGTCGGCTCGGGCCTGGGCGACGCCGTGCGGCCGGCCGACGCCGATGCCGACGGTGACGGGGTGGCGGACGCGGAGGCGGGGGCCGAGGACACCGGCGGCCCGCTCGTCAGCGGGGTGCCCGGAGCCGCCTCCGTGACCAGCGTCTCCGCCTCCTTGGCGTCCGGCCGCAGCAGCGTCAGGGTCGCGAAGCCGCCACCGCCCACCAGCAGGGCGAGGCCCCCGGCGAGCAGCACGCGCCGCCGCGACCTGCGCCGCAGCCGCTCGCCCCGGCGGCCGCCGGGGGAGCGCCCGCCGGACGAGCGGCCGCCCGAGGAGCGCGCGTGCGAGCCGGAGCGCGGGCGCGGCAGCGCGGCCGTCACGGCGCGGTCGTCCGCCTCGCCGCCGGGCCCGGAGGCGTACGGCTGCGCGTACGGCTCCCCGTGTCCCGCCGGGGCCATCGCCCCGCCGCCCGACCGCACCGTCACCAGCGCCGCCAGGCCCGCCCCCACCGGGAGCAGCCCCAGGCCCACCAGCAGCCCCTCGGCCGGGACCAGGCCGGCCTCGTGGCCGGAGCAGACCGTGCACTCGCGGGTGTGCCGGGCGATCCGCTTGCGCCACAGCGCCGACGGCACCCCGTCCCAGCCGAGCAGCACGTCGTCCAGGAGCACGCAGCGCGGCACCGCCGCGAGGGCGCGCACCACCAGCCGCGCGGTCTCCAGCTGCGCCTTCATCCGCTGCACCCGCACGGCCGTGTGCTGCGCGGACAGCTCCATGGCCGCCGCGACCTCGGCCCGGGTCAGCTCGCCCGCCGCCTCCAGCCACCACAGCGAGAGCAGCGAGCGGTCCTCGGCGTCCAGCCAGCGGGTGGCCTCGGCGACCTCGCGCCGCTGCCCGGACAGGCCGAGCCGCAGGATCGTCAGGTCGGCGAAGTCCGCGCCGGGGTCCGCCACGTCGAGCGCCTGGCCGAGCCCGGCGTCCGGAGCCCGCCGCGCGGCGTGCCAGTGGCCGCGCACCTGGTTCATCGCGATGGCGACCAGCCAGGGGCGGAAGCTGCCGGGGGAGCGCAGCGTCCGCAGCCGGGACACCGCCGCGATCATGGTCTCCTGCACCACGTCGTCGACGTCCGCGTGACCGTTCAGCGCCCGGCCCACGATGTTGTAGACGAGCGGCAGATAGGCGGCGACCAGCCGGTCCTGCGCCCACTGCTCGCCGCGCTGCGCCGCCTTGACGACCGCGGCCTCTCGCTCAAGGCCCACCATCCGACCACTCTCTTCCCCGGGCGCGCCCGGTCCTGGCGTTCTCGCTGTGACACGGGGGAGAGGCGAGAGCGGGGACCGGGATAACAGAAAATCCGACGCGCTTTCGGCGAGTGACCCGGACGCGCGTGCGGTACGGCAGGGCCGCGAGGCTACCGCGTCCCGGTGAACGCGCGCCCCGCGCGGGGGCGGGCTCCCTCGGCCCGAGGTGGCGCAACGATGGGGTTCGACCGGTTCGCCGCCCCCCTAGACCACCCGGGGCCCGGCGCCCACCGGGGCCGCGCACCCGGTGCGTACGCTGGTGGTGGCCGCCCCGCGCGCGGCCGTGAACGACGAGGGGACGCGCACCGTGACCGACGACCACCGGGCACCGGCCGGCAGACGCCGGGTGGCCCTGCTGCTCGCCGTGGCCGCACTGGCCTACCTGATCGACCTGGGCAGCAAGCTCCTCGTCGTCGCCCGCCTTGAGGGGCGGGCGCCGGTCGGGGTGATCGGCGACTGGCTGGAGCTGCGCGTGCTGCGCAACCCCGGCGCGGCCTTCGGCATGGGCGAGGCGATGACCGTCGTCTTCACGCTCATCGCGGTGGGCGTCGTCGTGGTCGTCGCCCGGCTCGCCCGCAAGCTCCACAGCGGCCCCTGGGCGGTCGCGCTCGGGCTGCTCCTGGGCGGTGCGCTGGGCAACCTCACCGACCGGCTGCTGCGCGCGCCCGGCGGGCTGCGCGGCGCGGTGGTCGACTTCATCGCCGTGCGCGGCTTCAGCGTGATGAACCTGGCCGACTGGGCGATCTCCGTCGGCGGCTTCCTGATCGTGGTGCTGGCGTTCCTGGGCCGGGAGCTGGACGGCTCGGGCCGCAGGGACGGGGGCGAGGAGTCCGCCGCCCCGCCCGCCGGGGAGACCGCCTGAGGGCGGTGCGCGTGCGCCGACGGGCCCCGGACCAGCACGGTCCGGGGCCCGTCGGGCGTGCACCGGCTCAGCAGCCGCCGCAGTTGTAGTACGTCACGTCCCAGTGGTTGCTCTCGCGGGCGTAGATGTTCCCCGAGGCCGACTTGTACTGCCGGGCGCCGTCGCCCCGGTCGGCGATGCGGGTGAAGGTGCCGGTGATGTAGTTGGTCACGCAGGTCGTCGGCGAGAAGTCCAGCTTGTAGCCGTTCCAGTGGCTGTACGTGCCGCTCGCGTGCCCCGTCTCCGTACCGCCCGTGATCGTCAGCGCGCAGCCGGTCGCCCCCTTGAGGGTGACCGCGCCCTGCGCGGTGGCGAGGTTGAGCTGGTCGAAGGAGGTGCAGCCGGCGTTGTTGCGGTCGGAGCAGCCGCCGCTGGAGGTCCAGGCGATCCCGGCCGCGCGGAACCTGCCGGTGGCGTCCGCGTGCGTGATCTTGCTGACGGCGGCGGCGGACGCCGCGCCGCCGGACCCGGCGCGCTCCCGCGCGAACGCGGGCGCGCCGAGCAGCCCGGCCGTCAGCAGGGCCGCGCCGGCGGCCGCGCACGTCCTGGTGAGCGTCTTCGAAGCCATGGGGGGAGTCCCTTCCCTCTGCGGTGTGGGGGCGCTTGCAGGTACGGGTGTGGTGCGTGTGACGCGCAGGCAGGATGCCAGCCGGGGCCCGGCCGGGAAAGGGCGCCTCGGTGAAGGCGTCGCCAACTCTCCGTACGCGCGGGGGTGTTGAACCGGGCGCTCCGGTCTCACTTGTCCCGCACCGGGCCGCCCGCTAGCTTCGGCGCACGAGATCACCGGCCTGGGGGGTACGGATGGTGGCGACGGCACTGGTGGGCCGCGCGGGACCGCTGCGCGAGCTGTGCGAGGCGCTCGCCCGGCCGCGCGCCGTGATCCTGCTGGAGGGCGAGGCCGGCATCGGCAAGTCCCGGCTGATCCGCGAGGCGCTCACCCCGGCCGACGGCGACGGGGCCGTACCGGGCGCGCCGGTCCTGTACGGCTCCTGCCCGCCGCTGCGCGAGCCGTTCCCCTACGGACCCGTCCTGGACGTGCTGCGCGACCTCGACGGCCGCCTTGCCGCCCGGCTCTCCCCGCTCTGCGGCGTCCTGCGCCCCTACCTGCCCGAGCTCGCCGACCGGCTGCCGCCCCCGCCGACCGCGCCCGGCAGCCCGGCCGCCGCCCGCCACCAGGTGTTCCGCGCGGTCCGCGAGGTGCTGGCCGCCGCCGGGCGCGCCGTCCTCGTCGTGGAGGACCTGCACTGGGCCGACGACGGCACCCGCGACCTGCTGCGCTTCCTCGTCGACGACCCGCCGCCCGGCCTGTCGGTCCTGCTCAGCTACCGCCGCGAGGAGCTGCGCCCCAGCGGCTCCGGACGCGGCGGCATGCCGCTGGGCCGCGCCTACCGCCACCCGCCCGGCGCCCGCTCCACCCTGCTCGCCCTCGGCCCCCTGGACGTGCCCGCCGTGCGCGCCCTGGCCGCCGACCTGACCGGCGGCGCGGTGCCGCTGCACCGGGCCGAGCGGCTGCACGCGCTCACCGCCGGGATCCCGTTCGTCCTCGAAGAGCTCCTGCACGGCATCGGCACGGCCCCGGCCCGCACCCCGGTCGCCTGGGAGGCCCTGGACACGCTGCCCGTGCCCACCCTGCTCCAGGAGGCCATGACGGACCGGGTCTCGGCGCTGTCGGCGCCCGCGATGGCCGTCGCCGACGCCGCTGCCGTGCTGCGGGTGCCCGCGCACGAGGACGTCCTCGCCCAGGTCGCCGGGCAGGACCCGGACCCGGCGGCCGAGGCGATCCGGGAGGCGCTGCTCGCCGGAGTGCTCCACCCCTACGGCGGCAACCTCTACGGCTTCCGCCACGGCCTGGCCCAACAGGCCCTCTACGACAGCCTCCTGGCGCCCGACCGGCGCCGACTGCACCGCCGCGCCACCGCCGTCCTGGCCCGCCAGGCGCAGCCCCCGCTCGTCCAGCTCGCCTACCACGCGCGGGAGTCCGGCGACCTGGACGCCTGGCGGCGGTACGCGGCCGAGGCCGCCGAGGGCGCCCGCGCCGTCGGCGACACCGCCGTCGCCGTCGAACTCCTGGAGAGCCTCCTGGAGGAGGCCGGGCCCGACGGCGAGGAGCGCGCCCGCCTCGCGCTGCGGCTCAGCCGCGTCGCCGTGATCGCCCTCAACCACCGCCGCTCCGCCGTCCTGCTGCGCCGCATCGTCGAGGACCGCTCGCTGCCCGTCGCCACGCGCGGCGAGATCCGTTTGGGCCTCGGCCTGATGCTCGGCAACCAGGCCGGGGACCTGGAACAGGGGCGCGCCGAGACCGAGCGGGCCGTCGCCGAGCTCGGCGACCGCCCCTCGCTGGCCGCCCGCGCGCTGGCCGGGCTCGCCATGCCGCTGTGGGGCAACCGGCCGCTGGCCGTGTACGAGGAGTGGATCGCCCGCGCCGAGTCGCTGGTCGCCGCCGCCGACGGGGACCCCGCGCTCGCCGTCGCGGTGCGCGGCAACCACCTGGTGATGCGGCTGTGCACCGGCGACGCGCGGGCCACGGCGGAGGCCGAGGCGCTGCTGCGGGCCGGCGGGACCGTCGCGATGCGCCTGGAACTCGCCCGGATGTGCGGCAACTTCGCCGACGCGGCCTGCTGGCTTGGCCTCTTCGCCGTCGCGGAGCGCTACCGGCGCGAGGGCGAGCGGCTGGCCGACGAGTGCGGGGCGCCCTTCGTGCGCGGCATCATCAACGGCACCGTGCTGCGCCTGGAGTGGGGGACCGGCGCCTGGCACGGCCTGGAGGAGCGCGCCCGGCGGCTGCTCGACACCGTCGAGTCCGTCCCCGGCATCGCCTCCGACGCCCGCCTGGTGCTCGGCCTGCTCGCCTCCGCGCGCGGTGACCTGGACGAGGCCGCCGTCCACCTGGACCGGGCCGGGCTCGGCGACCCGGCCAACGCGCCCAGCCCGCTGCTCGCCGCCGCGTCCGGCGCCGCGGTGCGGCTCGCCCTGGGCCGGGGCGAGACGGCGGCGGCCTGTGCGGAGGCGGACGCGGCGGCCGCCCGGGTCCGCCACAAGGGCCTGTGGGCCTGGGGCGCCGAACTCGCCCCGGCGGCCGTGACCGCCTGGACCCGGGGCGGCCGGGCCGAGACCGCGCGCCGATTCGCCGCCGACCTGGGCGCGGCGCTGCCCGGGCGCGACGTCCCGCTGGCGGCCGCCGCGCACCTGGTGTGCCGGGGCGTCCTGGACCGGGCCCGGCACGAGCCGGACGCCGCCGCGGACCACTTCCGCCGGGCCCGTACCGCGTACGAGGCCATGCCCCGCCCCTACGCGGCGGCCCTGGCCACCGAGGCCGTCGGACGCTGCCACGGCGACGCGGGCCGGGCCGACGACGCGGCCGGTGAACTGGCCCGCGCGGCGGCCGAGTTCGAAGCCCTCGGAGCCGCCCGGGACGCGGCGCGCTGCCGCCGCGCCCTGCGGCTCAGCGGCGTGGCGACGCCCTCGCGCGGCGGGCGCCGGGGGTACGGCGGCGGCCTCTCCCCGCGCGAACGCGAGGTCGCCCGGCTCGCGGGCGCGGGCCGCACCAACCGCCAGATCGCCCAGCTGCTCTTCCTCTCGCCCCGCACGGTCGAGCAGCACGTGGCGAAGGCGCTGCGGAAACTGGGCGCCGCCTCCCGCGCCGACCTGGCCGGCCTCGCGGGCCCGGACGGGGACTGAACGGGCCGCGCACGCACGGGTGACGCGGCGGCGGGCACGGAGCCGCGCCCGGGTGACGTGACGGCGAGCACGGAATCACGCACGGGTGACGCGGCGGCGAGCACGGAATTACGTACCCCTACCTACCGGGTTACGGATTGTTCCGTACCGCATGCCTGGCCAGGGTGATTCCTGCCACCGCGCGGCCGAAAACCAACCCCCATGCCAAGGACGGCCGCGCGGGGGTGTTCCCGCGTCACCCGCCTCCCCTCCGGGCGGCGGATCCCCACGCCAAGGAGCACAACGCACATGCGCATGACCAACAGATCGTGGCGCTCGGCCTGTCTGGGCGCCGTCGCCGCCACCGCACTGTCCCTGGCGGGCCCGCTGCCCGTCGCCCTGGCCGCGCACCCCGCCGCGCCCGCCACCGGCACCGTGCTGGGCGCCGGCGGCGCCCAGGCGATCCCGGGCCGCTACCTCGTCGCCCTGGACGGGCAGGCCTCCGTCGCCGCCGCCACCCGCGACCAGGTCGCCGCGCAGGCCGCCGCGGTGACCGACCGCGTCGGCGGCGACGTCCGCGCCCTGTACTCGGCGGCCTTCCGGGGCTTCGCGCTGAACGCCACCGCCGACGAGGCGGCCCGCATCGCCGCCCTGCCGGGCGTGCGCTACGTGCAGGCCGACCAGACGTTCAAGGCGATCGGCACCCAGGCCAACCCGCCCTCGTGGGGCCTGGACCGGATCGACGGCGCCAAGGACAACTCGTACAGCTATCCCAACGAGGGCAAGGGCGTCACCGCCTACATCCTCGACACCGGCCTGTACAAGGAGCACCCCAACTTCGAGGGGCGTGCCTCCTCCGGCTACGACTTCATCGACAACGACGCCGACTCCGCCGACTGCCACGGCCACGGCACCCACGTCTCGGGCACCGTCGGCAGCAAGGACTACGGCGTCGCCAAGCAGGTCAAGCTGGTCGGCGTGCGCGTCCTCGACTGCCAGGGCTCCGGCTCCACTTCGCAGATCGTCGGCGGCCTCGACTGGGTGGCGAGGAACGGCGTCAAGCCCGCCGTCGCCAACATGAGCCTCGGCGGCAGCGCCGACCAGGCCCTGGACGACGGCGTCCAGGGCGTGATCAACGCGGGCATACCGGTGGCCGTCGCCGCCGGGAACGACAGCAAGGACGCCTGCGGCACCAGCCCGGCCCGGCTGCCCGCCGCCATCACCCTGGGCTCCACGGACAGCAACGACTCGCGCTCCAGCTTCTCCAACTACGGTCGCTGCCTGGACCTGTTCGCGCCCGGCGGCTCCATCGTCTCCACCAAGATGGGCGGTGGCACGCAGACGATGAGCGGTACGTCGATGGCCACCCCGCACACGGCCGGCGCCGCCGCGATCTACCTCGCCGCGCACCCCGACGCCACACCGCAGCAGGTCCGCGACGCGCTCGTCGACAACGCCGTCTCCGGCGCCGTGACCAACGCGGGCAGCGGCTCGCCGAACAAGCTGCTGGACGTCACCAAGCTGGGCGGCACGCCCGAACCGGGCAAGCCCGTCGCCGACTTCACCGCCCAGTGCTCCACCTCGGCCCTGGACTGCTCCTTCGACGGCTCCGCCTCCAAGGACCCCGACGGCTCGATCAGCGGGTACGCCTGGGACTTCGGCGACGGCTCCACCGGCAAGGACGCCAAGACGAGCCACACCTACGCCAAGGCGGGCACCTACACCGTCAAGCTGACCGTGACGGACGACGCGGGCAACACCGGCACCACCAGCAAGCAGGTCACCGCGGGCACCGTCCAGCCGCCCGCCGGCCAGGCGCCCAAGGCGTCCTTCACCGCCTCCTGCTGGTACGCCGACTGCACCTTCGACGCGTCGGGGTCCACCGACCCGGACAACGACATCGCCTCCTACGCCTGGAAGTTCGGCGACGGAGCCGCCGCCACGGGCGTCAAGGCCACCCACCGCTACCCGGCCGGCCAGCGCACCTACACGGCGCAGCTGACCGTCACCGACAAGGGCGGCCGCACCGGCACCGCGTCCAAGTCGATCACCTGCTACGACTTCGGCCAGGGCACGGCGATGTGCTTCGCCGGATGACCCGCCGGTAGCCCGGGGAACCACCGGACGGGGGAGGACCGTGGGGCCGCACGAGGGGCGGCCCCACGGTCACGCGCGTGCCCGGAGCCCGGGCAGCGGTCAGAAGGCGGTGTACGTGAACGCGACCTTGTCGCCCGCCTTCAGGGCGAACTGGCAGCCGCCGACCGGGATGGACGTGCCGTTCACCGAGATGTTCCAGTACGCGGAGGCGCCGCCGCTGACGTTCTTGACGGTGTCCACCGAGTAGTCGTCGAACGAGGCGTACCAGGTGCCGTCCCAGGCGAACCCGCCCTTGCGGGCGGCGTCGTCGAGCGCGGCGGTCGGGGTGGCGACGGGGGCGGGGTTCTTGCCGCCGTTGGTGCCGTCGCACCTGTGGGCGCCGCCGGTCGCGGTGGTCACGTCGTGGCCCTTGGTTCTGACCTTGCCCTGGTAGAGCGTGCCGGCCGGTCCCTGCACGGTGACCTGGACCTTGACGAGCGGGTTCACCGGCGCGGGGCAGGCGGCGAGGGCGGGGGTGGCCTGGAGGGCGAGGGCGGCAGCGGCGCAGGTGGCGGTGATCCCGGCGCGGCGCAGGACGGTGCGAGGCATGACAGTACCTTTCGAAGTGGGTTGTTCCCGGAACAGGTGTTTCCTGAACGGCAGTTGGTCTCAGGAGGCGTCTTCCGCGGGCCGGTCCGGCGCGCGGAAGCGCACGGGGGCCTGGAAGCGGGCCTTGCGGGCGGCGCGGCGGAACACGGTGAGGACCGCCGGGCCCGCGAGGAGGACGCAGACGAAGTTGGTGACGGCCCGGCCGGTGTCCCAGCCGAGCGAGGTGGCCAGGTCGAAGGCCAGGTAGCGGTGCCACTGCTCGGTGAACGGCAGCCCCGGCAGGTACGCGATCGAGCTGTTCGGGTCCAGCGAGAAGGGCCAGAACGACAGGTTGAGCAGGAAGCCGAAGAGGTACCCGGACAGCGATCCGTACGCCGCGAGCATCAGCACCTCGCGCCGCCCGGCCGCGCGCGGCAGGAACCCGGCGAGCATCCCCACGAACGCGCAGCCGAACATCTGGTACGGCATCCAGGGCCCCACCCCGCCGGTGATCAGCGCCGAGGCGAACAGGGACGTGCAGCCGAGCGTGAAGCCGAACCCGGGCCCGTACACCCGCCCGGCCAGCACCAGGACGAAGAAGACCGTCTCGATCCCGGCCGTGCCCGCGCCCAGCGGGCGCAGCGCCGCGTTCACCGCGGACAGCACGCCCAGCATCGCCAGGGCCTTGGAGTTGATGCCGCCCTCGGCGATCTCCGACACCACCACGCACAGCACGAGGACCAGCAGGACGCCGAAGATCAGCGGGGGAGCGTAGTTCGAGCCGAACTTCCCCGGCGCCACCACGAATGGCCAGAAGAAGGCGACCAGCCCGAGGAACGCGGCCAGGGCGATCACCACCCCGGCCCGCGGGGTGATCCGGACGGCGACGGTACGGTTCACGAGGCGCCCGCCAGCGCCGCCGCGGCCTGCTCCACCGTGAGGTACGGCAGCGGCGCCAGGATCTTCGCCACCTGCGGGGCGAACACCGGTGAGGACACCACCACTTCGGCGGCCGGACCGTCCGCGACGACCTCGCCCTCGGCCATCACCACCACCCGGTCGGCGGTCCGCGCCACGAACTCCACGTCATGGGTGGAGACCACGACCGTCCTCCCCTCGGCAGCCAAGTCGTCCAGGATGCGTGTGAGTTGGGCCTTCGCCCGGTAGTCCAGGCCCCGGGTCGGTTCGTCGAGCAGGACGACCCCGGGAGCCGCCGACAGCTGGATCGCCAGGACCAGTGCCAGCTTCTGCCCCTCGGACAGGTCGCGCGGGTGCGCGTCGTCGTCGATACCGGGCGCGAGCCGGTCCAGGATCGCCCGCGCCCCCGGCCCGTCCGGCACCGCCGACTCGGCGTCCGCCTGGGCCAGTTCCTGCCGCACGCTCTCCAGGTACAGCAGGTCGGTCGGCGTCTGCGGGACCAGCCCGACGAGCTGCCGCGCCCGTACCGGCGACAACTGGCGCGGGTCGTGCGCGCCCGTCCCGTCCGGCCCCCACGCGCGGACCTCCACCGTCCCGCCCGAGCGGGTGCCCGACCCCTGGAGCGCCCAGAGCAGCGAGGACTTGCCGGAGCCGTTGCGGCCCATCAGCGCGGTCGTCTCGCCGCCGCGCAGCTCCAGGTCCACTTCCCGTACGGCGGGCAGTGCCTGGCCCCGGTAGCGCACGCTCACCTTGCGGGCCGAAAGGAGCGGGGGCGCCCCGGGGACCGCCCCGCGCACCGGCGGGACCGGCGCGTCGGCGAGCCTCGCCCGCAGGGGCGCGGCGGCCCGGCGGGCGTCGCGCACCGACAGCGGCAGCGGCGCCCAGCCCGCGTGCCGGCCCAGCTCCACGACCGGCGGGGCGATCGACGTCGTGCGGAACACCTCGGCCGGGGCGCCCGCCACCACGCGCCCGTCACCGGGCAGGTGCAGCACCCGGTCCGCGTACTGCACCACCCGCTCCAGGCGGTGCTCGGCGAGCAGCACCGTCACGCCCAGGTCGTGCACCAGGCGGGTGATCGCCGCCAGCACCTCCTCGGCGGCCGTCGGGTCCAGCGCGGACGTCGGCTCGTCCAGGACGAGGACGCGCGGGTGCGCGGTGAGCACGGAACCGATCGCCACCCGCTGCTGCTGGCCGCCCGACAGCTCGTGCAGCGCCCGGTGGCGCAGGTCGGCCAGCCCCAGGAGGTCCAGGGTCTCCTCGACGCGCTTGCGCATCGTGGCGGGCGGGACCGCCAACTGCTCCATGCAGTAGGCCAGTTCCTCCTCCACGGTGTCGGTGACGAACCCGTCGAGCGGGTCCTGGCCCACCACGCCCACCACGTCGGCCAGTTCGCGCGGCGGGTGGTCGGCGGTGCTGCGGCCGTCCACGGTCACCCGCCCGTACAGGGTGCCCCCGGTGAAGTGCGGCACCAGGCCGTTCACCGCGCCGAGCAGCGTGGACTTGCCGACCCCGGTGTGGCCGACGACGAGGCACAGCTCGCCCTCCTCCACGGTCAGGTCGACGTCGCGCAGGACCGGAGCGTCGGCGTCGTCGTACACGACGCCGACCTCCTCGAAGGTGATCACGTGGCAGTGGCTTTCTCGGGGCGCGGCGCGGCCTCGGCCGGGCGCGGGGTGACGGGCGGCGGGGGCGGCGCGAGGAAGCCCGCGCAGCCCGCGAGCAGCACGGCGGCGGTCGGCACCAGCGGAAGGGTCGGCCAGCTCAGCGGGTAGATCGACGGGTTGAGGGCGGCGGCGTCGAAGCCGGTGCCGGTGAACAGCAGCACGGCGGCGACCACGCCGCAGCCCGCCACCGCCCACTCGGCGGCCCGCCAGGGGTCGGGCCGGTACGTCGTACGGGACACCCGGCGCCCGCCGAGCCTGAGCCCCGCCACGCACAGCACGCCCCCGGCGGCCAGCGCGGGCAGCCCGAGCAGCGCCGGGGCCGTCGCGTCGAGCAGCCCGTACGCCCCCGCGCACAGGCCGCACATGCCGAGCAGCATCAGCGCACCGGTCAGCCGCCGGGACGCGGCGGTGGCGCTTCCCGTGCGCCCGTACCCGCGCGAGTCCATCGCCGACGCCAGCCTCAACGACCGCTCCAGGGCGTCCTCCAGGACCGGTACGACGATGCCGCGCAGCGCCCGCATCCCCTTGGCGCGGCCCGCCCGCAGCCGCCGGGCGCGGTGCACCCGCTGGACGCTCTGCACCAGCTGCGGGGCGACGCTGATCGACACGGTGACGGCGACCCCGAGCTCGTACAGCGCCCCGGGCAGTACGCGCAGCGCCCGCTTGGGGTTGGCCAGCGTGTTCGCCGCGCCGATGCAGCACAGCATGCAGGCCAGCCGCAGCCCGTCCACGGCGGAGGACAGCACCGCCTCCAGCGAGACCGGTCCGCCGATCCGGATCCCCGCGTACCAGTCCGGCGTGGGGAGGTGCGGCAGGGAGAAGAGGAAGTGGTCGTCCGGGGTGATCCCGGTGGCGAAGACCGCGCGGAAGACCACCCGGATCGCCACCACCGTCAGCGCCAGGTACAGGTAGTACACGAAGCCGCGCGCCCAGGGCGCCTCGGTGCGGCGTGCGGTGATCACGTAGCCGAGGACGGCCAGGACGAGGAAGAGCAGCAGCGGGTTGTTGGTGCGGCTGACGGCGGTCGCGAGCGCCAGCGCCCACACCCACCAGGCCACCGGGTGCAGGGTGCGCGGCAGCCTGCGGGCGCCCCGGCCGGGCGCGGGCCCGGCCGGGACGGTGCGGGTCCGCGAGGCGGTGGTGGCCACCGGCTACTCCGAGGGCCTGCGGCGCGCGGAGTACACGGCCGCGCCGCCGATCAGCGCGATCAGCGCGACGCCGCCGACCACGGGCAGCACCGAGCCGCTGTCGTGCGGCGCGGCGGCAGCGGGCGCCGCGTCGACGACCTTCGCTTCCCGGCTCGGCGCGGCCACGGCGGGCGCGGAGGCGCTGGGGGAGGGGGACGGCGGCGGGGACGGGGAGGCGCTGACGGGGGCGGACGTGGACGCGGACGCGGACGGGCTCGGGGTCGCGCTCGTACGCTCCGGGGCCGGGCCGGTGTTCACGCCCGGCGGCAGCGGGTCGGCCTCGCGGGTCTGCTCGGGGCGCAGCGTCTTCCCGCCCGTGGGACGGGAGTTGTGGGCGCGCAGCTGGTCCGGGGTGAGCGTGGGGCGGCCTTCCGTGCCCTCGACGTTCGTACCGCCGAAGATCCACAGGTCGACGCTGCCCGGCTTGGGCTTGTAGAGCATCGCGCCGAGCTGGCTGTAGGTCCAGCTGTTCTGCCCGGGGTCGGCGTGCCAGTACGACCAGTACGCCGACGCGGGCGGCGTGAGCACGCAGTCCTCCTGCGACGGCGGCGGGAACTGCTTGCCGCCCTGGTGACCGCTGTAGCCGATGCGGCAGATGAACGCCGGGCCGTCGTGCCCGGTGCCGGTGGTGCGCCAGCCGCCCTGGTTGAGCAGCTCGTAGCCGGTGGTCGGGGTGGTGCCGCAGGAGCGCATCACCGGGCCGCCCCACCGCCCGAAGTCGACCGCGAGGACCGCGCCCGACGACGTGGTGCACCGGCCCATCGGCTGGGGCGCGGCGGACGCCGTGCCGGTCGTGGCGGTGAGGGCGCCGAGGGTCAGGGCGAGCGCGCCGAGTGCGCGCGGGGCCCTCACCGGTGGCTCCCGGCGGTGCCACGGCGGCGTACGGCGACGACCGTGCCGCAGCCCGCGAGCGTGAGGACGAGCGCGGCCAGGGCGGTGCCCCACACAGGGGCGCCGGTGGCGGCCAGGTCGCCCGAACCGCCGTCAGGGGTAACGATGTTGGGCGAGCCGCCGCCGCTCGGGGCCGGTGCCGGGTCGTCCGAGCCGGGGCGCGGCGTGGTGCCCGAGAGGTCGCGGTGGAGGGTGCCGAAGGAGGTGCCGAACGCGCCGCCCAGGGCCTGGGTGGAGGCGCGCACGTCCGAACCGCGCTGGCCGTCGGCGGCGACGTTGAACCCGCCGTCCGCGTTCTGCTGCTTCTTCAGGAAGAGGCGGGCCTTCCTGATCTGCGCGCCGTACTTCCCCGCGTCCAGGGACAGGCCCTGGACGGCGAGGCCGGCGGAGTTGACCGAGTTGCCCGACGCGCCCGGGAAGCCGCCGTCCGCGAGCTGCCGGGACGCGATCCAGGCCAGGGCCTTGTCGACCGCCGCCCGTGACGCCGCGTCCTGGTCGAGGTCCAGGGCCATGGCCGCCATCGCGGTGGAGTCGACCTCGGAGTCGCCGGTCGACGGCACCAGGCTGGGCCAGGCGCCCGAGGCGTGCTGGAGCGAGCGCAGGAAGGCCAGCGGCCCGGCGGCCGCCGCCGTCTCGCCCGCCCGCTGCTGGGCGATCACGCCGAGGGACTGGGCGAACACCGAAGGGGCGTACCGGTAGGCGCCCTTGGCGGGGCAGCTGCGGTCCGGGGCCTTGCTGGGTGCCGCGCAGGTCGCCCCGGCGAGGGCGGCGACCAGGTCGTGCCCCGCGAAGTTCCGGGGGTCGCGTCCGACGGACTGGGCGAGCACGGCGAGCTTGCCGATCGAGCCGCCCGCCGCGTGCGAAGTCCCCACGCCGGTCCAGTCGTTGACGGTGCGCGCGGTCGGCCGCGTGGCGTCCGTGCCCTGCTGGTCCAGGAAGTCGACCACGCCGCGCAGCGTCGCGTCGTCGCTGCCCGTGGCGGCGAGCGCGTACGCGCCGTCGATGGTCAGGCCGAAGTCGGCGAAGCCGGTCCCGGCCACGTTCTCGTAGTAGTGCCCCTGCCGCAGGCGCTGTCCGTCGGTGAGGAAGGCGGTGGCCCTGGCCACGTCAGGGCCCTGGCCCGGCTCCCACGGCGGCTTCGGCACGCCGGTGGGCTTCGTGGTCGGCCCGGGCGTCTTCGTGGGGGGCGGCGTCGGGGTGGGCTCCGGGTCGGGCTTCTTCGTGGTCAGCGTGGCCAGGCTGGTGCGCGCCCCGGCCACGACCGCCGCCCAGGTGGGATACGGCTCCGGGTCGGCGGCGCCCTCGTCGAAGCCGAAGCCGCCCGCCTTCGTCTGCTGCCGCGACAGCCAGGAGACGGCCGCGTCGGCGCGCATGGTGTCGCCCAGGATCCGCAGGACCTGCGCGGACCTGCCGGTGGAGCCGACGTCGCCGGTCTCCACGCCCGCGTACGCGCCGAACGCGCCGGTCTTCAACTGGGCCTTGTACAGGGCCTTCCGCGCCCTGGCGACCGCGTCGCCGCTCACGTTCGCCGTGTGCAGCGCGATCATCGCGTAGGGCGTGGTGGCCGGGTCGCCGTAGGTGCAGGCGTCGCCGTCGCGCACCAGGGTCGGGCTGAAGCCACCGTCCTTGCACAGGTGCGCGGCGATCCGGGCGAGTGACTCGGCGGGCGGGGCGATCTTCGCTCGCAGCAGCGCGAGCACGGCCAGGGACTGGGTCTCGACGTCGCCGACGTCGGAGAAGTCGCCCTTGCCCACGCACGGCGCGACACCGGCGCCGGTGGTGCAGACGGTCCCGGCCAGGTCGCCCGCCACGTCGTGCCCGCCGAAGTCGCGCGGGTCGCGCCCGGTGCTCGCCGCGAGCAGCGCGGCCAGCGCCGCGTTGCCCACCGACGGGGGCTGCCTGACGCCCTGCGGGTAGACGAACTCCTCGACGTGGTCGGCGAGGTAGCGCGTCATCTTCTCGACGGTCGCGCTGCCGCCCTCGCCTGCGGCCAGGGCCAGCGCCGTCTGGGCCGTCTGGTAGTAGTTCGGCGCCTCGGCGCCCTCGTCCTGGACGTAAGTGCCGTTGGTCAGGCGGGTCTTGAGCCAGGCGGAAGCGTCCTTCAGCTTGACCTCGCCCGGGGGGACGACGGGCGGGGTGTCGCCCGGGGCGACACCGCCGGGCCGCACGGCGGAGGGCGGGAAGGAGGGCTCGCCCCCGCCGCCACCCGGCTTCGTACCGCCGTACACCCACGCCTCGACCGAGCCGTCCTTCGGCTTATGGGCCATCGCGCCCAGCGGGCTGTAGGTCCAGAAGTCCTGGCCGGGCGGGGCGGTCCAGTACGACCAGTACGCGGCCGCGGGCGGCGTGAGCCCGCACGCCTCCTTGTCGGGGGTGGGGTACTGGCGGCCCCCGTCGAAGTCCGTGTGGCCCAGGCGGCAGATGAACGCGGGCCCGTCGTGCTCGGTGCCCGCCGTCGTGAACCCGGCCTCGTGCAGCAGGTCGTAGCCGGTGGTCGGGGTGGCGTCGCAGCCGCGCACCACCGTGCCGCCCCAGTCGCCGAAGTCCACCGCCACGACCGCGCCCTTGGTGGCCGTGCACGCGCCCAGGGGATCGGCTGCCGCCGGAGCGGCCTGGGCGAGCAGCAGCGCACCCCCGCCCACCGTCGTCACGGCGGCGCACAGCAGCGCGAGCAGGCGTCTGCCCCCGCTCCTGGCCGAACCCCTTGCGTTGCCCACCGAAAGCACCGAAAGCCCCCTGCGTCGTCCGCAGCGGAGCACGCATGGCTGGCCACCCGGTCCTCGCAGGGGACGGGGGAGTGCGGGCCGAACCACGCCGTAGTCCGCGACGGCGTCTGTTGCGTAGCGTTCAGCGCGGGTAATCCGGCTCGTCGGGCGGGTGTGGAGACATCCGCCTGACCTACGGTTGCGGGTCAGCGCCGGGATTCGACCGGCTTCCCCCGTGAACTGAACGAAGAATCGGGCGCATTGGAACACGGGAGCGAACGGAGCGTCAAGGCGCGTGCGCGACCTGCGATGTTCGGGTAGCCTCCCGGCTTGCCGAATGGGGGAATCTGGTGCGAACCCAGAGCTGACGCGCAGCGGTGTGGACCGGTGGGGAGCCGGTACGAGCCCGAATGCCCACGCGGCACGACACCACGGAAGTCGAACCACGCGCTTGGACGACGACCTCGTGCCGCCCGCACGCGCTCCCGCACGCCGTCACGGCCGGGACCCGCGAGGGAGGCGCCGGTCGGCGTCCCCTGATTCCGGGAGCCCGCCATGACCGCCACCCGTACCGTCCCCGCCCGTCGCGCCCTGCGCCTCGCCGTGCCCGCCGCCCTGGGCGCACTCGTCCTCACGGCCGTGCCCGCGAGCGCGACCTCCACGCCCGCGCAGATAGCGACCTCCAAGTCGACGGGCGTCAGCTACCTCAGATCCCTCCAGGCCGCCGACGGCTCCTACGCGGGCTCCGGCCTGTCCAACGAGTGGGCCTTCTCCGCCTTCGCCGCCGCCGGGACCGCCGCCGTCGACGTCACGCCCGGCGGCGACGCCACCAAGAACGCCCGCACCGTCTACCGCAACCTGCTCACCGGGTCGGCCTGGCCCGGCGGCTCCCCGGTCGTCACCGACTACGAGCGCGGCGCGATCAACGCGTACTCCGCGGGCGTCGACCCCGCCCGGGTCTCCGCGAGCCGCAACCTGATCGCCGACATCTACGGCTACTACCAGAGCGCCGAGCCCGGCTACTGGGGCGCGTCCGCCAACTTCAACGGCACCGTCTTCGGCCTCATCGCCCTCGCCGGGGCGAAGACCCAGGGCGGCGCCCAGCGCGTCCCGCAGGCCCTGCTCGCCACGTCGGTCGCCACCGTGCGCGCCAACCAGCACGACGACGGCGGCTGGAACTACAGCAAGGCCGAGGGCGACCCCGCCAAGCTCGCAGCCGCCAGCGACATCGACATGACCGGCGCCGCCATGGCCTCGCTCTGCACCGCCGGCGTGCCCAACACCGACCTGGCCGTCACCAAGGCCAAGGCGTTCCTCAAGTCCAAGCTGATCAACACCTCGGGCGCCTTCGACGCGATGTTCGGCGTCAACACCGACTCCAACGGCTGGGCCGTCTCCGGTCTCAACGCCTGCGGCATCAACCCGCAGACCGGCGACTTCCTCACCAAGGCCGGCAAGACGCCGGTCGACTTCCTGATCGCCCAGCAGTTCAAGCCCGGCGGCGGCTTCAAGTACCTCCCGAGCGACACCAGTCCGTCCGCCTACGCCTCCATCGACGGCCTGCGCGCCGTCGCGGGCGGCGGCTTCATCGCCGCGCCGCCCGCGCCGACCACGGCGGGCGCCCCGCAGTGGGCCGCCACCACCGCCTTCACCCCGGGCACGGCCACCCGCCTCGCCCTCACCGTCGACAACGGCACCACGCTCAAGGTCTGCGCGGTCACCTTCACCCCGACCGCCGCCACGACCACGCTCGGCACCGTCCTCGACGCGGCCACCGGCTGCGTCACCTCGGTCAACCCGGCCAGTGGGAGCGGCACGATCACGGCCGTCAACGGCACGGCGAACAGCGGTGGTTCGACGTGGAAGTCGAGCGTCGACGGGGCCGGCGCGATCGCCGCGTCGCGCGGCACGGTGATCAACGCCGGTGACACCATCGCCCTGAAGTACGGCAGCTGAGGCCGGGGCCGCCCGTCCGGGGTCACCCCCCGGACGGGCCGGCCGCGTCCTCCGCCGTGTCCTCCAGTGCGTCCGCCTCCGTGCCCTGCGCGGGCAGGACCAGCGTCGCCACCGCCCCGCCCGCCGGATCGTTCGCCAACTCAAGACGTGCGCCGATCACGTGTGCCTGGCCCGTCGCGATGGTCAGCCCGAGCCCGTGCCCGTGGCCGCGCTCGGCCGCGCCCGTGCGGAAGCGCTGCGGGCCGTGCTCCAGGATCTCCGCGGGGAACCCGGGCCCGCCGTCCCGCACCACCACCCGCACCCCCTCGACGGTGACCCGCACCGGGGCGCCGCCGTGGCGGTGGGCGTTGACCACCAGGTTGCCGACGATGCGGTCCAGGCGGCGCGGATCCGTGCGCACCACCGGCTCGCCCACCACGTCCACCCGCGCGTCCAGGCCCGTCCGCCGCACCGAGTCCGCCACCAGCTCGCCCAGCGGCACCGGCTGCGCGTC
This sequence comes from Streptomyces sp. NPDC001941, assembly GCF_040296945.1. Taxonomy (NCBI): domain Bacteria; kingdom Bacillati; phylum Actinomycetota; class Actinomycetes; order Kitasatosporales; family Streptomycetaceae; genus Streptomyces; species Streptomyces sp. NPDC001941. The sequence continues at coordinate 52,356 of NZ_JBEOYE010000008.1, read as the reverse complement.
CGCCCGCTCCGCGCCCGCGTCGAGCCGCGAGACCTCCAGCAGGTCGTCGACCAGGCCGCGCAGCACCCGCACCCGGTCCTGGACCAGCTCGGTCGCCTCGCCCTCGGGCAGCAGCGAGGACGCGGTGACCAGACCGGCCAGCGGGGTGCGCAGCTCGTGCGCGACGTCGGCGGTGAAGCGCTGCTCGGTGCGCAGCCGCTCCTGGAGCGCGTCGGCCATGTGGTCGACCGCCGAGGAGATCTCGCCGATCTCGTCCTTCCCGGCCCGCCCGCCGGTGCGCGCGTCCAGTTCGCCGTGCCGGATGCGGCGCGCGGTGCCCGCGACCCGGCGCAGCCTGCGCAGCACCAGCTCGGCGGCGAGCAGGGTGGAGGGCAGGACGACGGCGAGGGTGGCCACGGCGGCGTACCGCATGTGGCGGTCCAGGGCCTTGCGGCTGAGGTCGTCGAAGGTCATGTCGTACGAGACGGCGAGCGCCTGGCCCTCGACGTTCCGCGCCGCCCACATGCTCAGGCGCGTCGGCTTGCGGTCGTCGTACCAGGTGACCGGTTCGCTCCCGGAGCCGAGCCGGGCGAGCAGGTCGTCGGGGACCTCGGCGCCGAGGCGGTAGCCGCGGTGCTCGTCCGGAACCCGCTCGCCCGCCCGCTCCCGCTCGAACTGGCCGACCGCCGCGTCCAGTTCGCGCAGCGCCGCGCCCCGCGCGATGCCCATCGACCGGGTCTCCGTGGTCCGGTGCACCAGCACGCCCATGCCCAGCGCCATCGCGATCGTCGCCAGCGCGACGCCCGCCACGATCTTCCAGCGCAGCGAGCGAGGGTCGGACAGCCGCAGCGCGGCCCGGGCGGCGCGGGAGAGCTCGGGGTCCTCGCCCCGTCGGCCCCGCACGTCAGCGCCGGAACCGGTAGCCGTGCCCGCGCACGGTCTCGACGTGGTCCGCGCCGATCTTCTTGCGCAGCCGCTGCACGGTCAGGTCCACCACCCGGGTGTCGCCCTCCCAGCCGTAGTCCCACACCTCGCGCAGCAGCTTCTGCCGCGACAGCGCCACGCCCGGCTCGGCCACGAACTCCAGGAGCAGCCGCAGCTCGGTCGGGGTGAGCGCGACCGGCTCGCCGTCCCTGCGCACCTCCAGGCCCAGGGTGTCCACGGTCAGGTCGTGGAAGGCGCGTACGTGGTCCTCCCGCGGCTCCTCCTCGGCGGCGGGCCCCGCCGCGAACTCGGCGCGCCGCAGCAGCGTGCGGATGCGCGCGACCAGCACGGTGGTGTCGACGGGCTTGACCACGTAGTCGTCGGCGCCCGCCTCCAGGCCCGACACCACGTCGAGGGAGTCGCCGCGCGCGGACATCATCAGGATCGGTGCCTGGCTGGTCTCCCGGATGCGGCGGCAGAGCCCGATGCCGTCCAGGTGCGGCAGCATGACGTCGAGGATCAGCAGGTCGTGGCCGCCCTCGCGGAAGACCTCCAGGCCCGTCAGGCCGTCGGGGGCGGCCGTCACCCGGTACCCGTACCGCTCCAGGGCCAGGCCGACGGACCGGCGGATCGCCTCGTCGTCCTCCACCAGCAGGACGTGCACCGGGTCGGCGGCCGCGGGCTCGCGGCCGGTCGGCCGCCCCGCGCGCACGGCGGGGTCGGGGGTGGGGGCGGGGTCGTGCTCTCGCATGGCGTCACCTGGAGGTCGTTCCGTACGGGGTGGCTGCGCCGCAGGTGGGCGGCCCACTGACACCGACGGTAGCCGCTCGGCGGTGCGAACCCGAAGCAGCCGGGTGAGCCGGGCCGCCCGGGAGCACCCGCCGCTCACAGCCGCACCGACGCCGCGACGGGCAGGTGGTCGCTGCCGGTGCCCGGCAGGGTCCAGGCGGAGACGGGGGTGACGCCCTTGACGAGGACCTGGTCGATCCGGACCAGGGGGAAGGAGGCCGGCCAGCTGAGGCCGAGTCCCGCGCCCGCCTCGTCCTGGGCGGAGCGCAGCCCGTCCACGACGCCGTGGAGCGCCCGGTCGTCGGTGCTGCCGTTGAAGTCGCCGACGACCATCACCCGGGGCAGCGGCTCGGCCCGCACCGCGTCCGCCAGCTTCTGCGCCGCGTCGTTGCGCCGCTCGGTGCCGAAGCCGGACGCGGGGTGGACGCGCACCGACGCGAGGTGCGCGGCGTAGACGGCGAGCGGGCCCTTGGGGGTGTCGACGGTGGCCCGCAGGGCGCGGGTCCACGGCATGATCGCGACCGGCCGCGCGTCGCGCAGCGGGTAGCGGCTCCACAGCCCGACGGTGCCCTGCACGGAGTGGTACGGGTAGTCGGCGGCCAGCTCCTCCTCGTACACCTTCGCCGCCTTCGAGGACAGCTCCTCCAGGGCCAGCACGCCGGCGCCCGAGGTGGCCAGGGCGCGGGCCGTGCCGCGCGGGTCGCGGTTCCCCTCGTCCACGTTGTGGCTGACCACGGTCAGGTCGCCGCCGCTGCCCGTCTTGTCGAGGAACCCGCCGCCGAACAGCGACGTCCACACCAGGGCGGGGAGCAGCACCGCCAGGGCGGCCGTCGCCGAGCGGCGCACCGCGGCGAGGGCCAGGAGCAGCGGCACGGCCAGGCCGAGCCACGGCAGGAAGGTCTCCAGGAGGCTGCCGAGATTGCCGGGCGTGTTGGGCACCAGCGAGTGCCCCAGCATGAGCAGCGCGCTGAGCACGGCGGCCCCGGCGAGGACCCGCCCGCGCCGCCAGGGGCCGGTGCGGCGGGGCCCGGGCGCGGCGGCCGGGGGCGTCGGTGCCGGAGGCGGTACGGGGCGTGCCCCGGGTCGCGCGTCGGGGTGCAGGGCGCTCATGACCGGGCCCCCTGGTCGGCCTTCGCGCCGTCGAGCGCGGTGGGCAGCTGCTCGCGCAGTGCCTCGATGAGCTTGCCGCTGCGCTCCAGGGCGGCCGCCAGGCCCTCGTTGGGGGTGGTGTTCGCCCGTTGGGCCAGGGTCACCCCGAGGACCAGACGCTTCTTGCCGCCCGCCTCGACCTCGGCGGCCCACATCAGGTTGCCGCCCGCGGGCGTGGTCGAACCGGTCTTCAGGCCGACGACGCCGGGCCGCTCCAGGAGCTTGTTGGTGTTGACGACCTTGCCGGGTATGCCGGGGAGCGTGGTCTCGCGCATGCCGACGACCTGGCGCAGGACCGGCTGGTCCATCGCCGCCTTGGCCAGCTTCAGCTGGTCGTCTGCGGTGCTGCGGGTGCTCTGCTCGAATCCGCTGGCCCCGGTGTACGTCGTGTTGGTCATCCCGAGGTCCTTCGCGGCCCGGTTCATCTTCTCGACGAACGCCTCCTGCGAGCCGGAGTCCCAGCGGGCGAGCAGCCGGGCCACGTTGTTGCCCGAGGGCAGCATCAGCAGTTCGAGCATCTGGCGCTGGGTGTAGCGCTGCCCCTCGCGCAGCGGGGCGGTCGACTCGTCCAGGGAGTGCGACTCCTGGGCCGCGGCCTGGTCGACGTCGATGTCCGGGCCCTGCTCGCCGTCCTTGAGGGGGTGTTCCTTGAGGATCACGTACGCGGTCATGACCTTGGTGACACTGGCGATCGGCACGGGCTGGGCCCGGCCCTTGCTGCCCAGCGAACCGAGGCCGTCCACCGCGATGCTCGTCTGCCCCTCGCCGGGCCACGGCAGCCTGACCTTGTCGGCGACCGCGGCGGTGTCGGTGATCCCGGACGCGGCGGACGCGGTCGTGGCGGTCCCGTCGCCCAGCAGCCCGAGCCCGGCGTACGTACCGCCGCCGAGCACCGCCGTCAGCGCCAGCGCACCGCACACCACGCGCCGCCTGGGGACCTGAGCCACCCTCGCACTCCGTACACCCATCGGAATCCGCCCTCTCCACTGCCGTCGCACGGGATTCCGTGCACTGACCACAGACTGGGCGGGCCCCGCATCACGACGATCAGCGCCGTGCATCCGGGGGCGCGCGGGTTTGTGTCGATCGGGTATCGGCGCCGGGCTCCCTGTCCGAAGGGGCCGGACCCGCGCTCCCGCCCGCCTCGAAGCGCCCGAGGGGCCGGACCCGCGCCGCGCGGCACGCCATGTCCACGACAGCGTTACGCGATCGACCCGCGGCCTTCACCCGGCGGGGCGCGGGGCCGTGGCACCCTCCCCGTGACGTGAAGTCAACCCGCGTAGAACCGGGGCCCGTTGGGGCCTGGAGCGCGCGGCCCCCCACCTCCTCCGGGAAGGACATCCCCGTGCCCGTCCTGCCTGCTCCGCGCATACGCGCCTGGAAGGCCCTGGCCCTCGGCGCCGCGGCCACCCTGGTCGGCGTCACCCTGCCCGCCGCCGTCGCCCCCTCCGCGGGCGCGGCGACCGCCGCCTACGACGACACCTACTACGCGAGCGCGATCGGCAAGACCGGTACGGCGCTGAAGAGTTCGCTGCACGCGATCATCAAGAACCAGACCAAGATCTCGTACGCAGCCGTCTGGGACGCCCTGAAGGTCACCGACCAGGACCCGGCCAACAGCAACAACGTGATCCTGCTCTACAGCGGCACCTCCCGCGCCAAGTCCCTCAACGGCGGCAACACCGGCGACTGGAACCGCGAGCACGTCTGGGCCAAGTCCCACGGCGACTTCGGCACCGCGACCGGCCCCGGCACCGACCTGCACCACCTGCGCCCCGAGGACGTCAGGGTCAACGGCATCCGCGACAACAAGGACTTCGACAAGGGCGGCAGCGCGGTCAGCGGCGCGCCCGGCAACTTCACGGACGGCGACTCCTTCGAGCCGCGCGACGCCGTCAAGGGCGACGTCGCCCGCATGGTCCTCTACATGGCGGTGCGCTACGAGGGCGACGACTCCTGGCCGGACCTGGAGCCCAACGACAAGACGAACAGCGGCACTTCACCGCTCATGGGCAGGCTCTCCGTGCTCAAGCAGTGGAACGAGCAGGACCCGCCGGACGCCTTCGAGAAGAACCGCAACGAAGTGATCTACGCGCGCTACCAGAAGAACCGCAACCCCTTCATCGACCACCCGGAGTGGGTCGAGGCCATCTGGTAGCGGTCCCCGGCCGCGCCCGGGCCGGATCCCGGGCGCGGCACCCCGCGCCTCACACGCGGTCGAACGCCCCGCCCTTGCCGAACACCAGGTCCGCGAACCGCTCGCCCATCAGCCGGTGCGCCGCCGCGTCCGGGTGGAGGGAGTCCGGCAGCGGCAGCACCTCGTGGTCGGCCGCGCCGTACAGCTCGCGGCCGTCCAGGTAGGACAGGTGCGGGTCCTCGGCCGCGCGCTGCTCCACGATCCGGGCCAGCTCGGCCCGGATCACGTTCAGGGTCAGCTTGCCCGCGGCGACCTCGGCGGCGTCCCCGCCCGCGCTGAACCCGAGCCGGCCCTCGGCGAGCGCGCCGTAGTCCGGCAGCGAGGGCCCCGGGGTGTCCTCGTGCATCGGGCACAGCACCGGCGACACTACGAGCAGCGGTGTCGTCGGATGGCCCTCGCGGATCGTGTCCAGGAACCCGTGCACCGCCGGACCGAAGGCGCGCAGCCGCATCACGTCGTGGTTCACGACGTTGATCCCGAGCTTGACGCTGATCAGGTCGGCCGGCGCGTCCCGCATCGCGCGCGCGGTGAACGGGTCGAGCACCGCGTTCCCGCCGAAGCCCAGGTTCACCAGCTCCACCCCGCCGAGCCCGGCCGCCGTGGCGGGCCAGGTCGTGCTGGGGCTCGCCGCGTCCGAGCCGTGGCTGATGGAGCTGCCGTGGTGCATCCACACCCGGCGGCCCCGGTCGGGGAGCGGCACGGCCGGAGCGTCGGCGCGCAGCGCGACGAGCACCGTCGGCTCGCCGTACGGCAGCCAGACCTCGACGTCCTTCTCGGTGGCCGCCAGGCCCTCGAAGCGCACGGTGGCCACGGGCCCCGGGGTCGGCACGGCCGTGCCGGTCGACATATCGACGGTCAGTACGTTGCCGCCCGCCGCGACCGCCTGCCCGGCCGGGCGGCCGTCGACCACGAGGTCGTACAGGCCGTCGGGCCGGGGTGGCGCGCCGGTGTACACGAGCTTGGTGGGCAGCGTGTCCAGCTCGATCACGGTGGCGGCGGTGCGCAGCGCGAGGCGCACCCCGGAGGGCTGGGACTCGGCCATGGCGAGCCGCCCGTCGGAGTTCTGCGCACGGGCGCGGGCGGGCAGCCGGTGCGGCAGCAGGCCCTGCTCGGTGCGCTCCAGTTCGAGGGCGCCGCGCACCAGGCCGGGCGTGAGGTCGATGGAATGCATGGGGATCCCCAGGGGTCGTCGGGAAGGCAGGGGTCGTCGGCAAGCAGGAGGAAGGAGGGAGGGGCGCCGGGTCAGCGCGGCCCGCCGCGCAGCAGCCCGTCGAGACGGTCCACGACCCACTCCCAGCTCGCCTGCGAGTCCGGCGCGCTGTGGCTGAAGCCGCCGGCCGACTCCAGGCTGACGAAGCCGTGGAAGACGCTGCCGAGCAGCCGCACCGCGTGCGTCTCGTCCGGCTCCGCCAGGTCGTAGCCGCGCAGGATCGCCCGGGACATCCGGGCGTGCCGCACCCCGGCGCTGGCCGCCGCGGTCGCGGCGTCCAGGGGGTGGCGGGCCGCCGTGTAGCGGCCCGGGTGCGCGCGGGCGTAGTCGCGGTAGGCGTCGGCGAAGCAGGACAGGGCGTCCCGCCCGGACCGTCCGGCGACGGCGTCGGAGACCCGGTCCGCCAGCTCCTCCAGGGCCAGCAGCGCGATCCGGGTCTTGAGGTCGTCGGAGCTCTTGACGTGCGAGTACAGGCTGGCGGCCTTGACGCCGAAGCGGCGGGCCAGCGCGGAGACGGTCACCTGCTCGAAGCCGACCTCGTCGGCCAGCTCGGCCCCGGCGTGCACCAGGCGCTCGGTGGTGAGGCCCACGCGTCCCATGGCTGCTCCCTGCTGTGGCGGGCGGCGGCCCGGTCCCGCGGTGGGTCCACGGGCTTCCGGGCAGGACGGCCGGAGCCGACCGTCCACCTGGAACCATTATTCATTTGCCTACGACCTATAGGCAAATTAGCCTCGGATGTATGAAGCAACTGGTCGAACAAGAGATCCGCGCCGCGTTCGTGAACTGCACCAAGGGCGAGGCCAAGCGCCTGAACATCCCCCGCGACCTGGCCGAGCGCCCCTGGGAGGACCTGGACTTCCTCGGCTGGCGCGACCCGCAGGCCCCGGACCGGGCCTACCTCGTCACCGAGCTCGACGGCCGCCTCCAGGCGGTCGCCCTGCGCGCCACCCCGGCCCCGGCCGGCCAGGCCCGGCGCAGCCTGTGCTCGATCTGCCTGACCGCCCCGTCCGACGGCGTCGACCTGATGGTGGCGCGCCGCGCGGGCAAGGCCGGGCAGCAGGGGAACTCGGTCGGCGTGTACGCCTGCGGCGACCTCGCCTGCTCGCTCTACGTACGGGGCAAGAAGGACGCGGGCGCGGGCGGGCGCCTGCACGAGTCGCTCACGGTGGAGGAGAAGGCGGAGCGCGCCCGGGGCAACCTGGCCGCGTTCGTCCGCAAGGTCACCCAGTGAGCCGTCCGCCGGGCGGGGTCACCCCGCCCGGCGCTCCTGCCGTGCCCGCCGCGCCTCCCGGCCGAAGGCGTACGCGTCACCGACCGGGCCCAGGTGCCCGAGCTTGTCCGGGTTGACCACCGAGCGCACGGACCGCACGAGTCCGTCCCGCACCTCCAGGACCATGCAGCTCATCACGTTGCCGTCGCGGTCGCGGACGATCGCGCCCGGAGCGCCGTTGAGCTCGACGAGGTCCAGCTCCGCCTGCACCAGCAGGGCCAGCTCCGCGTACGAGGCGAGCAGCCGGGCCGCCTTGTCCGGCCCGAAGACCGCCCTGGCCAGCGCCGGGGCCTTGCCGCCGCCGTCGCCCGCGACCTGGACGTCGGCGGCCAGTACCACCCGCAGCCCCTCCACGTCGCCCTCGCGCAGCGCGCTGAAGAAGCGGGCGGCCAGCTCGTCGCGCTCCCTGCGGTCCGCCTCGAACCGCGGCCGCCCCTCGTGCATGTGGCGCCGGGCCCGCGAGGCCAGCTGGCGGCACGCCGCCTCCGTGCGCCCCACCGCCGCCGCGACCTCCGGCATCCCGTACCCGAAGACCTCGCGCAGCACGAACACCGCGCGCTCCAGCGGCGACAGGCGCTCCAGCAGGAGCAGCGCCGCCATCGACACCGAGTCGGCCAGCTCCGCCGCGCGCTCCGGGTCCTCGTACGGGTCGTCCAGGAGCGGCTCGGGGAACCACGGGCCGGTGTACTCCTCGCGCCGCACCCGCGCCGAGCGCAGCACGTCGATGCAGATCCGGGTGACCACCGACGACAGGAACGCCTTCGGCGACTCCGGCTCCGTCGACGACAACTCGTAGCGCAGCCAGGTCTCCTGGACCGCGTCCTCGGCCTCCGCGACGCTGCCCAGGATCCGGTAGGCGATGGAGAAGAGCAGCGAGCGGTACTCCTCGAACTGCTCGGTACGGGGCGGCAGCCCGGCCCTCTCCCCGTCGAACACCGTGGTCTCCTCGTGCACTTCGTCCGCCCCCGACACCCGTGGAATCCTCCCGCCGCCCCGGGGCCTTCGCCCGCGGGACGAGACGGCGCGACCGTGCCCGGCACGGCCGCGCGAGGGAATCTACGGGACGGCCCCGGGTGCCCCGACACCGCCCCTGGCCTGGGACGCTCAGCCGATCAGCGCGGGCAGCACCAGCGTGCAGAGGAACGGCCGCGGGTGCGCGGGATCGAGCGCGTTGCGCGCCAGTGTGAGGATGTTGGAGTCGTAGGGCACGTCGAAGTGCGCCGACAGGTCGAGCCCGCACCGCTCCTGGATCGTGATGTTGTCCACCGTCGCGCCCGGCCCCGCCTGGAGGTACTGGTGGCGCGCGCCGTCCATCAGCGCGTCGCCGCGCGTGGAGATCACCGTGTACTCCACCCCGGGCACCGTGTCGCCGCCCCGGTCGAGCGCGGCGTGGAAGGCCGAGCCCCGCAGCTGGTCGGCGACGGCGGGCCCGGTGACCGAGCCGACCAGCCCCAGCGCCCCCAACTGGCCGACCACCGAAGTCAGTCCGAACAGGGTCGCGCCGTGGTTGCTGGGCGCCAGGCCGATCAGCCGCCGCACCTTGTTCTGCGCCGGGTCGGACGCGTCGGCGCCGCCGTCGAACTTCAGGTACCAGCGCGGCAGCGGACCGCCGCCCTGCGAGTGCCCCACCAGGTCGACCTGCCGGGCACCGGTCGCGGCCAGGACCCTGTCCACGTACGCGGCCAGCTCCTTGGAGGAGTCCGCGATGCGCGCGCCGCCCTTGGCCGCGCTGCCCTTCTTGCCGCCGTAGTTGAGTGCGAAGACGCAGTAGCCGTCCACCTTCAGCAGCGGCGCGAGCCGGTTCCAGGCGGCGAAGGCGTTCGCGTACGTGCCGTGCAGCAGGACCACCGGACGCGGATAGGCCGCCGTGGGGCGGCAGGAGAAGTCGTCCGCGCCCGGCGGCGCGGCGTCGGGACGCAGCAGCGAGCCGAGGGCCGCCAGCGGGTAGGAGGCCAGGCCCTCGGGCCCGGCCGCCGCCCCTGCCCCGGGGACCGGGGGAGTGCGGGGCGAGGCGGGCGCGGCGGCGGACGGGCCGAGGACCAGGGCGGCGGCGAGGGCGAGGACGAGGGCCCCCGCGCCCGGGCGGCGCGGGGACGGTCGGGCGGGAACGCGGCGGGCGTTCGTACGGATGCGCATACGGGCAGGTGTGCCCGGAGCGCGACCGCGCCCCGCACCGCCGCCGGAAAATCACCCGCGCCCCGCAGGGGACGGGGAACTCCGGGCGCCGCGCACGATCCGGGGCCGTGTCGCGCGGGTCACCCCTGGTGGCGGCCCCCTTCCGGCGCGGGCTCCACGGCGGGGCGCTGACCCGGTGCTTCGTCGAGCGGGCCGTCCAGGAGCGGCGCGGTGCGCGCGCGGTGCTGTCCGGCGAGTACGAGTGCGGTGAGGTAAGGGTCGTCCATGGCGGGATCCCTACCGCCCCGGGCGGGTGGCACCGCCTCCGGCGGCCCACGATCATCCGATTCGGGCCGCGGTCCCCGCGAATGGCGCACGCCCGGTGCGCGCCAGGTCCCCGGCCCGGTCCAGCGCCTCGCGCGCCTGCGGGTGCCCGGGGAAGCTCCGCAGCCGCTGGCGCAGCCGCCGCAGCGCCCGGTCGACCTGGGCCGAGCGCAGGTGCGCGTACTGGTCGAGGAACACGTGCCAGGACGCGCACGCCTCCTCCAGGTAGCCGACGCGCAGCTGGGCCTCGGCCAGCCGTGCGTGCACCAGCGCGTACGGGTGGCGCTGCTCGGGCGCCCGGTGCGCGGCGGCGCTGCGCAGCGCGGACACGGCCTGCTCCTCGTCGCCCAGGACGTGCAGCACGCGGGCCCGCTGGTACTCCAGGCCGGCGCGCGGGTACGACGAGAAGGGCCCGGGCGCGGCGGTGGCGTGCGCGTGGTGGTGCTCGGCGCGCAGCAGTTCGGTCACCGCCCGCTGCCGGTCGCCGCGCACCGCCAGGGTCAGCGCGTGCTGGCCGTGCAGGAACGAGCGGGTGGCCGGTTCCTCGGCCCGGGGCCCCAGCGCGGCCAGGGCCGCCTCGGCCAGGTGGTGGGCCTGCGCCTCGTGCCCGAAGGCCAGCGCCTGCAGGCTCATCGCCCGCAGCGTGATCGCGAACTGCCGCTGGTCGCCGCCCTCCCGGGCCAGCCCGGCGGCGGCGTCGAAGTAGTGCTGTGCCAGTCCGTGCCAGCCGGACTCGGTGGTCACCCGGGCCAGCAGGTGCGCCAACTGCGCGGTGCGTAACAGGATGTCGCGGCGCACCGGCGCACTGGCCCCGGCAGTCAGCAGGTGCCCCGCCGCGTCCCGTACGTACGCCAGGAGCGCCCCGCGCACCGGGACGCCGCCCATCCGGTCGCCCAGTGCCGCGAACGCCTGCGCCGCCTCCGCCAGGCACTCCGCGTCGGCGGCCACGGCCCGTCCCGCACCCGGTTCGGCGGCGCGCGCCCGGCCGCCCGGAGGCAGCGCCCACGGACGCGGCGCGGCGGCGTCCGCCGGGGAGAACGGCACGCCCCGCAGCCCGGCCCCGGCCACCGGATCACCCTCGAGGACCAGCAGGTCCAGCAGCCGTCGCGAGGCGTCCGCGGGCGTGTCCCCGGCCGGCTCCGGGGCGTCCGGGGGCACGGCGAGCCCGGTCTCGTACGCCGTGACCGCGCGCCCCAGGCGCTGGCTGAACGAGGCGGCCGCCAGGCCGGGGACCGGTGGCCTGGGGCGCGACCCGGCGAGCCAGTGGGCCACGGAGGTCCGGTCGTAGCGCAGGGCCACGCCGTGCAGGGCGCCCTGGGCGTTGACGGCGCGGGCCAGTTCACCGGAGCTCCAGCCCGCGTCCACGAGCAGACCGGCCAGCAGGGCGTTCTTCGGGCGTCGGGGCACGACCCCTCCAACGTGCGGTGGGACAGGGGTGGTTGGGGAGGGGCCCCGCGCCGGGTGCGCGGGTCCGGGCGCTCGAGCCGATCACCTGATCCGATCGCCGATTACTTGATCCGATTATGGGGCGTCCGGTACGGAGCGGACGGGGGGCGCCCGGCGCGCCGAGGGCGCGCACGGTTGGCACAGGACGCGCGCGCAAGGACGCGCGCCCCCACGGTCGGGACGACGGTGGGCGTCAGCCGCGCAGCCGCCCGGGACCGGGCACGGGCCCGGCCCCGCGCACCCGCACCGCGCCCCCCGCGCGCGGGCCGCGGACCGCGTGCCCGGCCCGCCCCCACCACAGCCGCGCCGCGCCGGCCCCGGGACGCCGCAGGGCCGCCCGGACGCACCGCCACAGGAACGGCGGACGCAGGAACGCGCGCGGCCCGAGCACCAGGTGCGCCACGAGGAGGAACCGCCGGAAGACGTACGGGTCCGCGGCCAGCGCGCGCTGCGCCGCCCCCGCCAGCACGTGGACGGCCCGGCCCGCCACCGCGCCCTGGCGCCACCCGCGGTCCTGAGCCGTCGACAGCAGCCACGGCCACCGCGTCAGCCGGGCCACCCGCACCTGGAAGTAGCGGCAGAAGCCGTCCGGCAGCACCGCGGGCAGCCCGCCCAGGCCCTGCCCCGGATCGGGCACCGGCGCCTCGCGCAGCATGGCCCGCAGCAGCTCCGCCTCCAGCGCGGCCACCCCGAGCCCCTGCCCGTACAGCGGATCGACGGCGCACACCGAGTCCCCGACCGCCAGGATCCCCTCCGGCCAGCGCGGCAGCCGGTCGTAGGCGGTGCGGACGGCGGGGTGCCGCACGCCGGGCCGGGGCGGCGCGCACGGGGTGAGCCGGGCGAGGAGCGCGCCCAGCGGAGCACCGAGGCCCTCCGCGAAGGCGGCGAGCGCCCGCGCGTCGCGCGGCGGGGCGTCACCGGGCACCCCCTGGAAGGTGACCAGGAGCCGGTTGCCGCCGACCCGGGAGGCGTAGAACCCCCGCGTCCCGTACGGCGCGTGCACGGCCTCCACGGCCGCGTCCCACGGCAGCGCGTCCCGCTCCGACAGGGCGTAGGGACGCGACACGTACTCCACGCGCGCCTCCACCACCCGCCGCCGCACCCGGGGCAGCCCCAGCTCCACCAGCCATCCCGGCAGCCGCGAGCCGTGCCCGCTCGCGTCGACCACCAGGTCCGCGTCCAGGACCAGGTCCATCGCCGCGTCGCCGGGCTGGCGCACCCGCACCCCCGTCACCCGGTCCGCGCGGCCCACCAGTCCCGAAGCCCGCGCCCCGGTGCGCAGCCGCACCCCGTCGAACTCGGTGATCCGGCTCCGCAGCGCGGCCCGCAGGGCGTCGTGCCCGACGGCCCGCAGCGGGATCCCCACCGGGGCCCGGGGCGACCAGCCGGACGCGAACCGCCAGGCGACCCGCTCGCCGAAGTCCCCCGACGCGCCCCGCCCGCCGTCCAGTTCGCGCAGCAGCCCGGGGAACAGCTCCTCGACCACCGTGGCGCCGCGCGCGGTCAGCCCGTGCGGGTGCTCGTCCCGGCCGGGCGGCGCGGCGGACGGCTCGTCCCGCTCGACCACGGTGACCCGGGCGAACGCGTCGGCGAGGACCCGGGCCGCGAGCAGCCCGGCCACCCCCGCGCCCACCACCACGGCGTGCCCGCCGCGCCGACGGGGCCTGCCCGCTCCCGTGACCCTCATCGCACCGCCCCCGGTGACGGACCGCCCCTCACCGCGCACCCGCTCACCGCGCACCCACCAGGTCCGCGAGCGGCACGGGCCCCCCGGCCGGCACCGGGACCGCGTAGCGGCGGCAGTCACGGCCCCAGGCGAGGTAGCCGCTCATCGCGCACCGCATCGCCTCGGTGAACCGCGCCGGCACCTCCGCGTCCCTGCCGGTGCGGGCGTGTTCGCCCTCCAGGAGCATGGTCTCCAGGGTCAGGAACTCCTCGCACCAGTGCAGGACCAGCTCCCGCACGCGCGCCAGGCACTCGTCCCGCGACCCGCCGCCCCGGCCCTCCAGGGCCAGCACCAGGTTGTGCCGGTCGCCGCGCGCCTCCTCCTTCTCCAGCGAGTACACGGCGTTGAGCGCGTCCACCACGTCCGCGGTGATGTCGGCCATCCGCGCCAGGAGCGGGTCCCGGTGCGCGTCCGGCGGGAGTTCGAAGCCGTACGCCTTCTGGCTCAGGTCCAGCATCGCGAACACGAAGCCGGACCTGCGGCGCAGCGCGAAGTGCTCGGCGCGGCCCGGCTCCCGGCGCCGCACCCGCCCGCGCGCCTCCTCCGCGTACGCCTCCAGGAACCCGTGCCAGTGCCGCGCCGCCGCGCGCACCCACGGCGCGGACGCGCCCGCGCACAGCCGCCGCCACACGTCGGCGAACGCCACGACCAGCGGTGGCGCGCCCGGCGCCGCCCGGTGCCCGGCGGTCACCGCGCGGAAGGCCGCGCACACCGCCTCCACCCGCTCCGGCCGGGCCCCGGCGGGACCGTCGAACTGCTCGTCCAGGAACGCGGCGACCGCCACCGCGTCCACGGCGAGATCCAGCCGCTCCCCGGCCGCTCCCGGGATCCAGGCGGCCATCAGTCCCGCTATGTCCCAGTCCGTGAAGCGCTCCGCCGCCACCGGATCGTTCACCAGCCGGTGGCGCTCGCACCAGGCCAGGCTGCGGGCGCGGGCCGCGCCCGCGTCCGGTCCCGACGAGGACCCGGCGGTGTGGGCGGACTGCCCGGTCACCGGGGTGAAGGGCAGAGGGATGGGGACGTCCTGCGGCATGGGCGGAGCTCCTCCGGGCGGAAGCCGCGCACGGCCGGGAGGGTCCCGGAGCGCGCGGCGGTGGCCCCTCAAGGACAGCCCCCTGGCACCGCTTGCCTCAAGCCCCGCCGAGGATGACCGGCGTGCACGCGTTGAACGGCCGCCCCGTGCCCGCCCGTTGCCGATCCCGCCGCAGGTCGCACGCGTGCGCGCCACCGGCGCACGGGTACGACAGACGGCCGGATATCGCCCCTGTGAAGCGCCCAGGGAAGGGAACACTCCGGTCAAGGAGAACGTCCCGCGGGCCCGGAGTGGATAGGGTGACGGCCGGTTGACCGGTCAGGCAGCGGCCCACAACCCACACCCGCCCTCGTACGTCCCCCTTGGCGGGTGGTCCTTCCCGAGCAGTGCGCCGCTGAGGTAGTTGATGACCATGTCCCCGACCCCGCGACCGGGTCTGTTCGACGCCACCACGAGCGCTCCTCCGCACGCCTCCGCACGGGGCGTCGACCGGGCACGCCGCCATCCGGAGGAGACCGAGGAGCCCGACGGGTACGGCGTGCTGATCGTCGACGACCACGAGGACAACCTCTTCGCCCTGGAACAGATCCTCTCCGTCCTCGGCCGCCCGGTCTGGCGCGCCTCCAACGGCGAACAGGCCCTGCGCACCGTGCTGCGCAAGCCGGTCGCCGTGATGGTCCTGGACTTCGTCATGCCCGACCTGGACGGCCTGCGGGTCCTGCACTACCTGAGGGGCCTGGACCAGACCCGCCACCTGCCGGTCGTCCTCGTGACGGGGGTCGGCCGCGACGACGGCCTCGCCGAGCGGGCCTGCCACCTCGGAGCCGCGGGCTTCCTGCTCAAGCCGGTCGACCCCTGGGCCCTGCGCGCCCAGGTGCGCGTCCTGGCCGACCTGTACGTCCGCGCCCGCCGCGGCGGCCCGGGCCCGGTGCCGGCCCAGCCCCGCAGCACGCCCTGACGGGTCGCACGGAACCCGGTCACCCCGAGGGCAGGCCGCGGGGCGACCGGGTCCGCTCCCGCCCGGCGCTCAGAGGCGCTGGGCCCCTGTTCGGCGGGGCGCCGGGAAGGTCTTCACGGCGCGTGCGGCACGCGCCGAACGGCGCGCCGGTCCGTCACGCTGGCGGACGTGTGCCCTCGGTGGCCGGAACTAAGCACGCCGGACGTCTCGTTCCCGTGCACGGCCCCCGTACAGGTCCCCCTCACGCGCCGGGGGGTGTGAACCGTACGGGCAGGGGCACCCGACCCGGGCAGGTGGCGACCGTCGCCGGTGCGCGTGGGGACGTGCGCCCGAAGGGACGGCCGCCGCGCGAGGGGTCCTTCCGCGCCCGGCCGCCGCACGGCGCCCGGCGCGCGCGGAGGACGGCACGGGATGGGGCCGCCGGTACCCAGCGGGGTGACCGGCGGCCCACCCGTGTGGCGTGCGGACGCCGAAATGAGGTGGCGGGGGCCCACGCGCGGTGCTGGGATGGCGCGATGCACACCGACACGGCCGCCGACGTCGACCGCGGCGACCACCCCGACGCCAGGACGCCCTGGGAGGACCCCGGCTGGCGCGCGGAGGTCCGCGACTGGATCGCGCGCGGGCTCACCGCGCACGGGCTGCGCGCCCCGGGCCCCTGGCGCGTCCGGCTGCGCCCGTGGTCGGTGCTGGTCAGCGTCCCGGTGGAGGGCGCGGCACCGGTCTGGTTCAAGGCGAACCCGCCCGCGAGCGCCTTCGAGAGCCCGCTCGGCGAGGCCCTGGCGCGCTGGGTCCCCGAACACGTCCTGACACCGCTCGCCGTGGACCCCGCCCGCGGCTGGACGCTGCTGCCCGACGGCGGCGAGACGCTGGGGACGCTCATCGAGCGCGGCGAGGCCGGCCAGGGGGACTGGGAGGCGTACCTGCGCCAGTACGCGCACCTGCAGCGCGCCCTCCTGCCGCACGCGCGCGCGATGGAGGAACTCGGCGTCCCCGGCGCCCGGACGGCCGACCTGCCGGAGCTCTTCGACCGCGTCCTCGCGGGAGCCCGCGCCCTGTCCGCCGAGGACCGACGCGCCCTCGAAGGGCTGCGCCCGCGCCTCGTGGAGTGGAGCGGGGAACTGGCGGCGATCGGCATCGGCGACTGCCTGGACCACTCGGACCTGCACCCCGGCCAGCTGTTCCGCCCGGAGCCGGGCCGGTACACGTTCTTCGACTGGGGCGACGCCGCCGTCTCGCACCCCTTCATGAGCCTGCTGGTCCCGGTCCGCTTCGCGGTGGAGGTGTACGGGGAAGGGGCGCGCGAGCGCCTGCGCGACGCCTACCTGGAACCCTGGACGGACACCGGCGCGACGGCCGCCGGACTGCGCCGCGCGGCCGACCTGGCCTGCCGCCTGGGCGCCCTGGGCCGCGCCGTCTCCTGGGGCCGGCTCTTCCCGGGCGCGGACACCACCGCGGGCGACGAGGCCACCGCGAACTGGCTGCGCCAACTGCTGCGGGAGCCCTCCTGAGCCGCGCGGCACACCCGCTCCCCGCGCGGCCGTGGGGCGCCCGCCCACGGACGGACCGGCGGCGGTGGGCGCGCGGGTACGATGGGCCGCCGCGCCGCGACGGCGGGGCGCGGGGGACGAGGCGGCAGCGGACGCCGGGAGACGGACGGGAGGCCGGCGCATGGTGGAGGGCGGCACGGGCGGCGGGCCCCGCAGGCGCGGTCAGGGCGAGCTGGAGGCCCAGGTGCTCACCGCGCTCGGCGGAGCGCCGGGACCGGTCAACGTGGCCTGGGTGCAGGAGCGGCTCGGCACCGGGCTCGCGTACACCACCGTCATCACCATCCTGACCCGGCTGCACGCCAAGGGCCTGGTCACCCGCGAGCGCTCGGGACGCTCCTTCGTGTGGACGCCCGTCACCGACGAGGCCGGCCTGGCCGCCCTGCGCATGCGCCGGGTGCTCGACGCGGAGACCGACCGGGGCGCCGTCCTGGCCAGCTTCGTCACCACCCTCTCCGAGAGCGACGAGCGACTGCTGCGGGACCTGCTGGCGCAGGCCGGGGACGAACCGGAGGACTGACGACACCCATGGGCCTGTTCGTCTTCCTGCCGTTCGTCCTGCCCCTGAGCGCCTGGCCGGTGGCCCGGCTCGCCGAGAACCGCCTGCACCCGCGCACCGCGACCCGCCTGCTGACGGCCGTCGCCGCGGTCCTCGCCGTGTGCAGCACCCTGTGCCTGGCCCTGCTGGTGGTCGTCGGCACGGCCCAACTGCCGGGCAACCCGCTCCCCGACGGCTGGTCGGACCCGGAGGTACGGGCCGCCGTGCCCTACGACGAGGTGGCGGGCCGGGTCGCGATCCCGGCCCTGCTCGCGGTCGTGGCCGCCTGCGCCGCCTCCGCGTGGCGGCACGTCCGGGTGCGCCTGCGGGCCCGCCGCGCCCTGGCCGCCCTGCCGCCCGGGCCCGTCGCCGTACTGCCCGAACCCGCCCCGTACGCCTACGCGTTGCCCGGCGGCCCCGGCCGCGGCCGGGTCGTGGTGAGCGCCGGGATGCTGGCGGGCCTGGCGTCCGCCGAGCGCCGCGCCCTGTTCGCGCACGAGCGGGCCCATCTGACGGGCCGCCACCACCGCCACCTGCTGCTGGTGGACCTGGCGGCGCGCGCCAACCCGTTCCTGCGGCCCCTGCGGACCTCCGTCGCCTACACCGCCGAGCGCTGGGCCGACGAGGAGGCCGCGTCCGTGGTGGGCAGCCGCCGCACGGTGGCCCGGGCGATCGGCAGGGCCGCGCTGATCTCGCGGGGCGCCCCGGTCGCCACGCTCGCGGGCTTCGCCATGGCGGGCCCGGTGCCGCGCCGGGTGGCCGCGCTCCTGGCCCCGGCCCCGACCGGGCGCTCCTGGACGCGGACGTGGACGGCGCTGGGCCTCGCGGCGGCGGGCACGGGGGCGTCGGCCCTGTCGTCGGCCAACTCGGCGGTGACCCTGTTCACGATCCTGCACGCGGCGACCCCGCTGTAGCCGGGGAACGGCGGACGGGGTCGGCGCGGTCTGTCGTCGCGAACGGGTCGCTCGGTGAACGGTGCACCGAGTCATCCGGTCAACGGATTGCTCGGTCAACGGATCGCTCGGTCAACGGGTGTCTCAGTTGCGGGACTTGAACCTTTCCAGGGCGGCGACGCCGATGGCGGCCAGGGCGATCTGGATGAGCCACTCGATCCAGTCGACGCCCTTGGTGTCCGCCACGCCGAACGCCGCGGCGATCGCGCTGCCGATGAACGCGGCGACGATGCCGACGAGGATGGTCCAGAGCACGCCGATGTGCTGGCGGCCCGGCAGGGCAAGCCGGCCCAGGATGCCGATGACGATGCCGATCACGATCGCGCTGATGACGCCGGAGATCTCCATCCCTGCTCCTCCTGGCTGAGGTGCACCGCCGCGTGTCGCGCGGTGTCATGGTGAGGGTGCCCCGAGGAAGCGAGGTCACGCGCCGCGCGCGGTGATCGGTACTCTACAGTTATGTAGAAGTCGCTGAGCGTGCCCGCCGCCCGCCCGGCCCCGGTCCGCACCACCAGAGAGGCCCCCGATGTTCGACGCCCTGAAGAACCTGAAGCAGAAGGCCGAAGAGCTCGCCGAGACCCACGGCGACAAGATCTCCGGCGGCCTCGAGAAGGTCGGCGACCTGGTCGACGACAAGACCGGCGGCAAGTACAGCGAGAAGATCGACACCGGGGTCGACAAGGCGCAGGACATGATCGAGCGCCTGGGCAAGAAGAACTGACGATCCGTCACCCGGCGTCACCCCGGCATCCCTCCAGGTTCCGGGTGGCCGTTGTCGGTCAATTGGCCTGAACGGTCCGGTTCTTGCCGGTACCGCCCGCCTGCGGCAGCATCCCGTCATGGACACCACGCAGCGTCCCGCCGACATCCTGCGCCACGGCCAGGTCGAACTGCGCCGCTGGCGGCCCTTCCACATCGGGCCACTGGACCGCCTGATCACCGAGTCCCGCGACCACCTGCTGCCGACGATGCCGTTCGTGGCCGGGCACGACCGGCGCCAGGGGGAGGCGTTCCTCGCCTGGTGCGAGGAGCAGTGGGCGGCCGGCCACGCCTACCTGTACGCCATCCGCTGCGACGGCGAGACGGTCGGCAGCTGCGCGCTGATGCGCACCGCCGCGCCCGGCGGCCTGGACATCGGCTACTGGCTGCACCGGTCCTGGACGGGCCGGGGCCTGGCCACGATGGCGGCGGCGGCACTGGTGGACGCCGGGCGCCGCCTCCCGTACGTGGAGCGCATCGAGATACACCACGACCAGGCCAACCACGCCAGCGGCGCGGTCGCCCGGCGCCTGGGGTTCACGGAGGTGGCGCGCGTGCTCGTGCCGTGGGGTCAGGAGACGCCGGGGAGCACCGGCGTGGACGTGTACTGGCGGCTGATCGCCTGACGCCCCGTCATACTCCTTGGGCCGTACGTGATGTGACGACACCGCACGTCGGTCACTGCTCCTCGTGCCCCGCGAACATCGCCAGGAGCGGCTCCGGGGCGTCCGCGTGGAAGATCATCTCAAGGCCCTGCGCGGACTCCCCGGCCTTCTCCTCGGCGCGCGGGAACATCAGAGCCTCGTAGGCCGCCAGCGCAGCCTCCGTGTCGCCGGGGTGCGCGGCCAGGCAGCGGCCCAGGTCCGCGCCGTCGATCATCGCGAGGTTGGCGCCCTCCCCGGCGAACGGCGACATCAGGTGCGCCGCGTCACCGAGCAGCGTCACGCCCGGCACGCGCTCCCAGCGGTGGCCGACCGGCAGTGCGTGGATCGCGCGCGGAACCAGCGGCCCGTCGGCGTCGGCGACCAGGCGCCGCAGCTCGGGGGCCCAGCCGTAGAAGTACTCCAGTACGGCCGCCTTCGCCGCGCCCGCATCGCCGAAGTCGACGGCAGCCAGCGCGTGTTCCGGGGTGCGCAGCGCGACGTACACGTGCAGGGAGCCGTCGGTCTCGCGGTGCGCGAGGAACCCCTTGTCCTCGCCCAGCGCGAAGAACATGCCGCCGCCGATCAGCCGCGCGCACTCGGGGTGCCGGGCGTCGGCGCGGTGCAGGTCGAGCTCGACGAACGAGACGCCGGTGTACTCGGGTGCGGCGCCGGACAGCAGGGGCCGCACCCGCGACCACGCGCCGTCGGCGCCGACCAGCAGGCCCGTGGTGAGGACGGACCCGTCGGCGAGCACCACCTCATGGCGGCCCCGGCCGAGCGCGCGGACCCGGGCGACCCTGGCGCCCCAGCGAATCGTGCCGTCGGGGAGCGAGCGGAGGAGCAGGGCGCGCAGGTCGCCCCGGTCGATCTCGGGCCGGTCGCCCGACCCGTCGTCGGCCTCGTCGAGGCGTACGCGCGCGTCCCGGTCGAGCACCCGCAGGGCCTGGCCTCCGGGATGGACCTCGGCGAGGAAGTCCCGGTGCAGCCCGGCCTCGCGCAGGGCGGCCTGGCCGCTCTCCTCGTGGATGTCGAGCATGCCGCCCTGGGCCCGGGACCCGGCGGAGGCGTCCAGGTCGAGGACGAGGGCGCGGATGCCGTGGACGTGCAGCACGCGGGCGAGGGTGAGTCCGCCGAGACCGGCGCCGACGATGACGACGGGGTGGTGCGGGGCGGTGAGGGAGTCGGCCATGGCGGGGCTCGCAATCGAGGGGTGGGTGGGACCTCTCAGGGCTGGACCCGCCGACAGTAACGAACATGTTCGTAGCGAACAAGTTCGTCTGTTCTTGCGGGAGGAGTCATGGGCGGCAACGCATCCTGTCGTGCCGACACTCGATATATATCGGCTCACGGAGTATCTTGGCTCCCATGGTGACCAGAGGCATGACCCAAGCCGCCTTCTTCGTGCTGGCCGCCCTCGTGGACGAGCCCCGGCACGGTTACGGGATCCTCCAGGAGGTCGACGCACTCTCCGAGGGCGACGTCCAGCTGCGCGTCGGCACCCTCTACGGCGTCCTCGACCGCCTCACCGCCGACGGGCTCATCGCCCTCGACCGCGAAGAGGTCCACCAGGGGAGGCTGCGGCGCTACTACCGCATCCTCGACGCGGGCGAGGCCGCCCTGTCGGCCGAGGCCGCGCGCATGGCGTCCAGCGCCCGCACCGTCTCCGAGCGGCTCGCCGCCCCCCGCGCCCCCGGGCGCCCCGGACTCGCGGGCGGCACCGCATGAGCGTCACCCTCGTCGAGCAGCGCTACCGCAGCGTGCTGCGGGTCCTGCCCGCGTACTACCGCGCGGAGCGCGAGGACGAGATGGTCGAGGCGTTCCTGCACGGAGTGCCGGAGGACGTGCGGGACGAGGCCCGGCCCAGCACCGGCGAGGTCGTCAGCGTCCTCGCGCTCGCCGTGCGCACCCGTCTCGGCGGCGCCGGAGCCCCGGCGCGCTACGCCGTGCTCGGCGAGGCGGTGCGTCTGTTCGCGCTCCTCGGCGTGCTGCTCCAGGCCGCGACCGTACTGTCCCAACGCGCCCTGTCCCTCGCCTGGTTCAGCGGCGCGGCCACCCTCGACCGCCAGGTCGCGCTCGGCGCGTTCGGCGGCGGATTCGTCTCCGCCGCGCTCCAAGTCCTGGCCTGGGCGCTGCCGTTCGCCTGGGCGGGGGCCTACCTCGCGCTCGTCCGCGACCGGAGGCGCGCGGCGGCCCGGCTCTCCGCCGTCGCCGCGCTGCCGACCCTGCTCACCCTCGGCTACCAGCTCTTCTCGCCCTCGTACACCGGTCCGGTCAGCGACCTCGCCGTCGTGACGGCCCTCGTGTGCTGGCTGACGGTGGCCGCCGTGGCGTGCGGCTTCCACGAGGACGCGGCGTCGACCCCGCTGCCGTTGGTCCCGCCCGGCCTGGCGCTGATGGGTCTGTGCGTGCTCTCGGGCGCGGCGGGCGCACTGCTGCCGCTGAGCCTGGAGGCGTACGGAGTGAGCGGTGCGGCCGTCATCGCCGTGGGGGCCGGGGCCCTCGTCGTACGCGTCCTGCGGAGCGGCTCCTCGTCCGCCGCGCTCCCGCTCGCCCTTGCCGCCCTCGGCGCCTCCGTGCTCGCCGTCTGGGCGACGGTCCTGCCGGTCGCGTCCCAGCCGGGGCTGCCCGCCGCCGTGGCCGTGGGGTGGCCGGCCGAGACCGCCGTCCTGTCGCTGCTCGTCCTGGCGCTGGCGTTCACCGGGGTCCGGGACGCCCGGCGGACGCTCGCCTCGGTGCGACGGCAGCGCGGTGGTGGTGTCGAGGGGAAGATCGCGGATCGCTAGGGTGCGGGGCGGGCCGCGCGTACCCCCGGCGCCGTGGCCCGGCCCGCACCATGTCCCCACGACGTGAAGAGTGAGATGCGAACCAGCTGGAACTGGAAGATGCTCGTCGTCCCCGCGGCGATGGCCGCACTGACCGCGACGGCGGGTTGCTCGGCGAGCGGCGGTGAGGACGGGAGTGCCGGAAGCGCAGGCAACGCCGGGGCGAAGGCGGCGGCGCAGGCCTGCGGAGGCTTCGCGAAGGACGTGCCCGCGCTCAACACCCTGGTGGGAAAGGGTGAGTTCAAGGACGAGTACCGGGAGGCGGACACGCTGACCCTCCTCAAGGACCGTACGAAGGGCCCGGAGGAAGGGGCGGCGTACTGCCGCATGACGAGGGCCGCGGACGGCAAGCAGGCCCTGGCGATCGACTTCCACCGGGACGTGACCGTCCCGACGGCCCGCCAGGGAGAGCCGTACGCGTACTTCGCCACGGGGGAGCGGGCCGAGGCCTCGGGCCTGCTGGCCAGGATCCACTTCCGCTGCCGCCCGGAGGGCAGCGCGCAGGACACGATCGTGGTGGCGGAACTGGGCGGCGTACGGGACGAGGGGACGGCCACCCAACGGGCCGCCGAGATCGACGTGTTGAACGCGGCGGCCCGATCGGTGGCCGCGAAGCTGGAGTGCGCCAACGAAACGAAGCTCACGGAGGGCTCGCCGGCACCGCAGCGGCTCTGACGCGCCTCACGCGCCCGGCGTGCCTTGCGTGTCTCACGCGCCTGGGGCGCCTTGCGTGCCTTGTGGGATGAACCACCCTCCTCCCGGTTCCGTGCCGACGTTGACGTACATGCGCGCCATGTCCACGCGCGTACGCGCGCGCGACGGACGGCGCGAGACCGGGAACGATGGGGAGACCACGAGTTGACGAACGCATTCCAGCACCCGGGCGCATTCCCGGGCGTATTCCACTACCCGGGCGAGGAGTTCAGGGGCGATCCGGTACGACTGCCGGACGCCCCGGTGGCCCGGGTGCGGCTCCCCGGCGGGGACGACGTGTGGCTGGTCCAGGGGTACGAGGAGGTGCGCGCCGCCCTTCAACACCCCTTGCTGGCGCGCCAGGTGGACCACGAGGGCCCCAAGGCGGGCGACGCGGGCATCGCCACGCCGCGTGACCACCGCACGCTCCAGGCCGACGGCCCGGACCAGGCGGGTCTGCGCCGGCTGGCGACGCGCGCGTTCACACCGCAACGGGTGGAGCTGATGCGCTCGCGCATCCAGCGGACGACGAACGACCTCCTGGACGCGATGGAGAAGGCGGGCCCGCCCGCCGACCTCGTCGCGCACCTCGGCGACGCGCTGCCCGCGAGGGTCGTCTGCGACCTGCTGGGAGTGGCGGCGGAGGACCGCCCGCGCTTCGGCGCCTGGGCGGACACGGTGGTCACGCTGACGGGCGTCAGCAGGCAGCGGATGGAGACGGCGCACCAAGAGCTCCAGGCGTACCTGGCGGAGCGGGTGGAGGAGAAGAGGCGGCGCCCGGGCGACGACCTGATCAGCGGTTGGCTGAGCGCCCAGGAGGCCGACGACCGCCTCACCGACGCGGAGGTCGGGCACCTGGCGATGATGGTGCTGGTGGCGGGCACGGAGACGACGGCGAACGCGATCGGCGCCGGAGTGTGGCGTCTGTTCCTCAACCCGGCCCAACTCGCGGCCCTGCGAGCCGACCGCACGCTGCTCGCCGGAGCGGTCGAGGAGATCCTGCGCTACCAGCCGCAGTCCCCGATGTTCCTGGTGATGAGCGCACGCGAGGACTTCGACCTGAGTGGCGTACGGATCAGTAAGGGCGAGGGGGTCATGCCGCTGCCGTTCGCCGCGAACAGGGACCCGTCGCGCTTCCCGGACCCGGACCGCTTCGACATCACGCGCAAGGGACCGGCGCACATCACGTTCGGCCACGGGCCGCACGTCTGCATCGGCGCGTCCCTCGCGAGACTGGAGCTGACGACGGCCCTCGGCGCACTCCTGGACCGCTTCCCCTCCCTACGCCCCGCGACGGACCCGCACGCGCTGAGCTGGCGCAACGACAAACTGGCGAACGGCCTGCGGGAGTTGCCGGTGGAGTGGTGAACGGGAGGGCGCGGGGGCCGTACCGGCACGCGATGTGCTCCTCACGAGGAACGCGAGCAGGAGCACCAGCGCGCTGGCGCCCATCAGGACCACCGTGCAGATCATCAAGAAGCGCCGCAGCGGGCTCACTTGGGTGGTGTCGGCCGGTTCCGCGGTGTCCGCTCGCGCGTGCCTCACGGCAACGGCGCCCACGGTCAGGGAGCCCGCGGTCAGAGAGCTCACGGCCGGCGGGTCTGATCGAGTCTGACGTTGTGCGAGCGGGTCCGAGGGTGGTGTGAGCGGATCCGAGATTCGTACGGACGCCGTCGGCGTCGTCGCAGCCAGGCGGAGGTCCTGAGTCGGCTCGGCATCCGCCACCGACATCACGAGCAGTGCGGCCCCCGCGCAGACGGCCAGTGCGAGGCCTCGACGGCGGGGCGCGGGGCGGTCCTTGAACACGGTGGTCCCCCTTCGTGAGGGCTGCGCACGCGCACGCGGATGTGGCGGCGCCCTCTCGGCGAGTGACACGGGCCCGCCTGTGCGCGGGTTCGGTGCGACACCGACGCCGCTCGCACGCGTACCCCGCGCGGAATTCTCCTTCCCCCGCTTGAACTCGGGCCGCTCCCGTCCGTGCATACGCGCGACACGACTCGGCACCAGCAGCGAGCCCCGGGGCCTCAGCGCCCGAGTGCCTCAGCCCCGGCGCCCGGGGTCTCGCCCACACCCAAACAGCCATCCGACGAAACCACCTGCAACACCCACCTGCAACGCCCACCTGCAACAGGGAGTCCCCATGCGTCGATCTCTCCGTTCGCCCGCCGTGGTGTCCGCCGTCCTCGGCCTCGTCGTCGCCCTGTGCTCGGGCGCGAGCGCCGGTGCCGCCACCGCGGCCGGTGCCCCTGCCACCGCCACCACGGCCACCCCCACCTACTACGTCTCCCTCGGCGACTCCCTCGCCTCCGGCTTCCAGCCCGACACCGGCACCGAGACCGACCAGGCCTACCCCGACAGGGTCTTCGCACAGCTGAAGAAGAGCGACCCCAACCTCCGCCACATCAGGCTCGGTTGCACCGGTGAGACCACCCAGACCATGATCGACGGCGGGCTGTGCGTCTACCTCGACCGCAGCGGCGCCACCGTCCCCCAACTCGCCAAGGCCGTCGACTTCCTGGCCCAGAACGGCTCCCGGGTGCGCTACCTCTCCCTCAACATCGGCGGCAACGACATCGGCGGCTGCGCCACCGACACCGGTATCGACACGGCCTGCAGCCTCGCGGCGCTGAAGAAGGTGGACACCAACGTCAACCGCATCGCCACCGCCCTCAACTCCGCGGCCTCCGCATCGACCAGCCTCGCCGGCGCCAACTCCTTCAACCCGTTCCTGGCCGCCTGGCTCGCCGGTCCCGCCGGGCAGACCACCGCGTTCCAGTCCACCGGAGTACAGACCGCCTTCAACGACGTGGTGACGCGGCGTCTCACCCAACAGCACTTCGACATCGCCGACTTCGCGTCCGCCTTCTCCTCGACGTCCTTCCTTCCGGAGGTTGACGCACCTGGCCTGGGCAAGGTGCCGACCAATGTCGCCAGGCTCTGCGCCCTGACCTTCACCTGCGGCCCACTGCGCGACATCCACCCGAACACCAGCGGCCACGACCTCCTCGCCCAGGCGTTCCTGCCCGTCCTCTGACGCGCACGTCCTCATGTGAGTCGGGTCCTCATGTGACAGGAGTCCGCACCTCACGCGGGACCGCACCTGACAGGAGTCTGCCCGTGACACGGGTCCGCATGTGACGCGGGTCCGCATGCGCGAGAGCCCTCGCCGGCCGCCACAGGGGCGCCCGGCGAGGGCTCTCACCTCCGCCTCGCTGGTCCCGCGGCCTCACCGCGGGGAGCGGTTACGCGTGCGTCTTGCCCAGCAGTTCCAGGATCTCCGCCGTGGTGCCGGTCTCGCCCAGGCGCGGGAAGATCTTGGTCAGGCTGTTGTGGTGGGCGCCCGCGTCCAGGTCCGTCACCGCGTCCGTGGCGACCGTGACGTGGTAGCCGTGCTCGTAGGCGGCGCGCGCCGTGGACTCCACGCCGATGCTCGTCGCCACGCCCGTCAGCACGATCTGGGTGATGCCGCGACGGCGCAGCTGCACGTCGAGGCCGGTGCCGTGGAACGCGCCCCAGTTGCGCTTGGTCACCGTGATGTCCTCGGGGTGCCCGGCCAGGGCGTCGGCGATCCGGTCCCAGCCCTCGGGCATGCTGCGGGCGGCGCGCTGAGCCTCCGTACGACCGGGCAGCGCGTCGGCGCCGTCCGCGGCGAAGCTCACGCGCACCAGCACCACGGGCAGGCCCTTCGCCCGGAACGCATCGGCCAGTTCGACCGTGCGGTCCAGCGCGTCGGAGGTGGGGAGCGGGGTGCCGGGGGCGGCGAGGATGCCGTTCTGCAGGTCGATCGCGACGAGGGCGGTCTTCGGGTCCAGTGCGGTCACGGACATGGTGTCGTACTGCCTTTCTTGCTTTGTTGCCTTGTTGCTTTCTCGATGAACGTCGTGGAGGGGAAGCGGATCAGAGGTCAGAGGAGATCAAGGGACGAGGGGACTGGTCACCGCCCTGCGAGCGCGTCGTCCCTGCCCACGCGTGACAGCGAGCGGTCCGCGGTCACCGCGGTCAGCGACAGCACCGTGATGCCGAGGAGCAGCCACCCCAGGCCGTGCAGGCCGCCGGTGGTGGCGCCGTCCGCGAAGAACGCCGCGGTGGCCGCCGAGGCGAACATCGCCCCCAAGTACATGAACGTACGCAGGAGTCCGGCCGACGAGCCCATCCGCGCCGGGTCGGCCTGGGCGTACAGGGCGTTCTGGTTCGCGAGCCCGTTCAGGCCCTGCGGCACCCCGACGACGATCCCGACGAGTGCCAGCAGCCACAGCGGGCTGGACGAGGTGAGGATCAACAGGCAGCTCACCGAAAGGAGTTGGACGAGGCTCCCGGTGATCAGCTTCCCGCGCACCCGCGGGTTCCGTCCCGTCAGCGCCGTGACCGCGATCGCGGCCAGCGACATCGGGAGGAGCAGCAGTCCCGCGGCGGAGGCGCCGAGGCCGCGGCCCTGTTCGAGCCACTGGGTGAAGCCGTACAGGAAGGCGTACGAGACGGTGTACGCGAGCAACTGCCGTCCGTACGTGGCGAGTAGGGGCCCGTTCCCGCCCAGTACCCGGAGGTCGATGAAGGGCTCCTCGACCCGCAGCTCCCTCCGTACGAACACCGCGCCCAGCACCAGCGCGACCACCGGCAGGTACAGGTCGTCCACGCCGGGGCTCATCAGGAACAGCAGGAACGCCGTCAGCATGCCCGCGAACAGCACCATCCCCGGCACGTCCACCCGGCCGACCGCCTCCTGCTCCCGGCCCTCGGGCGACGTGGGACGGCGGGGGAGGCGGCGGGCGCCGAGCACCAGGCAGGTCGCGGAGAGCGGGATGTTCACGGCGAAGATCAGGTGCCAGCTGCCCGCCCCGATCAGCAGGCCGCCCAGCGTCGGGCCGAGCACGGCCGTCACCTGGTTGGCGATCGAGAGCGTGGAGAGGATCCCGCTCGGGCTCTTCGTCCCGGTGCGGTCCGCTTCCGTGCGCAGCAGCTTCATCGAGGCCGGGTACGCGGCGGACGTGCCGAAGCCGAGCAGCACGCGCGAGACGATCAGGACGCCGAGCGTCGGAGCGAGGACGCCGAGCAGACCGGCCAGCCCGACCAGTCCCGTACCGATGAGGTAGAGCCGCCGGGGTCCGTACGTGTCGACGAGTCGGCCGATCACGGGCTGGCCGACGG
Organism: Streptomyces sp. NPDC001941; assembly: GCF_040296945.1. Lineage (NCBI taxonomy): Bacteria > Bacillati > Actinomycetota > Actinomycetes > Kitasatosporales > Streptomycetaceae > Streptomyces > Streptomyces sp. NPDC001941. Next base: position 24,135 of record NZ_JBEOYE010000008.1, on the reverse strand, counting down.
CGGTCGCCAGATACAGGCCCGACACCAGCCAGGCCGTCTGGGACGGCGGCGCGTCGAAGGCGCGGCCGATCGGGATCAGCGCGACGGCGAGCATCGACGAGTTGATGGGGTTGAGGACCGAGCCGAGGATCATCGGCGCGATGAGCTTGCGGTTGAAGCCCGTCGGTCCGGGGGCGGGCGCGGCCGCTATGTGCGGGGCCGTGTCGCTCGCGGGGTCGCCCCGAAGGCTCATGACTGCGCCACCTCGTCCAGCAGCGCCATCGCCGCGATCACGTCCTTGAGCTGCTCCTCGGTGGCGCGCTCCTGCAGGGCGCGGGCCAGCCAGGCCTGCCGGGCGCGCCGGTCGTCCAGGCGCCGCTCGCGGCCCAGGTCGGTGAGCGTCACCAGCTGACGGCGGCCGTCCTCGGGGTCGGGGTGGCGCTCGACGTACCCCGCCTCCTCCAGCCCGGCGACCGTCTTCGCCATCGACTGCGGGCGCACCCGCTCGGCGGCGGCCAGCTCGCTGGCGGAAGCCGGACCGCTCTTGGACAGTCGTACGAGTACGGAAGCCTGCGCGGCCGACATGTCCCCGGCGGGCGCGGTCTCCCTCAGCCGGCGCACCAGCCGGCTGATGACCACCCACACCTCACCGGCCGCCTGCGCGGCGGTCTCGGAGATCTCGTCGTGTCGCTCACTCATGACCTCCACCATAGATAGACAGCCCAGGCTGTGCAACTCAGGGTGTGCAGTCCGGACTGTCCATATCGGTGGGAGGTCACTCACCGGACGGGGCGAAATTCCGGTCCCGCATCGCCTTCCGCTCGCGCGCCGCCGCCCGCAGGGCGATCTCCGCGCCGTGCGGGTCGGTCCACGGCGGGATCGTCAGCACGATCGGACCGCCGTGCCCGGGCCGGTCCGCCGCGCTCTGGCCCGCGGGCGTGGGGTAGGCGCGGTACGTCACGTACCACTCCTGGTCCCCCGAACGCTGTCGCGGCCGCCGCATCGGCAGCCCGGCCGGCGTGAGACCGCCGCTGCTCAGTGCCTTCTGCGGGCCGCCCACCCGGCGCGGAGCCGCCTCGGCGCGCGGCGGGGTCCGCTGAGCCGGGTCCGCCGCGCGCGGCAGCGCGCGTGCGTCCGTGCGCGTGCGAGGTCCGCTGGTACGGCCGCCCGGACCGCTTGCCGCTCCCGGTCGCGGCCGGGTGGGGCGCGGCGGGATGGGCCGCTGGCCGCTGATGCGGTCCCAGGCCCGCTCCCACTCGGCCACCTTCCACTCCGACGCCCCGAGTGCGCGCGTCAGCGCCGTGATGTGGCGGCGCAGCGGCACCGTCTGGCCGCTGAGGAACGCCGACAGGCTGCTCTTGGGCAGCACCGGTTTCCCGTCCGGACCCGGGCCCGCCCGGCGCTGCAGCTCGGCGAGCGACGGCTGGCCCTCGCGCGCCCTGAGCTGCACCATCGCCCGCCTCAACTGGGCGAAGTTGTCCACGAATTCAGGATGGCTCAAGGCCCGGTTGAGCCGGTCGACCAAGTCGAGGTCCTGCCGGTCCTCGTCCTCTGCCGCCTCCTGGCTCAGGGTGCGCTGCCGGGCGTGGCGGGCGGCCTTCCAGAGCTCACGGGCCCGCCCCTGGTCGGCTTCGCAGGCGACGGCGTACGCCTGGACGGTGCGCCAGGTGGGCACCGGTGCGCCGGCCGCCGCCCGTGACAGCACGGTCGCGGTGACCAAGTGGCCCGTACGGGACGCCATCTGCTGGTACGTCAGACCGGAACGCCGGCGCTGGGCCCGCAGCCACAGCGCCAGCGTCACCGCTTGGCGGGTCCCACCGCGGACGGGCTTCTCAGACCGTCCCACGAGTTCAGCCCGTCGCGTCGCGCGTCTCGGGCGTGCGCAGTGCCAGTACGCCCCGGACGGCCAAGTAGACGGCGGCGGCGAGGAATTCGCCGATCCCCACCAGGGGCAGTCCCAGCGCGGCCAGGACGACCGCGCCGGTGATCACCACGATGACGATGATCGCCTCGACGGGCCGAAGTGACCCCGGACGCCCGGGAGTTAACGGATGGCGGGGGGATGGCGAGGAAGACGAGGAGAACGAAGAAGATGGAGGAAGGCTACGCATGAGGAATTCCCTGTTCAGGCGGGTGCGCGTTGCGACCGCGCACGCTTCATGGCTGCACCACGAGCGCGGGGCGGGCTTCCAGACCCGGCGCCCCCGGACTCGCGGCTGATCCTCCCACCACGTCAGGCGGCCTCACAATCCGTTCTCGGCGCTCGGGCGCCGTTGATGCGGCAACGTCCACGCCACGGTGGCTTCGCGGAGGAGAACCCTGGCCCTCGGCGCCGGAACCCCTGCGGAAGCAGCAGGTCACGGGTGTGCGCCGACAAGATTGATGCAATTGCGTCCACATCCCGTTGCCCCGAGGGGCCTGGGTTTGCGACCCTCGCCACAACGCCGCTTTCGCCGTCACCGGCGAGGCATCCCTGGCGTCATGGCTGCACCGTGGAACAGGGAACTCGGGGGACGTGTTCCAGCGCGCCGCCCACCACAGGGCCGCACCGCTTCGGGCGCGGCCCTGACTGGTTCCGTACGACGCCGACCCGTGCGCCAACTCCCGCACCAGCCCCCGCCACGGCTTCGACCACCGCTCCGCGCCCCGTCAGTCCGCCACATCGACGCCGTAACCCCGGGCGAGCGTGGCCAAGGAGTCCTCGTACCCCTGGCCCACCGCGCGGAAGCGCCAGACCGGACCCCGCCGGTACACCTCGGCCAGCAGCAGCGTCCGCTCGGTCGTCGCCGCGTCCAGCGTGGCCCGCGCCAGCACCGCGGCACCCGCTCCCGGCGCGGCCGCCACCTGCACCGCTCCGACCTCCCCGAACGTGACGTCCCCGTCGATCGCCGCCGCCACCACGACCCGCCGCGAGGCGGGCGGCAGAGAGGCGAGATCGAGGGCGATGCTCTGCTCGGCCGGCCCGTCGGTGAGCAGCCGCACCGTGCCCCCGGGATTCTCCGGAGCCCCGTAGAACACGAAGTCCTCGTCGAACATCACCTGCCCGTCCTCGTCCAGCACGAACGCGACCACATCGATCTCGCACCGCCCCTGCGGCGCCCAGGTCGCCGTGATGTGCCACGGGACCGGGGGCGTACCCGACGGCGGCGCGGGCAGATCGACCACACCACCCCGCGGCAACACCTGCGGCACCGCACCACGCGCCCCCACGCCCACCGCATCCGCCGCCCCGGTGGAAGGCAGCGGCACGGTGTCCCTGAGACCGGCTGATGCGGTCGGGCCTTCGGCGGTAGGGACCTGAGCGGTCGGTACTTCGGCCGTCGGGGCGCTGGACAGGTCCAGGTTGGGGATGGTCGAAGCGGTGGGGTCAGAGAGCCAGTCTTCGTCGTGCACGGCGATCCCGAGGTCAGTGATCCGGCGCATACGGCGGTCCTCCTCGCCGCCCGGCAGCACCACGACGTCCGTGACACTGCGCGAGAGGTTCACGGCGGCGGACCCGCCCAGCGCGACCACCCGGCCGCGCGCGGCGGCCGCCTCCGCATGGATCCCGCCGAGGACCAGGATCCGCCGCCCCGCCAGAGGCACGGAAGAGCCTGACACTCCGGGCTTTCGCGAAGCGTGAGAAGTGGGAGAAGAGGAATCGGAAGTGGCTATGGAGGCGACACCGGCGACAGCACCGACGGCGACCGACGAGGCGTCCGCGGAGACGGTCGAGGCGGCGGCGTCGACGGAGGCAACCGGGGCGGCAGCGGCGCTGGAGGCGGGAGAGAGGGCGCAAGGAACGGAAGCGGCGAACGCGGAGTCGGGATCAGCACTGGTAGAGCCACCAACGCCCACCGCAGTCGGCACTCCTTCCCTCCGCCCCACCGGACTTCCCTGCGTCTTCGGCGCCGCGTGCGGCACCCCGTCCCGTACGTCCTCCAGGAGCCCGAGGAACTCCCGCTCGTCGACCACCGGCACACCCTCGTCCACCGCACGCCTCGCCTTCGCCGAGCCGGACGCGAGGTCGTTGGTGACCAGCACGCTGGTATGCCTGCTCACCGTCGACATCACGTTCAGCCCCGCCCCGACCGCCCGCGCCACCAACTCGGCGCGCGCCGTCGAGGTCGCTCCGGTGACCGCCACCTTCATCCCCTGGACCAGCGGCTCACCCCGCTCCAGCCGCCCCGGGTTGCGATACGCGCACGGCGTCTTCGGCGGACTGGGCGCGAACTGCACGTCCTGGCGCGGCGGGCAGGCCACCAGCGGCAATGGAAGGTCCAGGCGGGCCGCCTCCCTCAGCGTGGCCCGGAAGATCCCCGCGAGCACCCGGGTGTCGTCGAGCGCGTCGTGCGCCTTGGCCTGCGGGACGCCGTAGTGGGCGGCCAGCGTGCCCAGCCGCATGTCCTCGGTCGGGGGGTCCAGCTGCCGGTTGAGCGCCAGCGTGCACAGCCTTTGGGCGACGGGGAGGAACAGCCGGGCCCGCGCGAACTCGTGTGCCAGGAAGTCGTAGTCGAACTGCGCGTTGTGAGCCACGAACACCCGGTCCCGCAGCATCGCCCCGAGCCGCTCCGCCACCTCCGGGAACATCGGCGCCCCGGCCAGCACCTCCGAGGTGAGCCCGTGCACTTCCACCGGCCCGGGGTCGCAGCCCGGGTCGAGGAGCGTCGAGAACTCGTCCGTCTGCTCCCCGTCAGGCCCGATCGTCACGACGGCGACCGAGAGGACCCGGTCCCGGCGGGCGATCAGCCCGGAGGTCTCGACGTCCACGAGCGCCCAGCCACGGGCGTTGTCGGGAGCGTACGACGGACTCGGAATCTTGGGTCGCGCCAGGTCGGAGGCGGGGGAGCGGGTGGTCATGGACGTAAGGATCTGCCGGAATGGATCACTCCTTCAAGTTCGGTGGTTCTTTGCCCGGACCATCACCGCGCCGCGGCCAGCACTGCCTGCCTGACCTCCCCCGGGGCCCCGCCAGGTCCCGGCCCCGTCTCCTGTCCGCGTCAGCGCGACTGGAGTGCGTCGAGCGCGACCGCCTGGGCTATCGCGAGCCGACGGTCCAGCCCCGGCGCCTCGATGTCCAGCACGTACCGGTCGCGTATGCCCAGACGCTTGTTGAGGGTCATGACGGGTCGATCGCCTTCCTTGAAGTCGAAGTGGTACGGCCAGGCGAACGGAAGGAAGTCCACCAGCGGCAGGAAGTCCCACACCCGCCGCACCACGGCCACCGCCACGTTGCGCTCCACGCCGGTCGTCTCGGCCGATGCGCCCGCCTGGCGCAGGTGCCAGGTCGAGCGCGCCAGAGAGGCGCGGAAGTCCTTGCGGAACTGGCCTATCGGCGTCCCGGCCGCGTCCAGTACGTCGTACGTCGCGCCAAGGTCCAGCACCTGCCGCGCCTTGAACGTGAAGAGCACCTCGCGCTGCGACTCGTCGGTGTAGAAGGTGATCAGCTCCTTGAGCGCCATCCTCTTCTGGTGCGCGAAGGCGACGACCTCCCCCTCGCTCCTGTCCGGACGCTCCGTGCAGACCACGTACCGGTTGGCCATGGGCGTGATCCGCTGCCGGATGAGGAACCGCCGCTCCGAAGCCAGCGCCGCGGCCGGGCCGCTGCCCTGGGCTGCCGCGCGGGCCGCCGAGCCCCCTGCCTTCCCTGCCTGATCCATCGACTTCTTCATGGTGTTTTCCCGCCCCGCGATCGTGAGAGGACTTGCCGATGCTCGATGATCTCCGGCGCCGGGCCGAGCCCGCGTCTGACGAAAGTTGTTCCTTGCCGCGACGATCGTCTACGTCTGCCCACGGCCGGAACGCCGGAGCGCCGGACCTTCGAGCTCCGGACCCTCAGGCCTCCGGAGCGCCGGGCCCTCGGAACTTCGGGATCCGCTTCTGGCTTTCCCTTCACCCATATCCCGATGACAAGCGCGTCCGCACCGTCCGCCTCACCGACGCCGGGCTCGCGGAGCGCGCCGTGCTCGACAGTGACAGCGACGCCGTCGCCGCGTCCCTCCTCGACCCGCTCAACCCGGGGCAGCGCGCCCGGCTCGTCAGGGCGATGGCGGAGGTCGAACGCCTGCTGACCGCGGGCACCGCCACGCTGGACGCCCTCGATCCGGACCACCCCGACGGGCGCCACTGCTTGCACGCCTACTTCACCGAACCCCAGGAGCGATTCGACACGGGCTTCGATCCAGACCGCAGCCTGCTCCCCGACGCGGGCGACCTGCGTCCGTCGCGTGGGCAGTTCCTCGTGGCGCGGCTCCACGGAGAACCCGTCGGGTGCGCCGGCCTCAAGCTGCCGCCCGACAGCAAGGTCGCCGAGATCAAACGCATGTGGGTCGCGCCTCGCGTACGCGGCCTCGGCCTCGGGCGCCGGTTCCTCGTCGAGTTGGAGGCGCGAGCGGTGCACGAGGGGCGCGAACTCCTGCGCCTCGACACCAACAAGGCACTCCACGCGGCGATCGGGCTGTACCACGCGTTCGGCTTCCAGGAGGTCGAGGCGTTCAACGAAGAGGTCTACGCCGACCACTGGTTCGAGAAGCACATCACGCCCGCGCTCTGAATCTCCCGGGGATAGGCCGGACCACCGGACCCGTCGGGTCAGCTGCCGCAACACTGTCCCTATGACCCTCTCCACAGCCTTCACCGAGATGTTCGCCGTCCAGCACCCCATCGCCTCCGCGCCCATGGGCGGCTCGGCGGGCGGTGCGCTTGCCGCCGCCGTCAGTCGTGGAGGAGGCCTCGGCCTGGTGGGCGGCGGCCTGGGCGACCGCGAGTGGGTGGCACGCGAGGCCGCCCTCGCAGCCGCGACCGCCGGAGCGTCCTGGGGCATCGGCTTCATCAGCTGGTCCGTCGACCTCGGAACCGTGGAACTGGCCCTGGAGCACCAGCCCGTCGCCGTGATGTTCTCCTTCGGCGATCCAAGTGCCTTCACCGCGCGCGTACGGGAGTCAGGGGCATCCCTGATCCTCCAGGTCACCGACCTCGAAGAGGCGCGTCGGGCCGTCGACCTCGGGGCCGACGTCATCGTGGCGCAGGGCACCGAAAGCGGCGGACACGGAGCCCGGCAGGGCCGCTCCACACTGCCGTTCGTCCCCCTGGTGGCCGACCTCGCGGGCCCCGTCCCCGTCCTCGCGGCAGGCGGTATCGGTGACGGGCGCGGTGTGGCCGCCGCACTGGCCCTGGGCGCTGCGGGTGCGCTCGTCGGCACTCGCTTCCAGGCCACGGCCGAGTCCCTGGCCGCCCCGGTCGTCACGCGCGCGTTGGTCGACGGGCACGGACAGGACACCGAGCGCGGCAACCTCCTCGACGTGGCCCGCGGGTCCGCCTGGCCCGCGCACTACACCGCCCGCACGCTCGGCCACCCGTACCTCGACCGCTGGCGCGGCCGGGAAGCCGAGCTGGCCGCGGACGCCGACGCTCTGCGCGCGTACGCAGACGGAGTGGCCAGCGGCGAGCTGCCGCCGGTCCCCGTCTGGGCCGGGGAGGGCGTGGACCTCATCGACGATCTGCCCTCCGCGTCCGACCTGGTGCCCGTCCTCGCGGAACAGGCCGAGTCCGCACTGACCCACGCTCTGCGGAACCGCTGATCCCTTCACATCCGCCCGCCCACGGGAGCACGCAACAGGCCCCCAGGACCTCGTTTGTCAGTGCCGCTGCATACGCTTGGTCCCATGACGCTCACCAGCATGGACCTCGCCGGATTCACCCAGCACGATGCTGGGGTCTGGACCGACGAGCAGGGCCAGGTCCTGTCGCTCCACTCCTTCGACCTCGTGCCGGACCTCCCGGCCGCCCTGGACGACCTGGACACGCTCCGCGCCGAGCTTGCGATCTCCACCGCCGCGGCCGGCGCGGGGCTCATCGAGGCGGGCCCGGAGACGGTCGACGGCGTCCCCGCCGTGCGCCAGATCGTCAAGGTCCCGCACCCCCAGGGTCACGGGCTGGTCTTCGTCGGCTCGGTGATCGTGCCCAAGGCGTCGTGCAGCATCGTGATCAAGGTTCAGGCCGCCGAGAGTGGCACGACCGGCGCGCGCGAGGCCACGGTCCTCGCCGAGGTCGGCCCGACGGAGTACTTCCAGCCGCACCCGTACGCCGCCGCGGTGCACGGCGGCCTGCCGTACCACGTCGGCGACCTGGCGGAGTGGGACGAGAAGTTCCCCGACCACCCGCTGACCACGGTCCGCCGCACCCTCGACCGGCTCGTCCCGACGGCTGCCCTGGGCGAAGACTTCAAGGCACTGCCGTCCTTCGTCCCCACCACGAATCCCGGCGAGGGCGCCGACAGCGACCAGCCCGCGCGCCGTGGCCTGTTCCGCCGCCGCGGAGGCAAGTGAGCGGGCAGCAAGCGAGCCGCGTAGCGGCAACGTGACGCGGCCCCGCACCGACCAGCACCCCAGTCCGTCCCGCCTCGTACGAAACCCGTTTGACCTCCGGCCACCCCGGCGGTCGGATGACGTCCCATGAGCACGCAACACTCGCAGCACACACAGGACACAGAGCGCGCACAGGACACGGAGCCCACGCGGCAGATGCACCCCGGCGCTCACCCGATCGACGACGCCCTCGTACGACGGCTGGTGGCCGGACGCTTTCCCCGGTGGGCCGGGCTGCCGGTGCGCAGGTTCCCCTCCGGCGGCACGGTCAACGCGATGTACCGCCTCGGTGACGACCTCGTCGTACGGCTGCCCTTGACGCGGGGTGGAGCGGAAGACGTGCGGCTGGAGCGCGAGTGGCTCCCGCGGCTGGCACCCCTGCTGCCCACGGCGATCCCCGAGGCGGCCGGTGAGGGCGAGCCCGCCGAGGGCTATCCCTGGCCGTGGTCCGTGTACCGCTGGCAGGAGGGCGCCAACCCGGAAGCCGGAGCGGTGGCCGAACCCGAGCTCCTCGCCGGGGACCTCGCGGCCTTCGTGACGGCCATGCGCGGCATCTCACTGTCCGGCGCGCCAACGGCCCACCGTGGCGGCCCGCTCAGCGCTCAGGACGAGGAGACCCGCGAGGCGATCGAACTGCTGCGGGACATCCCCGAGGAAGGCGTCGACTGCGACGCCGTGACGGAGGTGTGGGAGGACGCGCTGCGGGCCCCCGCCTGGGGCGGTCCGCCGGTGTGGCTGCACGCGGACCTCATGCCCGGCAACCTGCTGGTCGACGGGGACGGGCGGCTCGCCTCGGTCATCGACTTCGGTTGTACGGGAACGGGCGACCCGGCCTGCGACCTGTTCCCGGCTTGGAATCTGCTGCCCCCCGAGGGGCGCACGGCCTTCAGGAACGCGATCGACGTGGACGAGGCGACCTGGCGCCGAGGCCGGGGCCGGACGCTGTCACAGGCCCTGATCGCGCTCCCGTACTACCGGAAGACCAACCCTTCGATGGCGGCGAACGCCCGCCACGTCATCACGTCAGTCCTCGAGGACGGCGACCTCTGACCCTCGACTCACGGCTTCCCCACCCCTACGCCTCCACCGAGCCGCCGCTCCAGCGCCGCACGACACTCGGGCCACTCCGCCGCGATCACCGAGAACACCGCCGAGTCACGCATCAGCCCCTCCTCGCCCGCGACGCGCGACGGGGAGGAACTGCGCAGGACGCCCTCGAAACGTGCGCCCACCTTCTCGATCGCGGCCCGCGAGCGAGCGTTGCGGGCATCGGTCCGCAGGTCCACGCGAGCGACGCCCCATTCCTCGAATGCGTTGCGGAACAGCAGGTACTTGGCCTCGGTGTTCAGACCCGTGCCCTGCGCGGAGGGAGCGAGCCAGGTGTACCCGATCTCGACGGCGGCCAGCACCACCCCATCGGGGCGTAGGCGCGGCGTGCAGTACGTCGTGATGCCCACCGCCCTGCCACTCACCCGCTCCACCTGTGCGTACGGCAGCACCAGACCGTCCGACGCGCGCGCCAGGTGGCCGTCGACGAACTCCTCGACCCGCCCCTCTTCGGGCACCGTGGTGAAGCCGTACGTCGTGCGGTCGTCCCGCACCGCCAGCGTCAGGTCGGCCACATGACGACGCCCCAGCGGCTCCAGCCGTACGCGCGCGCCCTCCAACTGTGGTGCGTGCAGGTCGAAAGACATCGTGCATCCCCCAGAAGACGGTTCTTCAGCCGCCTGGATACGACCGGTTCCCGGTACGTTCGCCGTGTGCGGCACCCACAGACGGAAGTGCCCGGGCCCGCCGTCGCACGGCGGACCCGGGCACTCCCGGCGATCATCTCAGAGGGCATGAGGGCCTCAGAGGCAGGCCCTCATGTCCCTCCGATGCCAAGGCCTCAGGCCTCGGCCCACAAGCCTCAGACCAGGTCGAACCGGTCCAGGTCCATGACCTTCGTCCACGCGGCGGCGAAGTCCTTCACGAACTTCTCCTTCGCGTCGTTGCTCGCGTAGACCTCGGCCACCGCGCGCAGCTCGGAGTTCGAGCCGAACACCAGGTCGGCGCGCGTGCCGGTCCACTTGACGGCGCCGCTCGCCTCGCGGGCCTCGAACTCGTCCTGCGCCGAGGAGGTCGACTTCCACTGGGTGCCGAGGTCGAGCAGGTTGACGAAGAAGTCGTTCGTCAGCGTGCCCGGACGCTCGGTGAGGACACCGTGCTTCGAGCCGCCCTGGTTGGCGCCGAGGACGCGCAGGCCGCCGACGAGGACGGTCAGCTCGGGGGCGCTCAGGGAGAGCAGGTTCGCCTTGTCGATCAGCAGGTACTCGGCGGGCAGCCGGTTGCCCTTGCCCAGGTAGTTGCGGAAGCCGTCGGCGGCGGGCTCCAGGGCGTCGAAGGACTCGACGTCCGTCTGCTCCTGCGCGGCGTCCACACGACCCGGCGTGAAGGCGACCTCCACGTCCACGCCGCCGTCCTTGGCGGCCTTCTCGACGGCCGCGGTGCCCGCCAGGACGATCAGGTCGGCCAGGGAGACCTGCTTGCCGCCCTTGGCGTTGAAGGACTCCTGGACGCCCTCCAGGGCGCGCAGCACCTGGGCGAGCTCGTCCGGGTTGTTGACCTCCCAGTTGCGCTGCGGCTCCAGGCGGACACGCGCGCCGTTGGCACCGCCGCGCTTGTCGCTGCCGCGGAAGGAGGACGCCGAGGCCCAGGCGGCGGAGACCAGCTGCGAGACCGACAGGCCGGAGCCGAGGACCTGCTCCTTGAGCGCGGCGACGTCCGCCGCGTCGATGACCTCACCCGTGCGCTCCGGCAGCGGGTCCTGCCACAGCAGCACCTCGGAGGGGACCTCCGGGCCGAGGTAGCGGGCGACCGGGCCCATGTCGCGGTGCGTGAGCTTGTACCAGGCGCGCGCGAAGGCGTCGGCGAACTCCGCCGGGTTCTCGTAGAAGCGGCGCGAGATCGGCTCGTAGATCGGGTCGAAGCGCAGCGACAGGTCCGTGGTGAGCATCGTCGGGCGGTGCTTCTTCTCGGCGTCGAAGGCGTCCGGGATGATCTCCGGGGCGTCCTTGGCGACCCACTGGTGGGCACCCGCCGGGCTCTTGCCGAGCTCGTACTCGTACTCGAAGAGGTTCTTGAAGAAGCCGTTGCCCCACTGGGTCGGCGTCTCGGTCCAGGTGACCTCGAGGCCGGAGGTGATGGCGTCCTTGCCGACACCCGTGCCGTAGGTGCTCTGCCAGCCCAGGCCCATCTGCTCCAGCGGCGCGGCCTCGGGGTCCGGGCCGACGTTGTCCGCCGGGCCGGCGCCGTGGGTCTTGCCGAAGGTGTGGCCACCGGCGATGAGGGCCACCGTCTCCTCGTCGTTCATCGCCATGCGGCGGAACGTCTCGCGGATGTCGCGCGCGGCGGCGATCGGGTCGGGGTTGCCGTTGGGGCCCTCGGGGTTGACGTAGATCAGACCCATCTGGACCGCGCCGAGGGGGTTCTCCAGGTTGCGGTCACCCGTGTAGCGCTTGTCGCCGAGCCACTCGGTCTCGGGGCCCCAGTACACGTCCTCCTCGGGCTCCCACACGTCCTCGCGACCGCCGGCGAAGCCGAAGGTCTCGAAGCCCATGGTCTCCAGGGCGACGTTGCCCGTGAGGACGAGCAGGTCCGCCCAGGACAGCGACTGTCCGTACTTCTTCTTGACCGGCCACAGCAGACGGCGGGCCTTGTCGAGGCTGGCGTTGTCGGGCCAGCTGTTCAGCGGCGCGAAGCGCTGCTGGCCGGCGCCGGCGCCGCCGCGGCCGTCGCTGATGCGGTAGGTGCCGGCGCTGTGCCAGGCCATGCGGATCATCAGCGGGCCGTAGTTGCCGAAGTCGGCGGGCCACCAGTCCTGCGAGGTGGTGAGCACCTCGGCGATGTCCTGCTTCACGGCCGCGAGGTCGAGCGCCTGGAACGCCGCCGCGTAGTCGAAGTCCTCGCCCAGCGGGTTGGCCACCGCGGGGTTCTTGGCGAGGATCTTCAGGTTCAGCCGGTCCGGCCACCACTGGCGGTTGCCGCCGCCCTGCGTCGGGTGGGCGGCGCGCCCGTGGGCGACGGGGCAGCCGCCGGAGCCCTCCTCGGGCTTGGGGTCGGTGACGATGGCGTCGTGGTTCTCGGACATCGGAATCCTTCCGGACGGGGCGGATCACATTGCTCAGTACTGCGTACATTGCTCAGTACTGCGTACTTCGTGTGTTCGACGTGCTCGGTGTGCTGAGTGGTGCCTTGTGACGCTCTGTACTGCTGACTGCTGTCCTGCTGATTGCCGTGCGGCTCGCCGCGTGCCGTACTGCTCGCCGTTCGCCGTACCGCTGTGGGTCGTGCTCGTGGTGCTGCCGCCGTCCCGGGGAGCTGGTGGGAGGGGCGGTGACGTGCGGAAGTCAGGTGTGGGACGCCCCCGGCCCATCGTGCTCCGTCCGGGGGGACTTCGCACGGCGGGCCCCGGGTCTGGTGCCCGTGGTCGGCGGGGTCGGGCGTACGGACGGTGACGGGGCGCGACCGGAGCGGTGGGGCACGCCGAAGTGGGGCGCCCCGCAGCCGAGTTCGTCGCCGTCCCGCACAGCCGTCGGGAACGCGATGGCGGTGTTGGTCATCCGCAGGCCGCCTCCGGGCGGCTCGTCCGCGGTCGTCCCGTCATCTGTCGTTCGTCTCCTGCCGTACCGGACTGTCCTGCGGCCTGGCCTGCTGCCCTGGCCTTGTCTGGACACAGATCCTACGATGGACTGTGTCCAGGTCAAGAACCAGACCTGAAGCGTATTGAATCGCAAGTCGAACAGCTGCCGGTAAACTTTCGGCACTCCGAGCCTGAATAGGTGAACCGACATGAGTGACCTGCTGCAGCGACTGCGAGGGCGCGGCTGGCGAGTGACGAGCCAGCGGCGCGTGGTCGCCGAGGTCCTCGACGGCGACCACGTGCACCTCACCGCTGACGAGGTGCACGCCCGCGCGGCGCTCCTGCTGCCCGAGATCTCCCGGGCGACCGTCTACAACACGCTGGGCGAGCTCGTCTCGCTCGGCGAGGTGGTCGAGGTGTCCGCCGACGGCCGGGCCAAGCGGTACGACCCGAACGCGCACCGTCCACACCAGCACCTGGTGTGCTCCGGCTGCGGCACGATCCGCGACGTCCACCCGGCGGGCGACCCGCTGGCGGACCTGCCGGCGATGGAGCGGTACGGCTTCGCGGTGGCGTCCGCCGAGGTCACGTACCGCGGGCTGTGCCCGGAGTGCGTGGCGAAGGCCTGACTCCCCGGTCGAGAACAGCCCTCGGGCTTACTGGCGGTCACTGTGCGGGCGCCCGGTATCAGCCCACCGGGTCGCCCCGCCCTGTCGTAGGTCAGCGATTTTCGTCGCTGCCCCTACATCGGCGCCAGCGTGAACAGCGCCACTACGAGCAACACCAACAGGGCCCACCCCAGCGGGCCGATCCTGCGGCGGTGCGGGTTGCGGCCCTGTGGCCACGAGCCGGCGTCGTCGTCCATGACGGCAGGATACGTCCCTCGGTGAGCGGACCACGGTGCTGCGGATGGCGTGACAGGGAGCGGGGGTTCCGGTTCCGGCTACGTCGATCGGCGTACCGCTGCTCCTGCCAACTGCCAGGGTAAATACGCGGACTTGGCTGTCTCGGATCCCGGTGTCCGGGGTAGGAAGGGAGCACTTTCCGCGGGAAAGCCTCCACGGCAATGCCTCGGCGGGGAAGCTGGGCGGCGGAAGCGAATTCGGGGGTGCGAGGAAATTCGGGGACCGGGGAAGCGGGGTAGCGGGATTCATGCACGACATTCGACTCGTCCTCAGGGAGCTGAGGACCCTGCATTCCAACGGGAAGGCGATCGTCAATCTCCTGGGCCAGGAGTTCCCCGTCGTGGAGCGGATCGCCGAGACAGAGGTCCAGGAGGCCCACGGCCGCCTCGTCGGGTACACCCACCAGGAGTCCGACCTGGAGTGCGCCGCTTCCCAGTACCGCAGAGCGGCCGACCTCTACCTGGCCGCGGCCGGCGGGGGAGTGTTCGGCTCGTTCACGATCAACGCCTTCAGCGCGCCGAAGATCGCGCAGACGCGGAAGTACGCCCTGGCGTTCGCACTGGTATCCGCCGACTGCTACTTGAGGTGCCGTGACGCGGACCTCAGGAAAAGGGCGGGCGAGGCGTGCGGATTCGCCAAGGAGGCGTTCGAGGAGTACGCGAAGGCGGAGATCTTCAGCGCCCAGTACGAGGAGAACTCCGGGGCCGTGGCGCGGGGTGGTCATGCCCGTCGAGGAGAGGACAGGACGAGGGACCAACTGGCGGAGGAGAGGTCGGACCTCCTGTCGAAGATAGAGTCCTTCCGCATTCCCTAGCCGGGTGAAGCCGGTGGAACGGCCCGCTCGTCCGGGCGGGTGTACCGGGAGGGGGCAGGCGCAGGAGCCGTACGGGATCGCCGTGCGCGTCCCTGGCCGCCCCGAGGGCGCGCGGCGGGCGTCAGGCCGTCTGAAGGGCCTTGTGGGCGTTCAGGACCGCTTGTTCGGCCACGCCCGCCTGAGGGGTCCACTCGGGCGCCAGCGCGCTGTACGTCGTGACGTCGTGCCAGGCCTCCTGGGTGTGGAACAGATGGCGAAGGGTGGCCTCGGGTTTGAGGCCCGCCGCCAGCATCACGCCGCGCATCCGGGTGTGGTCGGCGCGGTGTCCGGCCCAGACGCGATGCAGGCCGAGCGGCCCGAACGCGTACGCCATCACCAGCCGTCCGGCCTCGAACCCGCCGCCCAGCGCGGGCGCGTCGGGCAGCATCACCAGGCCGGTCAGCATGGCGTTGCTGCCGTAGTCCTCGACCAGCAGGCCGATCGTGCCCGCCATGGTGTCGTCGTCCGCGGCGCACACGGCGAAGGTGTACTTCCGGCGCGGCTGGATGTGCGGCTGGGCCAGGCACTGCGCGAAGGCGTCCTGGGCCCGGCGCGGGTCCATGCGGTCCACGCCCAGGTACTGGGTCAGCATGGAGTGGGTGAAGAGGCGTTCGTAGACCTGGTGGTCCCTGGCGCGCAGCTCTCGTACGCGCACCCGTTCGCCGCACAGCTCCGGCACGTGGCTCACAGCGCGGCCCCGACCTCTGCGGTACGTACTGCGCGGTCGGGTGCCACGAGGGCTTCCAGGTCGACGTAGTAGCGCCCGGAGTCGACTCGCTGTCCGAGCAGGACGCGCCGCGCGGTGTCGGCGACCAGGGCACCCCCGAGAGCGACGCCGCTGGCGAGCTGCGGCCAGCTCGACAGGGTGCGGCCCAGCTGGTCCAGCGCGTTCCGCATGGCGGGGCTCAGGCCGTTCTCGTCGACCACGCGCACCAGGAAGTCGACCAGGCCCGCGCGGTCGAGATCGCGGACCTCGTCGGACGTGACGTCTCCCGCGCGGCCGTGGAACAGCGGCCGGTCCGGTTCGAGGTCGAAGCGCTCCACGTCGAGCAGCCCCCGGTCGTTGGCGTCCATCAGGACCGGAACGCCCAACCGTCGGGCGTACTCACGGGCCGCGACCTTGGCCCACGGGGTATCGCACTCCTCGACCAGCAGGTCGAGACCGTCCTCGCCGCCGAAGAAGGCGTCCGCCGACTCCTCGGTCAGGCCTCCGGGGTGGATCTCGACGTCGAGGTATGGATCGAGTTCGTACAGCTGGCGGGCGCACAGCACCGTCTTGTCGACGCCCAGCTCGTGCACTCCCGCACGCAGCCGGTTGAGGTTGGACAGCCCCAGGCGGTCGTGGTCGGCCAGCCGGAACGATCCTGCGAGGCCTTCCATGGCGCAGGTCAGTGCCGCGCTGTTGCCCACCGACAGTCCGATCACGCCGATCCGCCGGGTCAGCAGGTGCTCCTGCTCGGCCCGGGTGATCTTGTCCCGGTTGCGATCGGTACGGACCCGGCGGAACTCCTCGCGGGGCAGCACGCGGACCAGTCGCGCCGACCACGGGTACCAGACCCAGGTGCCGTACGACTGGAGCGGCAGGCTGCCGCACACCCGCTCGACGGCCTCGGAGAGGGCCTGCGGAGTGAAGCTCCGGGAGGGGTGCGTGCAGCGCACCAGTTCCTCGAGCTGCTCGTCGAGCCGGTCGTGCACTTCGCGTACGGCTCCGGAGTCGAGCAGCGCCGCCAGTGCCGCGTCCTCGGCGGGCACCGAGGGGCGCAGCAGCACCGGGCGAAACGATTCGTCCGAAGTGCCCGAAGGGTCGGCGGTGGATGTCGGTGACGCGGGTCCGTGCGACGCAGGGGATGCGGGGGACGCAGGGGACGGGGGTGTCGGTGGGGATGGGATCACAGCGCGAGAAGTTAGCAACGTGGCGATCTTGGAAAGCGCTTCGCACTCTCCCGGTGCCCGCTCGAATTCATGTGTGACACCCGGTCGGCGGATGCGCCGGTGCTGTCCGTACGGACCACAGGAGCTGTCCGTCCGCGGCGAAACCTGTGGCGTCCGTTCGCGCGCGGGGCGCTGTCCGCGCAGGCTGGGGACATGATGACGGTTCTGGTGGTCGCCGACGACGCCCCGGCGGCGGTGCTGCGCGGCTGGGTCGAGCGGGGCCCGCACTTCCGGATGATCTCGCACGCCCCGGATCCGGACCTCGCGCTGGCCCGCGCGCGCGTGCTGCTTCCGGACATCACCCTCATCGACACCGCGCCCGCCCTGCGGGACTCCGCACGCCACCTCTTCCACGAGGTACGCGCGCTGCACCCGCCGAGCGCGGTGATCTGGCACGCGTACGACACCCAGTTGCACGACGAACGGCTGCGGGCGGTCCTGGAAGAGGGGGCCGTGCACGCCGTGCGCAAGGGGGACCACGCGGAGCTCGCCCGGGCGCTCGCCGCCATCGGACGGCGCCGGGCGAGCTGCGATCCGGACCTCGCGCACTGACGGGCCGTACGGCCACTGGAGAAGCCGGTGCCGCTGTGCGGGGCGGCGGCCACCCCCGTGCGGCGTGACTCCCTCACCTTGACGGGGGATTGTGCTGGCGGACGGGGGGTAGGGGGTGGCTGCGCGCCTTGCGTACGAAGGGGCGTAGGCGCCGGCCCGGTTGTGACATCAGCCCCCGGCGCCGTCTTCCCCATCCGCCAGGACCCCGACCCGATCCGGCTCCCGTCCCGCGATACCTCAGGACCGATGCCTCAGGGCCCGGTACCGTCCTCGTCGGTCCCCGGGTCGCGCGCTGTCACATCGCCCCCTCTGCCGGGGTGCTGCGTACTCCGCGATCTCAGCGTGCCCGCCCGCACCTCGGCGATCGCCCGCTTCAGGGCCTTGCCGACGTCCGCCTGCGGCCGCGACCCGTCGACACTCGCGACGATCTGCTCGGCGACGACGCGCAGCTTCACGTTCGTACGCTGCGACACACGGACCAGGGTCCACCAGGCGGTCTCCGCCGAGCACGGCACCATGGCCATCACCATGCCCTGTGCCAACTCGATGCCAGGGCGGCCCTCCAGGGCGTGGCGCAGTTGCTCCACCTCCGCGCGCAGGGCCTCCAGGGCGAGCGCCTGGACCGCGTGCGCGTCGGCCGTTCCGTTGCGGTGGTACGCCTGGTGAGGCTCGGGGGAGCAGTGCGAGTACGTCCCGGCGGTGTACTGCTGCTCGTCCATGGTCGTCCAACTCCTCCCTCGTGTGGACCGTCGGCTCGGGCTGTTCCGTACCCGGACGGCCTCTCTTGGTTCGTCTGCCCCCGAACCTCGACTCTCCACGTTGGAGGTTCGTCACACCCTTGTCCCGGGTGGACCGCGGCGTACTGCCGGCGTACTACTCCTGCTCCTCGGGCGCCGCCCGCCACAGGTGTTGCAAGGTGTCCAGGACCAGGCGTCCCACGGTCTCCGGGTCCGCGCCGGCCAGCGGTTCACGACCGACGACCGTGCGCATGATCCCGATGCCCAGCAGCCAGGCCATCGCCAGGTCGGCGCGCAGGGCACTGTCCGGCGCGTCCGACAGGGACGCGAGGGCGCGCTGGTACTGCGCGCCCACCTCGCGCAGGGCGGCGGTCTCCTCCTCGCCGCGTCCCACCGAGCGCAAGTACACCTCCAGGGAGCGGTCGTGCGAACCCGCGGCACTGTTGGTGAGCATGGACCGCAGGGTCGTCTCGAAGAGCTCGGCGGGCGGCGTCTCGCGCACCTGCTCCAGGCCGCCCTGGGCGACGACCTCGGCGAGGAGGGCCTGCTTGGAGCCGAAGTAGCGGAAGAGCAGGGCCTGGTTGGCGCCCGCCCGCTCGGCTATGTCCCGCACTTTCGTGCCCTCGTAACCGCGTTCGGCGAACAGGTCGTGGGCGGCTTCGAGCAGTCTGCGGCGGGTGGCGGCCGAGTCGCGCCGCCGTTCGGTGGCCGGAGGGGGGCCCTCGGCGCCGGAATGGCCGGAACCTGTCGTTCCCGCGGCGGGCTGCGCACCGGCTCCCCGTGTGCCGTCAGGGGCGTGCGCTCCGGTCGAAGGTGCTGGGGACGACGGTGCTGGGGACGGGGCGGCGTGGGATGCGGCCATGCTCTCGGTCCTCTCAGAGCGGCCCGTCAGGATAACGGCTGTAATGCCGTGTTGACGCTCCGTGGTGACCCTCCTAGCGTTGTAAGCACGTGCTTACAACCGGGAGGCCCTGGTGACGACAGCAGACACCACCGCACTTGCCTATCCCTTCAACACGGAGGAGGGCCTCGCCCTCGCCGACGAGTACGACCGCGTGCGCGACCAGCCGGGGCTGTTACGCGTACAGATGCCTTACGGCGAGCCCGCCTGGCTCGCGACCCGCTACGCGGACGCCCGACTCGTCCTGGGCGACGCACGGTTCAGCCGTGCGGCGGGCCTCGTCCACGACGAGCCCCGCCAGTCCGAGGGCCGTCGCGACGCCGGGATCCTCAGCATGGACCCGCCGGATCACACCCGGCTGCGCTCCCTGGTCGCCAAGGCGTTCACCGTACGGCAGGTCGAGAAGCTCCGCCCGCAGGTCAAGGAGCTGTGCGCGCAGTTGCTCGACGACATGGAGGCAGCCGGCCCGCTCGCCGACCTGGTGGACGTCTACGCCCTCCCGCTGCCCGTGGCGGTCATCTGCCAACTGCTCGGCGTACCGGTCGAGGACCGGCCGCTCTTCCGCGCGTGGAGCGACGCCGCGCTGTCCACCAGTTCACTCACGGCCGCCGAGTTCGAGCAGAACCGCGAGGAACTGCGCGCGTACATGCGGGGCCTGATCGAGGAGCACCGGAGCGACCCCCGCGACGACCTGATGACCGGTCTCATCGAGGCGCGCGACGAGGGCGACCGACTCAGTGAGCTGGAATTGGTCGACCTGTGCGTCGGCATCCTGGTAGCCGGGCACGAGACCACCGCCTCGCAGATTCCCAACTTCACGCTCACCCTCCTCGACCACCCCGAACAGCTGGCACTGCTCCGCGAGAACCCCGCGCTGATGCCCGGCGCCATCGAGGAACTGTTGCGGTTCGTACCGCTCGGCAACGGCGCCAGCCAGCCGCGTTACGCCACCGAGGACGTCGAGGTCGGCGGCACCCTGGTCCGCGCGGGCGAACCGGTCCTGGTCGCCATCGGCGCCGCCAACCACGACGCCCTGCGCTTCACCAGCCCCGGCAAGCTGGACGTGGCCCGCGACGGCAACCAGCACCTCGGCTTCGGCCACGGCGTGCACCACTGCCTCGGCGCGCCCCTCGCCCGGCTGGAGCTCCAGGAGGCCATGGCGGCCCTGGTCGCCCGCTTCCCCCGCCTGCACCTCGCGGGCGACATCACCTGGAAGTCCGAGATGCTGGTGCGCGGCCCGCGCGTCATGCCGATCGGCTGGTGAGGGCCATGGCGTGGGAAGTCAGGGTCGACCAGAACCTCTGCATGGCCTCCGGTATGTGCGCCGCCCTGGCGCCCGAGGTGTTCGTGCTCGGTGACGAGCACGCGCGCACCCGGGTCAGCGAGACCGCGCCCGACGACCGGGTCCTGGAGGCCGCCGACGTCTGTCCCGCGCAGGCGATCACGGTCCACGAGGGCTCCCGGGTGATCGGCCCGCGCCCCGACTGACGCCCACCGTCCGGGAGCGGCGCAAGGGCCGGACGTGGGAACCGGCCCCGGGGGCCCGACGCGGGGAGCCGCATCGCCCGCCCGGGCCCTATGAGTGCGGGCGGCAGTCCGGGAAGCTCCCTGGAAGGCCGCCTGCGCCCTCCCGGCGCGGCGTGCGGTCGTCACTGCCGCACGGTCGCCACCGCCACCACAGAGGCCCCTGGGACCCGCCGGTCTGCCCCGCTGTGGCCGGGATGTCAGGATTGGCCCCATGAGCCACCCCACGCACACGAATCACCCGGCGGGCGAAGCGAAGATCGTCCCGCTCCAGCTGACCCACCTGGCCGACGTCCTGGACCTGGGCCACCGAGCCTTCGACGTGAACGCCATGCCGTACACCTCGTGGTCCCTGTCCAGCGTGGCCGCGCACTTCGACGCGCAGCCCGACGCCTGCTGGGTCGCCGTCGACGACGAGGGGCTGCTCGGCTTCGTCCTCGGCTCGCTCTCGTACGACGAACGCGAGGACTGGGGCTACCTGGAGTGGATCGCGCTGGAGGAGCGTGCCCGTGGGCGCGGCGTGGCCAGCGGGCTGGTGGAGCACTGTTGTGACGCCCTGTTCGCCGCAGGCGCCTCGCGCATCATCACCGACGTCGAGGGCAGCAACGAGGCGTCCGCCGCGATGATGCGCCGCAACGGCTTCACCGAAGGCGTCACCGTGACCCTGTTCGTGCGCCGCAGCGTCCAGCAGGGTTCGCGTGGCGCTGCCCACCCCGTGCAGGACCCCGCCCGCAGCAGGCTGCGCCGCGCCGCCCGGTCCTCGGGCTGACGCGGCGCCGTCCGCGACCCTCTAACGCCGCTGCGGATCCGCGAGCGCCTCTCCGGTCTCCAGGAGGGTCTTCAGGCTGGACAGGATGGCCGGCCAGCCCTGGCTGCACATCGAGTGCAGTACGCCGTCGGGGTCGAACTCGTGCGTCACCGTCAGCTTCACCTGCTCGCCGAGGGCTTCGAGGTCGAAGGTGACGCGCGAGCGCCCCTCGGTGGCGAGCTTGGCGCGCGTGCCCTCATCGACCCCGTTGGCCTCCGCCCACTGCGTGCTGAAGGTGTGCCAGGTGTACGAGAGGCGGCTGTGCGGCTCGAAGACCAGCACCACCTGTTCCGGGTCCTCGGTGGTCGCCCCGGACTCGTTCCAGGCCATGGGGGAGCCGGGCGCCCAGTCGGTGCCGAACTCCACGCCCCAGTACCGGCGCGTGAAGGCGGGGTCTGTCAGGGCCCGCCACAGCTGCTCGGCAGTCGTGCGGATGTAGGTCGTGTAGACGAACGTGCTGCTGTCCATGGGGGGTTGCTCCAGGGCTCTCTTGAGGTCGGCGAGGGCGTCCACCCGCGCACGGTCGAACCGGCTGATCCAGCGCTCCGTGATCGCGTCGATCGGAGCGGCGTTGAGGTAGTGCAGCTTCTCCCGCCCCCGCCGCACCGCGGTCACCAGCTGGGCGCGTTCCAGGACGGCCAGGTGCTTGCTGACGGACTGCCGGGCCATGTCCAGGCCGGCACACAGTTCCTGCAGGGTCTGTCCGTCGCGGGCGCGCAGCCGGTCGAGCAGCCGTCTGCGGCTCGGGTCGGCCAGCGCCTTGAACACGTCGTCCACGATGCGTCACTCCCAGTCACGCAGCTGAATGGCTGCCTTTCCATGATTGGCAGCCGATCGGCTGCATGTCAAACGGACGGCGGCAGAAGCTGGACGAGCACTCTCTTTCCTGGTCCCTGACAAACCCGTGACTGGCTGCCCTCCGTTGTGTGACCGCTCCATGAGAGGCCCCCGATCCGCCCCGGACGGCTGTTTGCCTGGAGGCATGAACGAGCACCTCACCCCGCAGCACCCCACGGCGAAGCACCCGGCCGCGCGGCACTCCTCGCTGTGGCGCCGGGCCCCGCACGGCACCCGTCCCCGTCGCTACCCCGCGTTCGCCGTCCTCCTCGCCGTGACCGCCACGACCGCAGTCGTCGTCGTCTCGGGCTGTGCCACCGGCACCGCGTCCACCGGCCCCACCACGGCCCAGGGCGGAACAGAGCAGCCGGTCAAGACCGGCAAGAAGGTGCTGTGGCTCGGAGACTCCATCGCCGGCGCCGAGGCTCCACCCCTCGAAGCCGCGCTGAAGGCCGGCGGCGTGGAGTTCAAGAACGCGGCGTCCGACGGCGGCGGCACCGTCGTCGAAGGCGACAAGGCGCAGCGCTCCTCCGACGGCATCCACTCCTGTCAGCAGGGCTCGGCCGCCTTCGCCGCCTGGTTCACCGAAAAGCTCGGCAAGCAGCTGAAGTTCACCCCGGCGGACGCCAAGTCCTGGGCGACCGGCGCGTGGACGGGCGACGACCGGTACGGAAAGCTCGGCTGCTCCTGAGCGGGCCACCGCACTCCGCCCCACCCGCCCCCCGCTCCCGCCCCAGGACCGTCATGCCCGTATCTGTCACACCCGTGCCCGCCATCCGCAGAGGCCGTCCGCACCGCAAGGAGAACGCCCGCCAGGCTCACATTGCGCCCCTCGACGGGTTGCGGGGCTTGGCGGTCCTGGCCGTGCTCCTCTTCCACGCGGGACACCTGCCCGGAGGGTTCCTCGGGGTCGACCTGTTCTTCGTACTCTCCGGCTTCCTCATCACCAGCCTGCTCCTCGGCGAGATCGGCCGTACGGGAGGGATCGCGCTCGGCGCGTTCTGGGCGCGCCGAGCCCGGCGCCTGCTCCCCGCGCTCGCCCTCGTGGGCGTAGCCACCCTGCTCCTCGCCTGGGCGTTCGCCACGTCCTCGGTGCTGGGCTTCGCGCTCCAGGACGCGCCCTGGGTGGCGGCACAGGCGGTCAACTGGCACTTCGTCGCCGAACGGATCGGCTACTGGAACGCCTCTGAGACCCGTCTGTTCGCCCACCTGTGGAGCATCGGCGTGGAGTGGCAGTTCTACCTCGTCTGGCCCCTGGCGGTGCTGGCGGCGGGCCGGGGCCGGGCGGGACACGCGCGCGTGGCACTACTCGCGGCGGCGGGGGCACTGGCCTCACTGGGGCTGATGGCCGTGCACGCGAACGCCATCGACACCACGCGCGCGTACGAGGGGACGGACACCCGGGCGTTCGCCCTGCTCCTCGGCGCGCTGGTCGCGACCCGTCCGGTCCGCGCGCTCCTCGCGCGCGTGCCGTGTGCCGTGGCGGACGGAGTGTCCGCGGTGCTGCTGTGCGGGATCGTGGCCGCCTGGGCGCTCACCCCGGGGCAGAACGCGCCGGGCCTGTTCCAGGGAGGCCTGTTCGCGCACTCGGCGGTCTCGGCGCTGCTGGTCGCCCTGCTCGCGGGCCACCCGGACGGTCGGCCTGGGCGGCTGGCGGGCAGCGCGGTCCCGCGGAGCCTGGGGGAGGTCTCGTACGGGCTCTACCTGTGGCACTGGCCGGTGTTCCTGCTGGTGCCCGCGGACCTGCTGGGCGGTGGCTGGGCGCGCACCGCCCTGGTCGTCGGGGCGTCGCTGGTGGCGGCGTGGGTCACCAAGGCGCTGATCGAGGACCCGGTCCGGTACCGGGCCCGGTGGGCGCGCGGACGGACGGGCCTGGTGGTGCTCGTGGCCGCCGTCGTGGCCGCGGCGGGGGTCTGGTCGGGGATCCCCCGGCCGCGGCCGGGACAGGGAGTGGTGGACGTGGAGCGGCTCACCGGCGGATGAAGGGGGATCCGTCCGGTCGCGGCTCCGCGTCCGTCAGGGCTGGACGCCCCTCAGAGCTGCTCACCTAATGGGACTCGTCGGGCCGTGAGGGAGACTACGGTCCGTAGCCGCCAGCAGGTGAGCACTGCTCTCACCGGAGCCGTTTGAGCTCTGCTGTC